>JAFYRL010000003.1 GCA_017546975.1 Alistipes sp.
CGCCTCCATACTACCTATTTTAGGCATAGCTGTATCACTCTGCGCATAGCCAACAAGTGGTAACATCAGCAGCACAAACAACACTTTAATCAAATCTCTCATATTACCTAACATCATTTGATTACATCACAAATTTACACTATTATTCACAAATATACAAATATTTCACATAGAATCCCCTCATGTACATTAGCCGGTTGGCTGGGATGTTTAGTTATCGCAGCAAGAGGGCGCAGTCGGATAGGTTCTAATGGGTTAGAATGAGTTCTTATAGGCAGAGCGCTACCACCAAAAAGCATTAGAACCCAAAAAACACATCAGAACACATCAACTCCCCACACCTTAATTAGCACCTCGACCCAATTTCTTGTCAGAAGGGGTTAGGCTTGGCCTATCGCAAAAGAAGATCCCTACGGGATAGTACATGAAGTACAGCCCGTAGGGTCTTACTTTTGGGATGGGTCGAGAATGACCCCTTATCACAAGAAATTTCTACTACTTTTCGAATTTAGCCTTAGCCTTCTCCAACTGACGCTTAATTATATCCATTGAATTATCTATCGCCTCCTCAAAGGTAAATGCTCGCTCCTCAACACGGATATCGCCACCAGGGACATGGAGCGACACTACTACTACTTTGTTGCCCTTTTCTGAGTCTGGATCAAGGCGTAGAGTAACCTCTACATCACCAGCTCTATCATCGACAAAGCGATCCAATCTATCCATCTTCTTCTGAATGAAGTCAAGCAAGGGTTGTCCTGCGTCGAATTTTACTGACTGAATCTGTACGTTCATAGGTCATAAAGTATTAAGTTATTATATAATACCCATGCTCGCATGGCACGGGCTGTCCTAACGCTGCACGAGAGGATATGGTAACGGAGTCTCTTATATCTCCGCATCATCACTCTCACGGGGGTGAGCACTCTTATATATATCCTTCAATCGCTCAAAGTCAGCGTGAGTATATACCTGCGTGGCACGCAGAGAGCTATGCCCCAAGAGTTCCTGTATCGCACGGAGATCCGCTCCGTCGTTGAGCAGATGTGTGGCAAAGGTGTGGCGAAGCACATGTGGCGAGGTCTTACCTTGTACACCTGAGCACTTTAGCTTACGCTCGACAATTCGCTGCACAGCTCTTCGGTTGATACGCTCCCCTTTCGAAGATAAAATTAGTGCTTTTTTTTGACCTATGCAAATATTTTGCGAAGAATTTTGACTAAAATACTTTTTTAGTATCTCACCAAGAGATTTTACTATGGGTTGAACACGCTGCTTACCACCCTTACCCATAACACGAATAGAGCTGAAATCCGATGCTACATCCTCCCAATTAGCCTCTACAAGCTCCGAGAGACGCAGACCACATGTATATATAAGGAGTAGAATAAGAGCATCACGCAGACGCTCCAAATCGTTAGAGGCAATATCCTCCTTTAGTTCAGCGACAACATCCATCATGCGACTATCGGGAACGAAGGTAGGTAGACGCTTCGGTGGCTTAAAAGTAGATATACAGCGCATAATATCGCGCTTGGTGTAGCCACACTTACGCAGCCAGCTCCAGAAGCTGCGTAGCGACGCTAAGTAACGATTTACTGATGTAGCTTTGAGTTTTTGCTCTTCAAAGAGATATATCGCCCAATCGGTAATATCTTCACGGGTAATGCTCTCAGCATCAAAGTTCTCGGCATCAACATTGAGCCACGACAAGAAGGCATATATATCATGGCGGTAGCCTTGTATCGTGTGCGCCGAGTAACGACGCTCCGCCTCAAGCACCGAGATAAATTGCTCAACCCTATTCATGGCTAAGAGCCGCTCTACTTGAAGAACTTATACTGGAAGATAAGAAGGTAGACAACAGCGACAGAGATATATGAGTCAGCGACATTGAACACCGCGCCAAAGAAGTAGCCATCACCACCAACAAGGAAGTCAAGGAAGCGAGGACAGTTCTCCCACTTAAATAGAGGCAAGTGTATCATATCCACCACCTTACCCATTAAGAAACCAGCATCCTGAGTATCGAGCAACATGCCGTAGAACATACTATCTACCATATTGCCGATAGCACCTGCAAGGATAAGTACAGCACCCACTATAACACCCTTAGGCACCTCATTGCGACGCTTAAGCAAGTAGCCGATACCATGGATTAGCAAGCCAATCATCACGATGCGGAAGATGCTCAATATGAGCTTACCCCAATCGAGTGCGCCAGAGCCAGAGCCAAGTTGCATGCCAAAGGCAAAACCATTATTCTCAACATAGCAGAGGTTAAACCAGCGGAACACCTCAATCTTATCACCCACCTCAAGATTGCAGTGTATGAGCATCTTAACAATCTGATCGATAGCAACAAGGAGGATAGTCCAAAAGGCAACTTTATAGCCTGCAGGTATATTCTTTAAGTTCATAGTCTCTTACTTCTTTTTGAAAACAGATACCACAAAAATACGCAATATTTTTGAATTGGACAAGAGCGGCAAAGGAATTAGTGATTAGTAGAGAGTAATTAGTAACAGGTAAAAGGGCACACCCATGTTAATAAGATGAAAGGTGATGAGCGCCTCGCGCAAGTATTTATGGGATGTTCTACAAATTAGTAAATTAAGTTTAACAATAGGTAGTTTTATTTTATATTTCGGTTGCTTTTGTGTCTATTTCGGCATCTATCTTATCTTTCCTCGGTTGCTATGCCCGCATAGCGCCCTCGAAAAAGATAAGAAATCTGTTCGAAATATCCA
>JAFYRL010000004.1 GCA_017546975.1 Alistipes sp.
GCTGTCTAACAAGGCTCCTTCGTCGGTATTTGTTGTGATAATGGGCATCTACTTCCGCTAACGAAATATCTCGTAAATGGGCAGTACGCCAAGTACAGCCCATCTACTTGAATTTCGCCGAGCGTTGTATCTGCACCATTCTGACAACAAAATGCACTTGCTCTCAAAATGCTCATTTACCCCTAGTAAACTCCGCTTTTTCGAGCTTCGTGCGCCTAAAATTAGCTCTTGTTATACAACTTCACAAGAAAAAAGTGACTGTCCATTAACTTGTTGGACAGTCACTTTTTTTGTGTACTCTTCTAATGTGTGAACACTTTGCCCTTGCGCTTATTCTGCTCCTCGCGTGATGGCGTAGGGTACTTCAATTTGTCAAGCTCCTCCACGGCATTTGCGATATCCTTGATAAGCATATCCACCATATCGCGCGACATACCCTGGCGGATAACAACACGCATAACAACTATATCGTCAATGTTCTTAGGTAGGGTATAGGCAGGTACCATCCAGCCGCTCTGCTGTAGTATTGCCTGTAGATCGAAGAGGGTCCACTTGGCACTCTTCAAATACTCCTCACTTAGTGACCATACAAAGAGAGGATTTACAACCTCTGTAGAGTAGTTCTCGAAGCACTTCATCTTGCCTATCTGCTCATGGCAATAGCGTGCAATCTCCATGCAGTTCTTCTGTATGGCGGTGTAGCCCTCACGACCGAGACGGATGAAGTTGTAGTACTGACCCAATACCTGTGCCGCAGGGCGTGAGAAGTTAAGACCTACTTGTGTCACCTCAGCACCGAGATAGTTTACCGAGAAGTTCATCTCATCAGGAAGGTAGCTCTTATCGCGCCATATTACCCAACCCAAGCCTGGATATACAAGGCCAAACTTGTGACCAGATGTTGATATAGAGATAACATTTTTGAGTCTGAAGTCCCAGCGTGTCTCAGGGCTTACAAATGGTAGAATAAAGCCGCCAGAGGCTGCATCTACATGTATAGGGATGTGGTAGCCCGTGCGAGCGTTAAACTCCTCCAAAGCCTTATCTAATGCCTCTATGTCGTCATTAAGACCTGTCCATGTCACGCCAGCGATAGGAACAATGCATATTGTGTTCTCGTCGCAATGCTTCAATGCCTCCTCGATGCATAGCGTACGCTTCTCGCGCGTAAGAGGTATCTGTCGTAGCTCAATCTGCCATAGCTGACAAAACTTCTCCCACACAACCTGCATGCCTGAGCTCATCACAAGGTTTGGTTTATCTACAGGCTTGCCCTCTGCCATGCGACGCTTACGCCAGCGTAGCCATGCTGCCACACCGCCTAACATGCAGGCCTCCGAAGAGCCTATGCCGAGAGCGCCGCATTTCGATTCGCTCTTCTCGGGTGTGTGCCATAGGTTTGCAAGGATGTTGATGCAGCGGCTTGCCATTACAGCGACACGCGGATACTCTGTTTGGTCGATATAGTTCATAGATATCGCCTCGTTCATAAGTCGTGTGGCATACTCATCCATGTATGTCGTTACGAATGTTGCGAGGTTGAGGCGAGGTTGTGTTTGTGCATAGGTCTCATCCTTGACCATGTTGTAGGCAATCTCAGGTGTTGTCATGCCCTCAGGTATTGTTGTTGTTGGCGCAGGTGTTACCATCTCTTCTGAGCCATAAACCGCAGTTGTTGCGGTGGAGTGTTTTGTGTTTTTCATCATAACAATGTAAATTTTAAGATTACGAAGCGAGAAAAAACACAAACTATGCCAGATGTTGTTGTGAGTTTTTAGATGATAAAGGGGTGCTTGTGGGGCGTTTTTGTGGTTAAAGAGGGCGTTTTTTTAAGAAAAAACACACTTTTTTGCATTTTTTATGAAAAAAGTTGTGAAAATATTTGGAGGTTTAGAAAAAGTCATATATCTTTGCACCTCGAAATCAGATAGGTTTTACGGGATGTAGCGCAGTCCGGTTAGCGCACCTGCTTTGGGAGCAGGGGGTCCCAGGTTCGAATCCTGGTATCCCGACAGATTAAGGTCAGCAAATCGCTGACCTTTTTTCTTTGTATCATATTTGCTATAATCATCAGTGGAAGCGGAGCGGCGGTGGCTGCTGTGCGTGGTTGTGTATGGCTGTGTGTGTTGGGGAGGGGCGCTATGCACCGAGAGTATACAAAACAAAAAAAAAGCAGCCGTAAATCGACTGCTTTAGTTGGGCTACCTGGATTCGAACCAAGAATGACAGGACCAGAATCTGTAGTGTTACCATTACACCATAGCCCAATGTTTCTGTTTGACGGTGCAAAAGTAGAACAATATTTTGGATTTGCAAAGAAAATCGTAAAAAAAATTCAAAAAAATTTCATATCTTTGTTAAGATTTTTGCTAATAATAGAATAGAAATACATAAAACTCGCTGATTATGAGAAACATTAAGTCTCGTCTTATCATTATGAACTTCCTCCAGTTCGCAGTATGGGGTTCGTACCTAACATCTATGGGAGGTTATCTTTTCTCCGCAGGTTACGGTGAATTGATAGGTTGGTTCTATGCTATGCAGGGTGTAGTGTCGATGTTTATGCCTGCAATCATGGGTATCATCGCTGATAAGCTAATTCCTGCGCAGCGACTCTTGGGTCTATGTCATGGCATTGCCGCACTATTTATTGCTGGTGCAGGCTACTGCGGTCTAAACGATATGCTTTGGCCAATGTTCATACTATACTCTATAAGCGTGGCATTCTATATGCCGACCCTTGCCTTGTCGAACTCTGTAGCGTACACTGTGCTTGAGCAGGGTGGCTACGATACCGTTAAGGCCTTCCCTCCAATTCGAGTATTCGGTACTGTAGGCTTCATCGTGGCGATGCTTGTGTGCGACTTCGCTGGCTTCCAGGCAAGCCCTGTGCAGTTCTTCCAGTGCGCCGTAATCGGTATTATCTTGGCTATCTATGCGCAGATGCTCCCTAACTGCCCTGTAAACCGTAATCAGGAGAATAAGAGCTTCGCTCAGCGTTTGGGTCTTGATGCCTTCAAACTCTTTAAGAGTAAGCAGATGGCGCTATTCTTCATCTTCTCGATGTTGCTCGGCGTGTCGTTGCAGATTACAAATGGTTTTGCAAACAGCTTTATCACATCGTTTAAGAATATCCCAGAGTTCGCTAATACCTTTGGTGCGAACCATGCTAATGCTCTTATCTCGCTATCGCAGGTCTCTGAGACATTGTGTATCTTGTTGATACCATTCTGCCTTAAGCGTTTCGGTATTAAGCGTGTTATGCTCATCGCGATGTTTGCGTGGGTATTGCGCTTCGGTCTCTTTGGCTTGGGTAACCCTGGCTCAGGACTTTGGATGTTTATCCTCTCGATGATTGTCTATGGCGTTGCCTTTGACTTCTTTAATATCTCAGGTTCACTCTATGTAAATGAGAATACCAGCGGAGATATGCGCTCATCGGCACAGGGCCTATTTATGATTATGACTAACGGTATCGGTGCTACGGTAGGTACTCTTGGTGCTCAGGCCGTTGTTAACCACTTTGTGCCAGCGACAGAGAGCCTTGAGGGTGTTGTTGTTAATGGCATAAGTGTCGTTGAGGGTTGGAGTACTACATGGCTTGTATTTGCGGGCTATGCCCTTGTTGTGGCGCTGTTGTTTATGGTGCTCTTCCGCTATAAGCACGACCCTAATAAGCAGATGAACATCAACCACTAATTATGGCACAGCAACCCTTAGCCGAGCGTCTTAGACCTCAGGGCTTGGATGATTATATTGGGCAGAAGCACCTTGTGGGCGATAACGGCGTATTCCGTAAGTTCATCGCCTCGGGTAGTGTGCCATCATTTATTCTCTGGGGACCTCCAGGGGTAGGTAAGACTACGCTTGCTAAGATTGTGGCTTCGGCACTCGATAGACCATTCTATACTCTCTCGGCTGTAACATCGGGAGTTAAAGATGTTAGGGAGGTTATTGAGAAGGCTAAGAACCAGCACCTCTTTAATGCGCGCCCTGCATTCCTGTTTATCGATGAGATTCACCGCTTCAACAAGTCGCAGCAAGATTCGCTTTTAGGCGCTGTAGAGCAGGGTATTGTAACGCTTATAGGTGCTACTACAGAAAACCCCTCATTTGAGGTTATATCGCCACTACTAAGCCGTTGTCAGGTATATGTGCTTAAGCCGATGGAGGATAGCGAACTTCAGACGCTTCTTGATCGTGCGCTCTCTACTGATATAGAACTCCAGAGGCGTAATATTAAGGTTGAGCAGACCGAGGCTCTCTTCCGCTTCTCGGGTGGCGATGCGCGAAAGTTGTTGAATATCCTCGATATTATTGTGGGTGCTTCAGACGCTGATATTGTTATCAATGATGAGCGCGTTACGGAGTGCTTGCAGCAGAATATTGCGCTATACGATAAGTCGGGAGAGCAGCACTATGATGTAATCTCGGCCTTTATAAAGTCGGTGCGTGGCAGTGACCCTAATGCTGCGATATACTACCTTGCCCGCATGTTGGCAGGAGGTGAGGAGCCACGCTTTATTGCTCGTCGTTTGGTAATCCTCGCTTCGGAGGATGTGGGTCTTGCAAACCCTAATGCTCTACTCTTGGCAAATGCATGTTTCGATACGGTGCATAAGATTGGTATGCCAGAGGCGCGTATAACGCTTGCGGAGACTACGATATACTTGGCGACAAGTCCTAAGAGTAATTCGGCCTACGCCGCTATAAATAAGGCTTTGGCGATGGTTGAGCATGATACTACTAACCGTCCTGTGCCATTACATCTTAGAAATGCACCTACTAAGCTTATGGGGGACTTGGGCTATGGCGCAGAGTATAAGTATGCGCATGATTTTGCGGGTAACTTTGTTAGACAGGAGTTTCTTCCTGACTCGCTTAGTGGCACACGCTTCTATACTCCCAATGTAGGCAATGCTCAGGAACAGAAGATTGCCGAGCGAATGCATGCGCTGTGGGGGGATAAGTACGACAAATAGTTTTAGGGAGGTCCTATAAATTAGGTCGAAGCGATTTTGAAGATTATTTCGGATAGATTATTTATCTCTTCTGTGGGCGCAATGCGAGCATTGTAACCGAGGAAAGATGAAGAAGATACCGAAAGAAATTCAAAAGCGACCGAAATATATATTTCCCTAATACAACTAAAGACTAAATATAATTTACTAATTTATAGAACATCCCTTTACTTACAATATAATAATTAAGGGTGTCCACGCGGACACCCTTAATTATTGTGCGGAATATCTACCTACTATGGGTTTGTACCATTCTCAATAGCACCCTGGATTACACCAGAGATTGGGCGACCCAAGTCATCAGTAATATCGAATGTGATGATATAACCACCACGGATATGCTCAACTACAACTGTACCTGCAGCGAAGGAACTCTTTACAGAGTTGAGTGTGAGGTAAGAACTATTAGCAACATAGTCAGTTGTAGTACCATGTGGCATTACCTCATATGTAGCAGCAGGGATAAGCTTTGAACCACCTGAGTGGCGAATATCGAAGCAGATCTCGAGTGCACCATCAGTAGATCTTGCAGTGAAGAGAGACTGACCAGCCTCCTCCCAGTTCTTTCTAACCCACTTCCAATCAGTGAAGTGTGTGTTGCCCTGACCACCAGAGAGGTCCATACCACTCATCTCACCATTGTACTCAACAGAAATGATGTTGTTAGCAGCCTGGAAGTAACCTGCGATAGAAACAGTCTTGTTGTCGGTATCTACAGCGATATCGAACTCCGCAGCAGTGATATCTGTTGCAAGAGAGGCGTTAGCACGATATGTAGAGAAACCATTCTGGTATGTACCATTAACAAGGATAGAGCCATCAGCTACAGAGTAGTGACCCTCGGTTGGGTGTGATGGATTTGCCTCGCTAAGAGCAAAGCTAATGCGTGTCTGCATCTCGCCAAGTACATCATCCTTCTCTACGAAAGTGATATCCCACTGCTTAGCACCATTCTTGCACTCAGCCCACGCATCAACAACTGTAAATACAGAGTATACCATATCTGGGTTGTAGTCCTCTGGGAGCTGCTTAACAATAAGGTCGTAAACAACCTCACCGTATGTCAAAACGATTATACCCTGACGAAGGCTCTCCTCGTTAACTGCAACATCGAATGAGATAGTCTCCTCTGCAACAACAACATTAGAAATCCACTCTGTCTCGCAAGCAGCTGTAAGCTCAACGCCCTCAACTGGGTTAGCTACAGAGTAAGCAACAGATACTGCACCACCAGCAGCGTCGATCTCTACCTCAGCTGGATCAACATTGATTACAGGAGCTGGAGCTACATACTCAGCCTGCTTGATAATAACCTGAGCCTCAAGCATACCGTAAGTAAGAGTGATAATACCCTCACGAGCATCGCCTGTGTTAGCAGCTACCTGGAACAATACCTTCTCGCTCTGAACTGTAAGCTGAGAGATCCAGTTTACATTAGCCTTAGCGCTAAGCTCAACATTCTGGATTGGGTTCTCAATAGTGTATGTGATTGTACCCAAAGCCTCATCCTGGCCGAACTCCATCTCCACCTCTGAGGTGATGTTGATAACTGGAGCCTTTGGCTCCTCCTTCTTACCTGCCTGCTTAACAGTTACCTCCATAGATGCTACATCATACTTGAAGGTAATCTTTGCCTCACGAGCCTCAGTAGTCTCGTTTACAGCAACATCAAAAGTGATCTCATCACCGAATACGAAGTTGCTAATCCACTCAGCCTCCTTCTCAGCTGTGAACTCAGCGCCCTCCTTAGCGTTGATAAGCATGTACTCAACGGTTACAGTACCACCGTCAGCCTTCGCATTAACAACATCGTCAGATGTTAGAATCAACTGAGGATTCTTAACCTCTGGTGTTGGCTCCTCCTCTGCAGGAGGTGTACATGATGCAAATGCCAATGGCAAGCACATCAAAAGATAGAATAACTTTTTCATAATTAGATTTTTAGGTTTATAGTGTTTGTATTTTATTCACTGTTATTACTCAGCATCCTTTACGCTGTAGTTACCGCTAACGCTACCCTCAATCTTAAATCCAGCGTCATCCTTTGCGCTGTAGTTGATTGTTGCGGTGTTGCCATCTACGACAACCTGAATGATACCATCTACAATAGGAGCCATAACATCACCCTTAATGGTTCCGCCTGTGAGCTTAGCGTACCATGCACCAACCAAGCCATCGCCAATAACGCCTGGCAAGAACTTATTCTCGTAGCTCTCGTTTACATTGCCTGTAAGCTTTGTGTAGAGGCCTGCAGGGCTCTCACTGCTTGCTGAGAAGAGCTCCAACATGAATAGGTCATCGCCCTTAACTGCCTCGATGAACCATGTCTGCTGGCCTACCTCGTAAGCATCACCATAGTTTGTCGCTGTGATGCTTGCATTCTTAATGTCGAATGTGAAGTCCTCGCTGAATGTTGTATTATCGAAGCCCATAGAGAGGTCGCCCTCATAAGCTACGCGGTGCTTCTCACCATTCTTAAGCTCGATGATAGCTACAAACTTGCCCTGCTCAACTGTTACGGTTGCACTCTTATAGCTTGATGATACCTTGCTCTTTCCGTCCTTGTCCTTTACATCATACCAACTACTCTCGGTAGCGATAGTGAGGGCTGCAAAAGTGTTGTTCTCATCAAGTGTATATGTGCCATCTGGAAGTGTAGGGAAATCTGACTTGCCCTCAACCTTAGAGTAGATGTCAAAGTAGTAGTATGTACCATTTGCCTTGCCACTACCATCATGCTTAGCACCAATATCTGAGATAATAACCCAGTAGTTGTATGTTGAAGATCCGCCAAAGTATGCACCCTCGAAGCGCTTAGCCTCAACATCAATATCATACTCGCTGTAGCCAGTCTTCTGCTTAACGGTGATAACAACATCCTTAGCATAGTCGTACTTAAGTGTAACCTTAGCCTCGCGAGCATCGCCCTCGTTAGCCTGGGCAGTGATTACAAGGTCTGAGTTGTACTCTGTGACAGCCTCAAGCCAGTCGCAGTTCTCTGTAGCAGTAACTTTGCCACCCTGAGCCTGCTTGATAGAGAATCTTACAACCTGCGTTCCGCCCAATCGTGAGAACTCTACAACTGTGGTCTCAGGTACGATGCTTGACTTTGTCGCAGGAGTCTCCTCGCCCTTATTACATGCAGTGAACGCCATTGTAACAAGCGCCAATAAAGCAAATAATTTTTTCATGTCGTTATAATATTAAATTTTAATGCAAAAATATATCGCAAATATACAACAAATATTTTTAATGTCATGCCATAATCGTGTAAAAAGTGTGTGCATATCTATTTGTCATTTCGCACCTTGCATGTGCATAATAAATTGAGAGCGGCCAAATTGCTTGGTCGCTCTCAAAATTAGTTGGTATTTAACGCTTTAGCGAATTGCAAAGCCCTTAACTGGTGCAACCTTTGACTTGCCAAGGTTTAGCGCCATAGCTGAAGGCTCAACCTCATAGGCGTAAGCCTTGATAGAGCCTACAATCTTATGATTATTATTATCGACGCAGTCAAATGTGAAGGTCATAGTCTCATCACCATTGTCAGTGATAGTGATAGCTCCTGAGTATAGAGGTGTGTAGATGTCTGTTACATTGCCATTATCAAGTACAGCGTACCAGCTACCCATCAAATAACCATTCTGAATATATCCAGGAATATACTTTGAGTATGGATCATTGCTATTAACCATAGCAGTGAACTCACCATTGCAATTTGTAGCCTCAGGGTCTACAATAATATCAAGAAGGAGGTAGTTACCAGAGGTGGTTGCGTCATCCTCCAAAATAGTGATAATGTAGTTGTCTGCACCTACGCCGTAGTAATCTGCATCATTCTCCAAATAGCAAGTATATCCAGTCTCATTGAACTCAATATCCTCTACCTCAACAACAGGTAGTGCTGTAGTGCCGTGGTATACGAATGAGTGTACATTGCCAATCTCATCAATGAAGTAACCCTCAATCTTATTGTCGCTAACCTCAAATGAGCCCTCAGCAGGTAAATAAGTATTCTTTGTGCCATTTGCATCAACAACGGTAAGCTCAGAGTAGTAGCAGCTTGCAGAGCCAGTCTTATAAAACTCATTGAATGTATAAGTGCCATTTGGAATTACAGGAGCATCTGCGTTGCCTGTAGCTGCGTATAGATCGAGTGTAAGGTATACCTCATTAGCCTTGTACACAGATAGATCCTCTACTGATGATAACATAACATAGTAGTTGTGGGCACTGATGCCTGCATCCCAGTAACCTGGCTCGTAGTATGTGCCATCGATATAACTTAGCTCATAATGTGTACTTTCAGGAGCGTTTGCAATACACTTAACTGTAACCTCGAATGACTCGCTCTGGTAAGCAACCTTAATAGTTGTCTGCTCGTCTTTCTTAAGGTATGGCTCTGGGTACACTACAGTAAATGTGATGCTCTCTGCTACCTTGAGGTTTGTAATCCAGTCAGCATCGCATGCTGCAAGAGGTCGTGTACCCTCAGGTACATTCTCAAGTGTGTATGTAATCTCACCCTTACCCTCGTCATTAAATGTCATCACTGCATCAGAGGTTAGAGTCAACACAGGCTTCTTAGCTTCAGGCTCCTTAGTAGTGTCAGAGTTGCATGCTGCCAATAGGAGTGGCAAGCTCAACAAAAGGAATAAGTACTTTTTCATAGTGGTAAATTTAGTTATATAATATTTTAGGTTGCGATTTTATTATTTGCGAATCGCCAAGCTCTTCATTGTAGGACGCTTAATAGAGGCTTTCTTCTCGCCCTTGCTCTGTGTGGCGAATGTTGTAGCCTCTGGCTCAGTTGTTACACTACCTGTAATCTTATGGCCAGCATCATCGACGCAATCAAATGTGAAGGTCTTAGTGCCGTCCTCGTTGAATGTAACATTGATTGTGCCATCCACGATAGGTGCCATGTTGCCCGAACCTGCAGCATAGTCAATATCTGTATACCAGCAACCTGCCAAATAGTCGTTTACAATGTCACCAGGAACGAATGTGTTGATGAAGTTGTTTGTAGCCCATGGCTTATACTCCTGTGCCCAACTATCTGCGGTGTTAGCTGTGAGAAGATCAAGGATTAGTGTCTTGCCATTCTCAGTTTCAATATCCTCATAAATAGTGACATACCAGTTGTCAGTATCTGCTGTGTAGTAGTCTCCATAGTACTCTGCCACACAGTAGAAGCCGTTCTCGTTAAGAACAAGATCAGATGTAAGGGTTGAGTATGTTGTACCCTCGCCCAAGGCTGATAGTGATAGGTTGCCCTCGTAGGTAATGGTAGCAGTTCTACCATCCTCAAGAGTCATGACAGCCTCTAACTTATTGTCTGTAACGGTGATTGTTCCACTAGTGAAAACATACCATGAAGAAACACCATCAGCGTCTGTTGTATAGCCATAGGTATAGTAACTTGCACATGTGAATGCTGCGCAAGTGTCATAGGTGTCATAAGTGTAAACACCATTAGGAATTGTGTGCGCCTCGTCTGTAGAGTCTGCGTATAGGTCAAAATAGAAGTATGTAGCGTTTGCAGTTGTTGAGCCAGCTGCGTCAGTGAGTGAAATCCAATAGTTGTGGGTAGAGATATACTCAGGCGCGTAGTACTCGCCAGAGAAGTACTTTGCCTCAAATACTATATCCTCCAACTCCTCTGCGCCGCCAAAGTCGAAGCCCTTGACAAAGCCTGTCCAATTGATATCAAGGCGATTGCCATACTCAGACTCGAAGTAACCCTCGATAGTTGTAGTGCCGTTCGCGTTGTGTGTAAGGGTGATATCAGCATCAACGATATATGCGCCCTCGCCAGTATTGATATTCCACAAGAAGTTAGACCATGAGGTAATACCGCCATTGTCCATAGTGTACTGACCTGCAGATAGATATGCATTGTTAGGGTTTACATAATCCATCATATCCAAAGAGTGGTAGTTTACCTCATCAATATATAGGTCAAGCTCAAAGTTACCAAGATCCCAGCTGTCAGCTCTGTAAGCCTCAACCTTTACAGGGTTGAATGTTGTAGCCTCAGGGGTTTCAGCTGGCTCCATATCCAATACAACACCGCTGTATGAGAAGTGATAAATAGCGCCCTCGGCGTCAGCAAGCTCGATATCGAATGTGTAGACATCCTCCTCAACAGCTACGACAGCAAGACCCTCAGAGAAGGCATACTCGCCCTCTGGCTCATAGATATACATCTCGCACTCCTCAGCAAGAAGAGTCTCGTTGTTGCTTGCATAGTTACCAGCCTTTAGGATTGTATCCTCCTCAGCGCCTACCAATACAACGCCAAGCTCAACATTCTCAGCATCGTCGATAAATGCCAATGCAAAGATGTTGTTTGGAAGCTCCAACTCAGCGCTTGGAATACGCATAGCAGCTGCCAACTTGATATCCATGGCGTACTCAGGCTTTGGATCTTCGCCCTTAGCCTCCTGCTTTACAGCAACCTCAAATGACTGCTCGCCATACTTTACAACGATCTTAGTCTCGCGAGCCTCGCCATCATTCTCTGCAACTGCAAAGGTGATTGTCTCGGCAACCTTCAAATTGCTAACCCACTGAGCCTCACATGTAGCCTCAACCTGTGGAGCTGAGCCCTCGCGTGTAGCCTCATTAAGTGCGAATGTGATAACGCCCTCGCCACCCTCAGCACCGAAGTTCAAGGTAGCCTCAGATGTAAGAGTCAAAACATAGCTCTTCTTTGCTGGTTCGTTATTATCCTCAAATAGTTTGTCACATGATGCGAATGCCAATGGCATGCACAACAAAAGGTAGAATAATTTTTTCATATTAGGTATAGTTTTAAGTTATATATTCTCTAACTACAAAATTAACATAAATAATTTAGATAATCAAACTCCTATTATATAAAAATTAGGCTATCAACAATTTTGTCGATAGCCTAATTCTATTGTAGTACAATTAAGGGAGGTTCTATAAATTAGGTCGAGTTTATTTTGTTGGATATTTCGAACAGATTTCTTATCTTTTTCGAGGGCGCTATGCGGGCATAGCAACCGAGGAAAGATAAGATAGATGCCGAAATAGACACAAAAGCAACC
>JAFYRL010000049.1 GCA_017546975.1 Alistipes sp.
ACAAAATGCACTTGCTCTCAAAATGCTCATTTACGCCTAGTAAACTCCGCTTTTTCGAGCTTCGTGCGCCTAAAATTAGCTCTTGTTATACAACTTCACAAGAAAAAAGTGACTGTCCATTAACTTGTTGGACAGTCACTTTTTTCTTGATTATATTTGTGAAAGTTAGTTGCGCTCGATAAAGGCTCTCTCCAAGTCCTGAGAGATGTTGATTATAAAATCACCCATACGCTCCAACTCGTTGACAATGTCGATATAGTAGACACTTGCCTGGTAGCTCTTATTGCCATCCTCAAGGTCCTCAATCTCAGAGTCGCGTAGATTGTTGCGAAGACTATTGATTCGCTCCTCAGCGTTGTTAGCATTGCTTATATCGCTAAGCGTCTGCTTGTGCGCTGCATTAAGGTTTGTAATCATCGCCTCGTATGCCTCATCTACGGCATCTACCATATTCATAAGGTGCTTCATAGTAGTCTCATCAAAGTCCTTATGGTGGATATTTCTACGCGATAGGATGCGGCTGATAGACTCGCCTGAGTCACCCAATGACTCCAACTCGCCGATAATCTTATACATCGCCTTGATCTTTACTGATGTAGCCTCGCTGATATCGCTTGTAGATACCTCATTTAGGAATGTGGCAATCTCATACTCAATCTTATCCGAAATCTCTTCGTACTTAACCAACTTCTTGCGAAGCTCCTCGAACTTATCCTTGTCTGTCTCCACGAGGGCCTGCTTAGTATAACCAAGACCATTGCGTGATATCTGTGCAAAGTGGATAATCTCATCGAAAGCCTGCTCGGTAGCAAGTTCTGGTGTAGCAAGAGGTCCCGCAGTGATATACTTTAGGCGGAAGGTGTCGCTCTCCTGGTTCTTAGGTGACTTGATAATGCGCTTAACTGCCTTCTCAATGAATTTTACGAACCAGATGAGGATAAATGTGTTGATAGCGTTGAATAGAGTGTGGAGCATCGAAAGACCATACAATGCTGCGGTGCTATCAGATGTTGACTCTGGGTCTACCACAAAACCCTCTGCTGCAGGGTTTGGAAGACCAAACAACTCTATTATATTACCCACCAACGCTAGGAATGGTCGGAACATGATTACTGCCCACACTACACCAAATAGGTTGAATATCGTGTGCGACATTGCGGCGCGCTTAGCCTGAGTATTACCTACCGAGGCTGCGATATTGGCGGTAATGGTAGTACCGATATTCTCACCCAATACCATTGCACACGCCATAGGGAAAGGTATCCAACCCATGCTTAGCATGATGAGGGTGATGGCCATTGTGGCTGATGATGACTGTAGGATAAGGGTGAGTATAGTTCCAAAAGTTAGGAAGATAAGCACCGAACCAAAGCCATGGCTTGCCCAAGTCTTTACGAACTCGAGTACCTCAGGAGTCTGTCTTAGATCTGGCACCGAATCCTTCATAAATGAAAGACCAAGGAATAGGAGCGAGAAGCCTACTACAAGCTCTCCGATATTCTGACGCTGGTTCTTCTTTGAGTTTGAGCAGAGGAAGCCTACCGCCATAAGTGGAATAGCGAGGATAGAGATGTCGGCCTTAAAGCCCAGCCATGCAACCATCCATGCAGTAACGGTAGTACCAATGTTGGCACCCATAATCACGCTGATGGCCTGAGAGAGGGTCAACAAGCCGGCGTTTACGAAACTTACAACCATTACGGTTGTTGCAGATGATGACTGGATAAGTGATGTAACACCCACACCTGTCATTACACCCTTAAAGGGGTTTGATGTCATTGCAGAGAGGAAGCCGCGTAGCTTATCTCCAGCGGCCTTCTGTAGTCCAGAACTCATAAGGTTCATTCCGTAGAGGAACATACCCAAGGCTCCTAAAAGAGTAAAGATTTGTAAAATACCCATTGTGTTTGTTATTTAGTTATTGTTTTTTACTACTTTTCACGGCAAATGTATGGCGAAATATTTTTGTTACAAAGTAAAAATTGGTCGTTATTGCAAATGTAACAAAAATGTCACATCTATGTTTTGGGTTTGTAACAATATGAGAGGTATTGACCGGGTCTAAGCTGGTAAAGTAAAGTGGATAGCGGGTGCTTTGTGTGAGTCTTGTACTATAGGGATGTTCTATAAATTAGTAAATTAAGTTTAACAATAGGTAGTTTTATTTTATATTTCGGTTGCTTTTGTGTCTATTTCGGCATCTATCTTA
>JAFYRL010000050.1 GCA_017546975.1 Alistipes sp.
ACATACAACCCAAACACGAATCCTGCTACAATCGATTTGAAGTTCGACCGAGCTTTGGATTGGGTTTGTAAGGGCGCACAACCTACAGATACTTGTCGAGCAATTCTCTCGTACAAGGGCGTAATGTATATGAAGCACCTTTTGGGTGGCGTTGCTAAGGGCGCATTTACTGAGGCTGAGGCTGAGGCTCGCTTCAACAAGTGGGCTGGCGAGAAGCAGGCTAAGATCGACGCTAAGTCTAACAAGCTTGCATCTGACGCTAACTCTGCAAAGAAGGCACAGCTCGCTGCTGAGACTAAGATCAAGGAGGATCGCGCTGCTGCTATCGCTGAGAAGAAGGCACAGGCTGCTGCTGAGGCCGCTGCTGCTGCAGCTGAGGAGGCTACAGAGGCTGCTGCTGAGGAGACTGCTGAGGCTTAATCCTACAGGTGCATGATTGCCGTGGGACGCATAGGCCGACTATTCGGCACTGAGGGCGGAGTGATGATTACACTCTACGCAAGTTTCCCCGACAATTTTCAAAACAAGGAACCGCTGTTTGTCATTATTGACAAGCTCGCGGTTCCTATTTTTTGTTCACACTTCGAGCGTCGTGGTCAGTCGGGTGCTGTAGTGCATTTTGACGATATCGACACTCAACGCCGTGCCGAGGAGTTCCTTGTGGGCCGCGAGATATTCATGCAGGAGGGTGATAAGGTAGAGGATGACGAGTTCTACATGGAAGACCTTATTGGCTTCACAGCCATTGTTGGCAAGCGTCGTGGCGAGATTAGCGACTACTACGACAGCGAGGCAAACCCTCTCTTTGAGATTACACTCGACGGAAAGGAGCATCTAATACCTGCACAAGAGGAGTTCATCGCACAGATAGACTTCGACAACAGAAAGATAAAGTTCATACTCCCAGAGGGATTACTTGAACTATAGTATAAAGGAGGGCAACCTCCTTTTTTCGTATCACAACGACACCACCTAATACATATATATAATTTCAAGAGTGGCTTACTCAATTCTTTTTCGTATCTTTGGCGTTGAAACAGAAATATATCATGGGAATTATTAAGAATATCGGAGCACTTTTTCGCTCATCGGTAGACCTTGAGGGTCATATCGACACTGAGGCAGCGGAGCGTTCAATACGCAATAACATCTTCTTCCGCGGCCCTAATGCCTGGATTTTGGCTATCGCAATCATCATTGCATCTGTAGGCTTGAATGTAAACTCTATACCCGTAGTTATTGGTGCAATGCTTATTTCACCACTTATGGGTCCTATCTTTGGTCTAGGTTTAGGTCTTGGCATTAGCGATGTGCAGCTTGTAAAGTCATCGGGAAAGAACTTGCTTGTGATGGTTGTCATAAGTATCACTGCATCATTCCTATACTTTCTAATCACACCACTAAGTCTTAGCAACCCGACAGAGCTATTAGCGCGCACAAATCCAACGATATACGATGTGCTTATTGCTCTATTTGGTGGCTTTGCAGGTATCTTTGAGCAGTGTCGCAAGGAGAAGGGTACAGTATTTGCCGGTGTAGCCATAGCAACAGCACTTATGCCACCACTCTGCACCGCAGGTTTTGGCTTAGCAGGTGGCAACTTAGGCTACTTCTTTGGCGCGATGTACCTATTTTTCATCAACTGTCTATTTATCATGCTTGCAACATATATCAGTGTCAAGTACTTCAAATTTAGACAGACCGAGTATAGCGACATAAGCACAGGACGCAAGACTAAGCGCGTGATAACCATGCTTATCATACTCTTCATTGTGCCAAGTATATGGTCAGCAGTTATTCTCATCAATCAAAACAGATTTGAGGAGAGCGCCATAGCATTCATCGAGCACTCAAAGAGTTACGGCAAGAGTATCATCTACGACTATAAGATTGACCATACGGATGGCTCGACTATCGAGATTTCGTTTGTTGGTGAGCCTTTGGATGAGAGTACAAGAGGAAATATATACAACACTGCTGCGCGCTACGGCATCAGCAAAGAGAGTCTTATCATCAACGACCATACAACAACGGAGAGCGTCAACGAGATGGAGCTTGTCAAGGATATATATGACCGTATGGAGCGCGAGATAAGCACAAGAGATGCAGAGATTGAGCGACTCAGAGCCGAGCTCCAGAGCACGCAGAACGACAAAATTCCATATAAGCAACTTGCGCAGGAGATAGCAAGCACCTACCCTGCTATCCATGAAGTACATATTACTCGTGGTGAGAGCATTGCAATGAAAAATATCGAGCACACAAAGAGTTCAATAATTGTTGCTGTACAGACAAGCACCGAGATAACAATTGAGGAGCGCAACAAGTTGGAGAGATGGCTCAAAATACGACTTAATGAGGAGAATATTAAGCTATTCACCATAGTAAATAACGAGCAACCATCTGATGATAATTTGCAGAATTGATCTAATTTACCTACATTTGTCCGCTAATATTATAAGTAGATATGGAAGAGTTGATTTCAAACTATAAAAGAGAGGATATATACAACCAGGAGCGCATCGAGGAGCTTATGGGTCACTATCGTGAGATCCTTCGCCTTTTGGGTGAGGATCCAGAGCGCGAGGGTTTGATTAAGACCCCAGAGCGCGTGGCTAAGGCTATGTCGTTCATCACCAAAGGATACTCTCAGGATCCTATCGCTATACTTCGCTCTGCAATGTTCAAGGAGGAGTATCAGCAGATGGTCTTGGTTAAGGATATTGAGCTATTCTCAGTATGCGAGCACCACATGTTGCCATTTATCGGCAAGGCTCATGTTGCCTATATCCCTAACGGTCACATCACAGGCCTTTCAAAGATTGCCCGTGTAGTGGAGTGTTTTGCACGCCGTCTACAGGTACAGGAGCGTCTAACCGTACAGATTCGAGACAGCATCCAGCAGGCTCTTAACCCACTTGGTGTTGCAGTAGTTATTGAGGCAAGCCATACATGCATGCAGATGCGTGGCGTGGAGAAGCAGCGCTCTGTAACAACGACATCTGCATTTACAGGTTGTTTCCTTTCAGACCCTCGTACTCGTGACGAGTTTATGCAGCTAATCAAATAGTCGCACTAAAAAGTCATTTTATGCGTGTTGTAGTTGGTCTTTCGGGCGGTGTAGATTCATCGGTGGCAGCATACCTACTCAAGCAGCAGGGGCATGAGGTCATCGGCCTCTTCATGCGCAATTGGGTCGACACAACAGGCACCTTAGAGGGCGATTGTCCTTGGCATGATGATGTCGTCTTTGCCGAGCTTGTTGCCAAGCGTCTCGATATAGAGTTTCACCTTGTTGATCTATCCGAGGAGTACCGCAAGCGTGTTGTGGATTACATGTTCTCGGAGTATGAGGCAGGCAGAACGCCCAACCCTGATGTACTCTGTAACCGTGAGATTAAGTTTGACGCATTCCTAAAAAAAGCATTAGAACTTGGTGCTGAGCGCGTAGCTACGGGCCACTATTGTAGATGTACGGAGAGTGTTGATGATGAGGGCAATAAGCACTATCAACTTCTTGCTGGTGCAGATCCTAACAAGGATCAGAGTTACTTCCTATGTCAGCTTACGCAAGAGCAACTAAGCTATGCTATGTTCCCTATTGGCGAGCTACTAAAACCAGAGGTTAGACGCATAGCTGAGGAACAGAAACTCGCGACTGCCAAGCGTAAGGACTCGCAAGGTATATGCTTTGTTGGCAAGGTAGATCTCCCCGTATTTTTACAACAGCAACTCAAAGCAAAAGAGGGAAATATCCATGAGATACTACCACACTCACCTCGCTTTGAGCGCAACATTGCAGAGGATGATCATATTGCCCACGAAGTGCCATACCGCCTAACTGTGCGCGACGGCAAGAAGATTGGCACACACCAAGGAGCACACTTCTACACCATTGGTCAGCGTAAGGGTTTGGGCATAGGGGGTCGCAAGGAGTCTCTATTTATCATCGGCACAGATGTAAAGGAGAATGTCATCTATGTAGGTGAGGGAGATAATCATCCAGGACTCTACCGTAAGGCATTACGCATCCGCAAGGAGGAGATACATTGGGTAGACAATATGGATACAATGTCTGTTGGCGAGCGCCGTAGATACGATGTTCGTATTCGCTATCGCCAACCGCTACAAAAAGCCACTCTTATCATGGAGGAGGAGCATTTGTATATCCTCTTCGATGAGCCACAACGAGGCATCGCTGCAGGTCAGTTTGCAGCATGGCACAAGGGAGATATTGTAGTTGGCAGTGGCGTAATTGAAAGGTAGCCGTACAAATAAATTTATTTAATTAGGGGTTTTACACATCGGTGTAGAGCCCCTAATTTCCTATAACACTCTAAAATAGCTACTAAAAACCGATAGAATTCTTATTAAAAAATATTGTTTTTTCAATTTTTTTTCTTTACTTTTGTAGGCTAATAGAGGGGAAACAACCCTACTACAGCACAATGTATAATGATTTTATCACATTAACTAATTATAAAATAGACAATTATGGCAGATGTAAAGCGTGTCTATACCTTCGGTAATAAGTTGGCTGAGGGTAATGGCAAGATGAGAGAGTTGCTCGGCGGTAAGGGTGCCAACCTCGCAGAGATGAATTTGATTGGTATTCCTGTACCTCCAGGTTTCACTATCACTACTGACACTTGCTCAGAGTACTACAAGGAGGGTAAGGAGCGTGTAATCGAGTTGCTTCGTCCTGAGGTTGAGGCAGCAATCAAGAACATCGAGAACCTTACAGGTCGCAAGTTCGGTGATTCTACACTTCCACTTTTGGTATCAGTTCGTTCAGGTGCTCGTGCTTCAATGCCAGGTATGATGGATACTATCCTTAACCTTGGTATGAACGATGAGGCTGTTGAGGCTGTAGCTAAGCTCTCTGGCAACCCACGCTTTGCTTGGGATTCATATCGTCGTTTCGTACAGATGTACGGCGATGTTGTTCTTGAGATGAAGCCTGCTTCAAAGGAGGATCAGGACCCATTCGAGGTTATCATCGAGGCTCAGAAGGAGAAGCGCGGTATCAAGGCTGATACTGATCTTACAACCGAGGATCTTAAGGAGCTCGTAGCAGCATTCAAGGCT
>JAFYRL010000051.1 GCA_017546975.1 Alistipes sp.
AGTCTCAAGATACTTAGCGATTGTAGACTCTGGAGATGTTGGCTCCAAAAGCTCAATCTTAGTCTGACCAAGCATAAAGAATGCTGTCTTAACCTTCTGGTCTGCTACCTCCTCGATAGCGTAGCACTTTAGACCCAATACATTCTCCCAGTAAGGGATTGCCTCCTCCAAGCTGTTAACGGCGATGCCGAGATGCTCAATGTGTGATACTTTCATAGTGTTTAATTTTTATAAAGTTTAACTTAATATTTATTTGTTTTAACTCCTATTTTTGAGTGATACAAAAATCACCCAAAGGTACTTCTTCTTTTTGAAACTACGAAATATTTTCGACTCTTTTTTTGAACTTTTTTAGGCATTGCTGCCTATATTGTAAAAAAGAGCGCTCAGCATCTTCATGCCAAGCGCAATTTGGGGATTAAAACAATGTTTTACCACTCGATTAACTCTCCGTAGCCTCTGAAAATTCCTTTAATGGCATTGCCAATATCATCTACTGTGTCGATGGTGAAGATATACATGCCAGAGTTGTCCTTCTCGACCTTAACGCTACCCTTAATGAGAGGTGCAAAATCTACATATCCAGCTGTGTTATACCAGCTATTTACCGACATGTACTGACCGCCACCTACATCCTCGGCACTACCTGGGATAAAGTGACCAGCTGTAGTTCCCTCGGTGTATGTTCCGCAGATATCGGTAGTTCCGCGAGGAAGCTGTAAATCTATCTGAAATTGGTCGCCACGCTCCTCGCCTGTTTCGTAGTCAAGATACTCATACATATAGACTTGGCATGTGTCGTAGCCATTGTATAGAAGGTCGCCTACAAGGGCTCCGACAAACACGCCACCGTTAATATCGAAGTAGTGATCTGAAGTTAGTGTGCTGAAGCCACTGCCGCTATTGCCACCACCTATGCTTGAATCGAATGGAATCTCCAAAGAGCCATTGTATGTGATGAGGTGGCGCTCGCCATTAGCGAATGTTACCTTTGCTACGATGTTACCGTCGCTCACTACCACTTCAGCATCTTTGTAGTATGTCTCGAAGTATTGGCTGTCGTCTGTCTCAGTGAGGTTGCTATAGTCTGATAGAATATCACCATTTTTAAGGTTGTAGCTTGAGGTTAGACGATATGTGCCGTTAGGAATAATGGCCTTGTTGTCATTAGCTGGTGTCGAGCTGTAGAGGTCAAAGTAGTAGTAAGTGCTATAGCCTTGGAGGTATCCGCTCTCGCTCATGCCGTTGATTGAGAGAACAATGTAGTAGTTGTATAGACCTTCACCGCCCATATAGTAGCTTCCTGAGGTAGTTAGAGCCTCGAAGTATGTGCTATATGGTGTGCGCTGCTTGATTATAACTTGCTTGGTGATAGTGCCGTAGCATAGCTCGATAGTGCCACGACGCTCCTCGTTTGTCTCGTTCTCGGTCACGGTGTATGTAACACTCTCGCCAACGGTAATATTGGTAATCCAATCAGCGTTACACTTGGTTGTTAGTGATACTCCAGTCTGGCCTTTCTCTATCGTATAGGTGATCTCGCCATCACCGCCTGCGCTATCAAACCATATCTCAGTGTTTGAGGTGATTGTTAGTACGGGATCGGCAGTTGGGGCGTTGCTCGGTGCCTCGACTTCGCTGCATGCAAATGTAAGAAATATGCATGCTAAAAATAGTGATACTCTTTTCATTTAGTTTTAGTTATTTAGGTTCATAAGTTTTAAGCAAACAACCAAGCAAATGTATATTATTTTTGTGAGAAATAAAAAATATTTGCTTCTGAAAATAATGTATGGTAAAATATTTTTAACTAATGGGTGGTAATTGTATAAATTTTTCGTACCTTCGCGTAATAGAAGTTGTCTAACAAGGATGCTTTGTCGTTATACTCGCTCTTGAAATGCTAATTTAATCTTGGTAAACTTCGCTTTCTCGAGCTTCATAAGCCTAAAATCATCACATGTTATACAACTTCTTGCAGTAACGAATATTTTTGAGATATTTGTTCGATGTGAAGGTGTTTATAAAACTACAAAATTATGTCATATACAAAGATAGAACACTACGAGAAAGAGTATCTCGATCATCATCACGATAGCGCACTCAATGTGACTAAGGGTGTGGAGGATCAGCCTGTGGTAAACCCATATTTCGTGCGTAAGAAGCGCCGCCAGATGACTACCGATGAGTATGTAGATGGTATCCTTGCGGGTAATATTACAATTCTTGCTCAGGCGATTACCCTTATCGAGAGTAATAACCCAACGCACTATGCCCAGGCACAGGAGATTATTGAGCGTTGCTTGCCACATTCAGGTAAGTCAGTGCGTATCGGTATCACGGGCGTTCCGGGTGCTGGTAAGTCGAGCTTTATCGAGGCAGTAGGTAATATGGTGACCTCGTATAAACATAAGTTGGCAGTGCTTGCTATCGATCCAAGCTCGGAGCGTAGTGGTGGCTCAATCCTCGGTGATAAGACCCGTATGGAGAGTATATGCTCTAACCCCGACATCTTTGTGCGTCCTTCGCCATCAGCAGGTTCGTTGGGTGGTGTGGCGCGTAAGACACGCGAGACTATTGTGTTGTGCGAGGCTGCAGGCTTTGATGTGATATTTATCGAGACCGTGGGTGTTGGTCAGTCGGAGACAGCAGTACACTCTATGGTGGATATGTTTATGATGCTCCAAATCTCTGGCGCTGGTGATGAGCTCCAGGGTATCAAGCGTGGTATCATGGAGATGGCAGATATGATGGTCATCACCAAGGCCGATGGTGAGAATATCAAGAAGGCAGAGCTTGCCAAGGCTCAGTATCAGGGTGCTTTGATGCTCTTCCCTCTACCTGAGTCGGAGTGGCGTCCTAAGGTGTATACATGCTCATCGTTGGAGGGTACAGGCCTTGAGGAGGTATGGCAGGGTGTGGAGCAGTACTTGCAACATATTGAGCTAAATGGCTACTTTATGGCAAACCGCAACCGCCAGAATAAGTACTGGATGTATGAGACTATAAACGAGACTCTTAAATCGAGCTTCTACAACAACCCAGAGATAGAGTCGCGCCTTGCCGATATCGAGCAGCGTGTGTTGAATGCTAAGTTGTCTTCGTTTATTGCGGCAAAGGAACTCCTCGATATCTACTTTAAGTAGGGTAGTGTGCAATAAATAGCTAGGGCGTGACCAATTCGGACACGCCCTAAATTTTGATGGTTGTTATTTAAAAATATCAACAATAACCCTCTCTTCATTCTTTAGTATCTCATCCACCTTTGCCATCATCTTTCTTGATAATACGGGACAGCCGAAGCTACCTGTGGTGGCGAGTGGCCAAATAGGGAATGAGGAGGTATGCTCCCAGCCGTGAAGCACTACACAGCGAGAACGAAGATTGGAGTTACTATCCTCCAATCCATCAAGACGATATGCGATGCCATAGCGACCTTCGTAGCGCTCGGCGATAAGTGCGCGACCCACGGAGCTTAGATGTGACCCGTCACTATTTGATATATTAGCATAGGCGGAGCGTACATGTGATTTCTGCTTGCCGCTACCGTGGCTCACGGGGCAAATAAGTATAGGACGCTCCTGCACGAAGTCCCACACCACAAAGCGATTGCGACCCGAATGTAGTGATAGATCAACAAATATGGCTATACGCGAGTTATAACCACGACAGTTGCACCATGCGCGTAGCATACATACGCGCTCTCTTATATGCTTAAGCAAACTCATTCTTTAGTTGTTCAATAAGTTGAGGTAGACCCACAGCGCCACGCTCCTTGATATGGGTTAGTGGGTTGCGTATCATAGCCGTGTCGGGGTTTCCTGGGTCAACCAAGTAGATAGGCACCTGGCGGTCACGCACATAGTAGACCAACGATGCCGCAGGATATACGGCCAACGATGTACCCACAACGATAAGGATATCCGCCTCGGAAACTATCTGGCATGCTGGCTCAAACATAGGCACAGACTCGCCGAAGAAGACGATATATGGGCGTAGCAGTGAGCCATCCTCAGCCTTGGCATCTAGGCTCTGCTCCCAACCATCGTTGATATCGTAGATAAGGTTTGGATTGCTCTCCGAGCGTAGCTTCATAAGCTCGCCATGGAGGTGCAGCACGCGCTTAGAGCCGGCCTGCTCGTGGAGGTTGTCGACATTCTGGGTTATAACCTGCACATCGGCCCACTCCTCCATTGCGGCAATGGCGAGGTGCCCCGCGTTAGGCTTCTTGGTTAGTGACTCCCTGCGACGCATATTATAGAACTCGATGACCGTGGCGCGATCTCTTCTTAGAGCCTCAGGTGTGCATACATCCTCAATGCGGTAGTTTGCCCAAAGTCCATCAGCATCACGAAAGGTTGAGATGCCACTATCGGCACTCACACCAGCACCTGTAAATACAACAATTCGTTTCATAGTTTGAAATATTTCTGTTCAAAGTTACATTTTTTTATGCAATAAATTGCCATTCATGCGTTATTTTCATCCCAAAGGTTGGCGCTTTTGACCAAAAGCACTACCTTTGCGGTAAATTATATATAACAAGAGAGATGAAAAAACTTCTTAAGAATTTAGGCGTGTGGATAATCATCGCCATGATTATCGGTATTGTCGTAGGTATCTTTATGGGTCCTGAGGCGTCAATGTTCAAGCCTCTTGGTGACCTCTTTATTCAGCTTATTAAGATGCTTGTTGTGCCATTGGTTTTGGTATCTATCATCAGTGGCGCTGCGGCTCTTGGTGAGACAAAGTCTGCGGGCCTGATAGGCTTCGTGAGTATCGGTTTTATGTTGATAACAACGGTTATAGCTATTGTAGTTGCCTTGTTCCTTGGCGAGGTGTTCCAGCCAGGTGTATCGGTAGACCACAATGTTGTGACTTCACTTGCTGCAGGATATGAGGTTACAGGGGGCGCAGCTCCAGCAATGGGCTTCTGGGAGACAGTGATTGGTATGATTCCTGCAAACCCTATTCAGGCTCTTACTGAGGGTAACATCCTACAAATTATCATCTTCGGTCTATTCTTTGGCTTTGGCCTTTCGGCACTACCTTCAGAGAAGCGTACAAAGATGTCTAATGGTCTTAACACTATCCTTGAGGCGTTGATATGGTGCATCGAGAAGGTGATGTTCGTAGCTCCTTTCGGTGTCTTTGGTCTTATCGCTGATGCTACAGGTACATTCGGCTTCGGTGTGCTTATTCAGGTGGCTAATGTGCTATGGATTGATGTTGTCGCTATCTTGATTATTGGCGTGGGTCTCTTCCCATTGTGCGTAGCTCTCTTCTCACGAGTTAAGCTTAAGGATTACTTCCGTGCAATGCTCAAGCCACAGATTGTATCATTCTCAACTGCCTCTTCCCTTGCAACACTGCCAGTGAATATGGAGGCTTGCAACGAGATGGGTATTTCAAAGCAGACTTCAGGTTTTGTGCTTCCATTGGGTGCTACAATCAACATGTCGGGTAATGCGATATACTATGCCCTCCTTGCTACATTCTTTGCTCAGTTCTATGGCATCGATCTTGGTATGGCGGACTATGTGTCAATCACTATCGTATGTGCCCTTGGTGCTATTGGTCAGGCTGGTGTTCCAGGTCCTACGCTTCTCGCGGCTGCCGTTCTTGTCGCTGCAGGTATTCCTTTGGAGGGTCTGCCACTATTCTATGCCCTTGATCGTATCTTTGATATGATGCGTACAACACTTAATATCACCGGTGATGCAGCTTGTGCAGCGGTTGTTGACCGCTTTGTTAAGCAGGAGTAACACCATAGAGTGAATAAAAAGTGTATTTTGTCGTTACGCTTGCCCTCAAAATGCTCATTTACGCTCAGTAAACTCCGCTTTTTCGGGCTTCGCAAGCCTAAAACTACATCTTTTTATTCACTCTATTAGGTTATGGGGGCTGGCTTAGTCAGCCCTATTTTTTTTGGTATAGTGTTTGCTCATCTAAGGGTAAAACATTATACTATGAGAAGAAAGACCATTATTACGCTCCTTGTGGTGGCTATTGCAGTCGCAGGAGTGAATGTTGCAATCAATGCTAAGTCGGATGAAGAGTCAGATCGCAATGCCAAGCGTACAGCGCAGCAGGAGGCACGACAGCAGCGTCGCGCAGAACGCCTTGCTGAATATGAGAAGTTTATCGATTCGCTTGTTCTCTCGCATGACTTCCGCTTTGTGCCACAGACTATGCAGCAACTACCTGCAGGAGTGCTTAGAACGATATATAACCCCTCATATGAGGTGGCTGTATGGAACAATTCTGTTGATGTATGTATGCCTTTTTTGAAGGGCTACACACCGCCATATTACCCTGTAGTTTTTAACTATGTACTACCAAGCGTCGATAACTACATAACCGAGCAGACCGCGCATGGCTGGGAGGTGTCGTTCTCATCAAATATGTTTTCTGCAAACGAATATAAATTTACATTTGAGATATCCTCGCACTATGGCGGTGCGCAGCTAACCATAAGTTCGCCATTCTACAATAGCATGCAGTATTCTGGTAATATCTTAGCTAACTAAGGAAACTTACTTAAGGCATGTTCTATGAATTAGGTCGAGTTTATTTTGTTGGATATTTCGAACAGATTTCTTATCTTTTTCGAGGGCGCTATGCGGGCATAGCAACCGAGGAAAGATAAGATAGATGCCGAAATAGACACAAAAGCAACCGAAATATAAAATAAAACTTCCTATTGTTAAACTTAATTTACTAATTTATAGAACATC
>JAFYRL010000052.1 GCA_017546975.1 Alistipes sp.
AAGGCATCCTTAACTGTTTTGGTGTGCTTGACCAATTCTTATGCGGGCTGGATAGCCTCAGAGGGGCAAGCGTCAGCGCAAGTACCGCAGTCAACACAGAGGTCGGGGTTGATTACATACTTGGTATCGCCTTCAGAGATAGCCTCAGAGGGACACTCATCAACACAAGTACCGCACTTGATACAATCGTCATTAATTACGTAAGCCATAATACTGTTTGTTTAAAATATTCGTACTAACCATGCAAAGATAAGGCTTTTCTTCGCTTGATGTTCTCGTAAGGCATCTTTTTCTACCATATTTATACTTAGTCTAATTTACAAACAACAAAATTCAACGGCGAATAATAATATCTCGCTATGGCCGTTATATAATGGTATGAACAAGATGAGACTGACAAAACGCATATGGATGGTGGGACTGATAGCAGCCATACTGATGGTGGCATTCCCACAGCGACACTTTGCGCAAGAGCGCAAGGTGCAAAATCGCCCCTATATAGATATGCGTCGTTGGCACTATGGTTTCCTCTTCGGCATACACATGCAAGACCTTGAGTTTGTGAACAATGGGTATCAGCACACTCTCGAGACGGGTGGCGAGGAATCGTGGTTTACCGATATCCCAGCCTATAGTCCAGGCTTCTCTGTGGGTATCCTGGGCGAACTATATCTGACACAGCATCTCTCACTACGCATCATCCCGACGATGCACTTTGGTGATAAGCGCGTACTCTTTTACGAACAATATAGCGGCAAGGAGGAGGAGCAGACGATAAAGTCAACTTACCTATCGACACCCATCAATGTAAAATACTCAGCTCAGCGATTCAATAACTACAGACCTTATGTAGTAGCGGGTTTGGCTCCGATGGTAGACCTCACGGTAAAGAAGCAAAAGGCACTGCTCACACGACGTTTTGACGCAGCTCTTGAGGTAGGCATGGGATGTGACCTCTATCTGCCATTCTTTAAGCTTATCCCCGAGCTGAAGTTCTGCTTTGGCCTCACAGATCTATTAGTAAAAGACCGTAGCGACCTCATTGATAAGAATCTGCTCAAGTTCACACAGTCGCTCGATGGGGCCTCGAGCCGCATGATAGTGATGACCTTCTACTTCGAGTAAGGCATCGTGCATTTACCTCTCTTTTTCTGACATCTTGTATACAACATTTCACAAGCATGCATTGTTAACGCTGGACAATGTATGCAGGGATGAAACATATTAGATATATAATGATGAGCTTGTGCATATGCATGACGATGATATGTCGTGCACAGCTGAGTGTGAACACAACGCATGTGAGCCAAGAGCCCAAGATAGCGCTTGTATTGAGTGGTGGCGGTGCACGTGGAGCAGCACATATCGGTGTTATACGCCTTATCGAGGAGCTGCAGATACCTATAGATATCGTCACAGGCACAAGTATGGGGGCTATCGTGGGGGCACTGTATGCTATAGGGTATACGGCAGACGAGATGGATTCGCTGCTCATGACACGCGATTGGAAGATGTTGCTGAGCAATGGTGTACCTCGTCAGATACAACCTTATAACATGCGTATGGCTGAACGATATTACCAGATAAATATCCCATACGAAGAGGACATGCGGACCGAAGGGAATGCACGCTATCGAGACGCGGGCATCAGAGTACGCAGAAACAGCGAGCGCACCTTCCCTAAGGTGCTTGCAAGACCTGGACTCATCGATGGACAAAACCTGTTGAATGAATTTACCGCACTGACTATAGCCTTTCATGACTCTGTGACCTACGCTACCCTGCCACGCTCATTTGCTTGCGTAGCTACAGACTTGGTGACGGGCGATGCAGTAGTGCTCAATCGGGGTTTCTTGGCTGAGTCTATGCGAGCAAGTATGTCCATCCCAGGGGTCTTCTACCCCATATACAGAGATAGCATGGTACTGGTAGATGGTGGCGTGGTTAATAATTATCCTGTAGATGTAGCGCGAGCTATGGGAGCAGACATTGTGATAGGTGTAGACCTCAGTACGGGCACCACATCACCTATGACTTTGCACACCTTCCCCTCCATCTTTGAGCGACTAATCAGCACTATGGGAGCCGAAGCAAGAAGGCGAAACATACGAAATACCGATGTACTGATTCGTCCCCTGGTGAGTAGCTTTCCCGTGATGGGGTTTGACACCTTACGTCTCAGGAAGCTGGTAGATATTGGCTATACGACAGCATGTCAAAGCAGAACGGAACTGATGGATGTTAAGGAAAAGATACTCCTTGCATCTCATGCTATGAATGCAGAAAATCAAGAAGTCACTTCACCACTTGCGGAGCTGTCAGACCGATTTGAAATCAGTAATATCATCATTGAAGGTATAGACAGTACCATGATGCTTGCGCTCTTGACGCAGCAAGGTATCGAGGTCGGCGAATTGGTGAGTATAGACGACCTGTACGATGCTATCGAACACATCTACGGTATGGGTACATTCTCTTCCGTTCAGTACCACCTGCTGGGGCAAGGACCTTATACACTAAAAATAGAGGTGACCCCAAACCCGAAGAACCAAGTGGAGCTCGGGCTGCGCCTCGACTCTGAGGATGCAGCTGCTGCGCTATTTAGCATCGGCATCAATCGCCTGGCACTCTCGGGACCAAAGTTTGACGTCACTACACGACTCAGTATAAATCCCTGGATTGAGGGACACATGGCATATGCATGGTATAATCTGCCGCAAATAAATGGTACGATGAAGTACTGGTTCTCTGATGTCAACAGATTCTATAATAAGAGCAGTCACGCATTTGACTATCATTTTTTTTGCACCGACGTATACCTCTCTCAGCTGTTTTCGCGGCAATATGATGGGCGATTAGGCATACGCTACGACCATTTCCAAATCAGAGGCATACACCCCGAGGAACTCCCCAAAGACAGCTATACCGATACCGAACATTACGCCACGTATGTAGGACTATATGCCTCAATGCACAATGATCTGTTTGATGCAGCCTACATGCCCACTGCGGGGTATGCCTATGGTGTGAAGGCGGAGTATCATATTCCTCGCAGTAGTGGAGCGGGACATTTCTTAACGCTTCAAGCTGATGTATCAAGAGCTATCTCCCTCCATGAAGGCCTGGTACTGCAGCCAACACTATACATGCGCTGGCTATTGGGAGATAATATCCCCATGGTCTATGGCAATAGTATTGGAGGTTACCTGCCTGGCCGATATGTCGAACAGCAAGCACCATTCATAGGGCTACATGGCAGTGAATTTATGCATCGAATGCTGACAATGGCTCGTATAGAGGTAAGGCAGACGATTGTGTCAGACCTCTACCTATCAAGCACAGTCAACTATGCCCATAGCGCGAATCGTCTGAGTGAGACATTTAATGAGCGTGGCATCTGGGGTTTCGGGATGGGAGTCATCTATAACACCACCTTTGGCCCTCTCATGCTGAGTGGACACTGGAACGACCGATACCACTGCTTTGGCGCATACTTCAGCCTTGGATATGACTTTTAAGCAGCCCCATGTAGAGAAGAGGGACTATCTTACGTTGAACGCCAATACACGCTCACCCTCTAAGAAACCCTCTACGTGCTGACCTATCTGCAAGGGGCCGACTCCCACAGGAGTACCTGTAAAGATAAGGTCACCCGTCTTCAACATAAAGAATTGGCTCACATAGGCCACCAACTCATCTACGCTATAGAGCATCTCTGCAGAGTGTCCTTGTTGCACGGTACCCCCATCAATATCAAGACGAAAACGAATGTTCTGCACATTAGCAAAACGCTCCATAGGTACAAAATCACCCAATACCGCAGAGCCATCGAATCCCTTACACAGTTCCCAAGGCAGACCCTCCTTACGGAAGCGCTCCTGCATATCTCGTGCCGTAATATCCACACCCACAGTTACCGCATCATAATAGCGATGTGCAAAGCGTGGAGCAATATTCTTACCCAACTTACTGATGCGCACTACCAACTCAGCCTCATAGTCAAATCGCTCCGCAAAGTCGGGAATAAAGAAAGGTTTGCCACCTTTCAATATCGCCGAGTCGGGCTTCATAAAAATGACAGGGTTAGCCGGCTTAGCAGCTGAGCCATCGAGTTCCTTATTATGTTCGGCATAGTTCATGCCCACGCAGATAATCTTCATGAGTTATATGTTTCTTAGTTCATCAGTTTGTGAGTTCTCAGTACAAAAATAGTACATTTTCTTTTACAAATTGCGAAACCCTTAAAAAAACTTTACTAATTTTGCACCAGATGAAGAATCCCCCAACATATAAACTAACCAACTCATAAACTCAAGAATATGGCCAAAGATAACGATTGGAAAAGCCGTCTGCAGGTAGTATACTCTACCAACCCTGACTATAACTATGTAACTGACGAGGAACCCGAAGAAGAGACTCTACCCAAACAGCAGCAGAAGCTACGCGTACAGATAGAGAAGAATCATCGTGGAGGCAAGACAGCCACCATCATCCGTGGTTTCATCGGCACCGAAGAGGACCTCAAAGCCCTGGCTAAACTCCTCAAAACCCGCTGTGGTGTAGGAGGCTCAGCCAAGGAGGGAGAAATCATTATCCAGGGAGACTTCAAGCCCAAAGTAATAGAACTGCTCATCAAGGAGGGGTATACCAACACGAAGTAATCCTCATGCCCTCGACAATGGCATCATTATGATAAATGTCCTAGAGCATATAATAGGACCCCTATGTTAAAGGCAGAAAAACGGCCACATAAGCAAGACCCATATTCTTACACCTATAATGTATAAAGAAGCATGGAGGCTTCCCCTGAGGGTGGCCTTCATGTGTCGAGAGAGACATTTAATTGTAACGTAACGTGTAACGGTACGCCTTAAATGAGGTTTTCTTGCCAATATATTTTTTTTAATCAAATTAATCATTACTTTTGCAGTGACAATGCCTGCAATAGCGGACACATTGTCAAGACATTTGAAAATAGAGGCGTTATGCTTGTCTTGTTAGTGAAAACCTGAGAAATTTTCAACAAAAAAAGCAAGTAAAGTGTAATGGTTCTACGCGTTTCGCGTGGACTGTTATCTCCATCCTGCTTTTTTAGGTTTTCTCAGGACCTTCACTAACGGTGTGGTATAGCAGGCCGCGCTTCTTTTTTATAATGAATCAAAAAATAAAAACACTATAAAAATAATTACCCAAACGATTATACATTTTCGTGATTTTGGTAATATATAAGTAGAGACAACAAAATATCACACCTTAAAAACGGGCTATCATGAAAAAGAATCTTCTCACCGAGCTTCTCCTGCTCACCCTCCTCTTCGGCTTTTTCTCTTGTGTGGAGCGTGATGATGACAACATCCC
>JAFYRL010000005.1 GCA_017546975.1 Alistipes sp.
GTGCTCCACTTAACGCTATCTCTGGTTACATCCCACCAATGACATCTCAGGACTTCCAGCTTAACGGCCGCGTTGAGAATGTAAACGCTGATCGTAAGTATGCTGACTTCCTCCACTTGCCACACCAGCTTGAGGGTCACTTCGACTTCGAGGAGGCTGTAGCAGAGGCACAGAAGCAGAACAAGCCTATCTTCGTTGATGTTACTGGTCACGCTTGTAACAACTGCCGCGAGATGGAGACTATGGTATGGAGCCACAGCAGCGTATTGCCTATGTTGAAGAACGACTTCGTTATCTGCGCACTCTATGTTGACGATAACACTAAGGTTGAGGGTGGCAAGCGCTTGGGTTCTATCAACTCTAAGTTCGCTCAGGATCGTTGGGGCGTTAACGCACAGCCAGGCTATATCCTTCTCTCTCCAGACGGTGAGACAGTATTGGCTGGCCCACGCGGCTACGACACCGATATCGATGCATTCGTATCGTTCCTTAAGAGCGCGCTATAATTAGCTGTTAGCTCTTAGTATTAGAGGCACTTCCGATTGTGAAGTGCCTCTATTTTTTTAAAAAAAAGGGGAAAGGTAAGGAGCGCATCGCGCGAGTTTTATATGCGTCGCAGACTCCTTGCTTTTCAGTTTTCACTTTATCTCATGCGAAGCATACATTACTTTTCAGTTTTCACCTTTCAGTTTTCAGTTCGTTTATTTTTCCCATTCGAACTTCTCAATATTCGCATCAGGAGCTTTCCAAGATGGTTTACGGCTCGCGTAGATAATAAATGGTATAACTACGAATATTATTGCGCCGAGGATAAGCACCAAGAACCACACCTTGTTACTACCTACAGAGATCTGTGATGGTGGGATAAAGCTCAAGATAAAGGCGAGCAGTGAGCCACAGAAGCCCAAGCCTCCAAGTATCCACATTAGGCCGTTACCCTTAGCACCAAGACGGAAAGGTCTCTCAAGCTTTGGCAACTTATAGCGTAATGTTATAGCCGAAGCAAACATCAACATATACATTATAAGATATAGGAGTACGGTGAGCTGTGAGAGGATTTGATAGAAACTCTGCACAGAAGGCATCACTACAAAGAGTAGTCCCAAGATGGTCACTATAACACCCTGCACAAGGAGGATATTGCGCTGCACACCCTGCTTGTTTGTCTTTTGGAAGAATGGGGGCAAATAACCTGCACGACCCACGGTGAAGATACCCTTCGATGGACCTGCAACCCATGTAAGCACACCTGCAAGCACTCCAAAGACAAGAGCAATCGCAATGATAGGACCCATCCACGAGATATGCAGATATTTGAAGTAGTTATCAAAACCGATGAGCAGTGTCTGTGTAAGGCTTATCTCCTTTGCTGGAACGACAATGCCCAACGAGAATGTACCTAATATAAATATAAGTACGGTAACGAGCGAACCGATGATTATGGCGCGAGGATAGTTACGCTTAGGGTTATCCACCTCCATAACATGAATACCCATCATCTCCATACCAGCATAGAAGAGGAATATACTGCTGGCAAGGACAAGATTATCAAAGTTCGTAAGATCAGGGAAGAAGCCCTCCTTCATGTTTAGGTTGTTCACACCTCCCGCAGCGAGATATATTATTGCCAAGATTATAAGTAGAGCTGCAGGGATGATAGTGCCTATGATACCACCCCACTTACTCACCTTACCTACCCAGCCAATACCCTTCAACGAGATGAATGTTGCAACCCAATAGATTACCAACACTACTATAAGGGTAAAGAGTCGATTAGAGGCGAGAGCAGCATCAGCCTCAGGATTAAAGCCTATAAAGGCAATACTTACCGCACCAAATGTCAACACCGTAGGATACCATATTGTCGACTGTATCCACTGCAACCATATTGCAAGGAAGCCGAACCTTGCTCCAAAGGCCTCACCTACCCAACGAAAGACACCACCCTGCTTGCCTGAGAACATCGCGGCTAACTCCGCAGCTACCATAGCCGTAGGGATAAGGAACACAATAGCGGCAAAGAGGTAATAGAATGCCGACTGAATGCCGTATATCGCCTCCGTAGCGAGACCTCTGAGGCTCACTACTGCCGTTACATTCATAATAGCCAGCGTCATGACGCTAAGCTTAAAACCAGTAGATTTGTTTACACTCTGCATAATACTCTGTTTTTAATTGTAACTCCGAGTAGTGCAATTATGATGCAAAAATGGTTTCACCGCCACAATTCTACACCATTTCAACAGAGCTGATTAGATTGCATCTTTGATAAAACTTACGAGCAGAGCTAAAATTTTGTAAAAAATATTATCATTTTGGTATACAACATTACCCATTTTTTCTTATCTTTGCATGAGATCGTATATGACCCTGTATATGGTTGTGTAGATCTACATGCAATTGGAATATCTATTTCAAGTGCAGCAAAGAGTACAAATGGTTAATAGTTAACCTTTTACTTACAAAGAACATGAAAAAAGGAGTATTATTATTGTTAGTTACGATACTGTCTGTTACAGTTGGTTTCGCGCAGGAGCGTCGAGACAACTGGAGAAGACCGTATGCCAATATTGGCTTCAGTAATATAACAATGTCAAGTACTGATATCCCAGACTTGATAAGTAACTACGGCGTTTCGTTCTCTGTAGGTAGAACTTTCTATCTCCACAAGAAACCTTTGATGAGAGTTGCTCGCTTGGGCATCGATGTTACATGGTTCGATGTTAACTATACTAACTATCAAATCATGAACATGACATACTCTACCACCACTACCACAATGTATGAGCAGGTGGAGCTTGGCGCGCAGATTGGTCCTTCGTTAACCATTAGACCATTTGGAAGATTCCATATCCACGGATATGTCAAGTATGCACCTACGATATCGAGCCTATATGCCAACGGTAATATCTATGGTTGCTATGCGCCATTCATTATTCGTGGTGCAGCTGTATCAACAGGCAAGATTGGTGTCGGCCTTGAGTGCCGCTCATTCGAGTGCATGTATGAGGAGTTGGGCGTTAAGAACAACCCAGAAGCTATAGACCCAACAAAATTTGAGGGCTGGAGAGCATATGTAACATTCGTGTTCTAACGAATATACCTATATAATAATATATAAGGGAGCGTTCTTTCAAGATTACGCTCCCTTATCATTTTTAGAGACATTATAAGCAAAATTTATAAGGCTATAAAATAATACAATCAAAAAGCTATTGCAGATAACCAAATAACTATTATCTTTGCATCAGGAAAAGAAAATAATAACAAATAATCGCATAAACCTAAAAACTTAAAAGAGTATGAAAGATTTGAAAGGAACAAAAACAGAGAAGAACTTGTGGGAGGCTTTTGCAGGTGAGTCACAGGCTCGTAACAAGTATACATATTTTGCATCTAAGGCAAAGAAGGATGGCTATGTGCAGATCTCTAAGATTTTCGAGGAGACAGCAGCAAACGAGAAGGAGCACGCTGAGATTTGGTTCAAGCTTCTTCAGGGCATCGGCTCAACAGCAGAGAACCTAAAGAGCGCTGCTGAGGGCGAGAACTACGAGTGGACAGATATGTACGCTCAGATGGCTAAGGATGCACGCGAGGAGGGCTTCGACCACATCGCATTCCTCTTCGACCAGGTTGGTAAGATCGAGAAGGAGCACGAGGAGCGCTACCGCAAGCTTCTTGCAAATGTCGAGGGTGGCTTGGTATTCTCTCGCGACGGTGATATGATCTGGCAGTGCTCAAACTGCGGTCACATCCATGTAGGCCAGAAGGCTCCTGAGGTATGTCCAGTATGTGTTCACCCACAGGCTTACTTCCAGATTAAGGCTGAGAACTACTAGTAGATAACTATATTGACATTATAGGGGCTGTAAGCATACTTTTTGCTCAGCCCCTTTTTTGGTACATAAGCTCCAGATCTCTTTATAATTATGCGACACTAACTATTTATGGGATGTTCTATAAATTAGTAAATTAAGTTTAACAATAGGTAGTTTTATTTTATATTTCGGTTGCTTTTGTGTCTATTTCGGCATCTATCTTATCTTTCCTCGGTTGCTATGCCCGCATAGCGCCCTCGAAAAAGATAAGAAA
>JAFYRL010000006.1 GCA_017546975.1 Alistipes sp.
GGGATGTTCTATAAATTAGGTCGAGTTTATTTTGTTGGATATTTCGAACAGATTTCTTATCTTTTTCGAGGGCGCTATGCGGGCATAGCAACCGAGGAAAGATAAGATAGATGCCGAAATAGACACAAAAGCAACCGAAATATAAAAATATAAAATAAAACTACCTATTGTTAAACTTAATTTACTAATTTATAGAACATCCCATATGCCTAACTAATCAATCTTTACTCTTTTAGGCTTTGCTCTTTTCTCTTTTTTCACTACCTTTGTACCTTACTTATAACATTGCATAGAATGGGAGCAAAAAAGAGTGATACATCAGCAGATAAGTCTGCTGAGAGCAAGGAAAAGAAGTATGTCGAGACGCCCTTGATGAAGCAGTACTACCAAATCAAGGCTGTGCATCCCGACGCTATTCTCCTGTTTCGTGTAGGAGACTTCTATGAGACCTTCGGTGAGGATGCTATCAAGACGAGTGGTATCCTTAATATCACCCTTACACGCCGTGCTAATGGCGCAGCAAGCTATGTTGAGTTGGCGGGCTTCCCATACCACGCCTTGGATAACTATATGCCTAAGTTGGTGCGCGCAGGTGAGCGTGTGGCTATCTGTGAGCAACTTGAAGACCCTAAAATGGTTAAGGGATTGGTTAAGCGTGGCGTTGTTGAGATGGTTACCCCAGGTATTGTTATGGGTGAAAACCTTGTGGCAGGCAAGGAGAACACATTCCTCGCATCGGTATACTTCGGTAAGCAGACTACGGGCGTAGCCTTCCTTGATCTATCGACAGGCGAGTTCTATGTTGCCGAGGGTGAGGATAGCTATATTGATAAGCTCGTTAGTAACCTCCAGCCTAAGGAGATACTATATCAGCGTGGCTCGGAGGAGCGTTTCAATGAACTCTTTGGCTCGAAGCACTACACCTACCGCCTTGAGGAGTGGGTATTTGCAGAGAGCGTAAACCGAGATAAGCTATCTAAGCAGCTTGGTGTTCAGTCCCTTAAGGGCTTTGGTATCGAGCGTATGAGTGCGGGTATCTCAGCCGCGGGCGCTATACTCTATTATTTGGAGTTCACCGAGCATAAGCACACAGCTCATATATCATCCATACAGCGTATTGAGCGCGGTGATTCGGTATGGATTGACCGCTTCACTATTCGAAATCTTGAGCTCTTTGGCTCGAATAACTCATCGGCAAAGTGTAGCTTTACTGACACTATAGACCGCACCTTGACACCTATGGGTGGTAGACAGATGCGTCGTTGGGTAGCTATGCCGTTGATGGACATAAAGAAGATTGAGCAGCGTCAGGATATTGTTGAGAGGTTCGTTAAGGATGCAGATTTTGCTGATGCTATGCGTGAGCAAATATCGCTTGTTGGTGACTTGGAGCGTATTGCATCGCGAGTAGCAACCGAGCGTGTCACACCGCGTGAGATGGTGCAGCTTCGTAATTCATTATCTGCCATTGAGATACTCCGTGCATTGATGGAGTCAACGGATAGTGATGCATTGCACTCTATAGCTTCGCGTATTGACCCACTGCCTGAGGTGCGTGCAAGGTTGGAGAGTGACATATATCCAGACCCTGAGAGTAACCAGATACAGAAGGGTGGTGTTATCGCCTCGGGTGTATCTGCTGAGCTTGATGACCTTCGCCGTATCGCGCTACATGGCAAGGATTATCTTCAGGCGTTGCAGCAGCGTGAGAGTGAGATTACGGGTATCCCGTCACTTAAGGTCGCCTATAATAATGTCTTCGGCTACTATATTGAGGTGCGTAATACACACAAGGATAAGGTGCCAGAGAGTTGGATAAGAAAGCAGACCCTTACAGGTGCAGAGCGCTATATCACTGCCGAGTTGAAGGAGTATGAGGAGAAGATAATGGGTGCCGAGGAGCGTATCCTACAGATTGAGGCACGCATCTATGCCGAGTTGGTGGCCTACCTATCTCAGTATATCGCCTCTATGCAGCGCACAGCACACGCTATTGCAGGTATGGACTGCTTGCAGTCGTTCGCGCGTATAGCCAAGGAGCGTAAGTATGTGCGCCCTACGGTGGATGACTCTACAATCATTGATATTAAGCAGGGACGCCATCCCGTTATTGAGACGCTTATGCAGGTTGGTGAGGAGTATATACCTAACGATGTGCGTCTGGATAATGAGAGTCAGCAGATTATTATCATCACAGGTCCTAATATGTCGGGTAAGTCGGCACTCTTGCGCCAGACGGCTCTTATCGTACTTCTTGCTCAGATGGGAGCATTTGTGCCAGCCAAGAGCGCGCATATAGGTGTTGTGGATAAGATATTTACCCGCGTGGGAGCTTCGGATAACATCTCCGAGGGTGAGTCAACATTTATGGTTGAGATGCTAGAGTCGGCAAGCATCCTCAATAATATCTCGGAGCGAAGCCTTGTGCTTCTTGATGAGATTGGTCGCGGTACAAGTACATACGACGGTATCTCTATCGCATGGGCCATGGTAGAGTATCTGCATAATAATACTCAGGGCAAGGCTAAGACGCTCTTTGCTACGCACTACCATGAACTTAATGAGTTGGAGAATATGCTCGAAAGGGTAAAGAACTTCCATGTTACGGTTAAGGAGGTGGACAAGAGTATTGTCTTCTTGCGTAAGCTTGTGCGTGGAGGTACGGAGCACTCTTTTGGTATCCATGTAGCCCGTATGGCGGGTATGCCACGCTCGGTGGTGTCGCGTGCCGAGGCTATCCTCTCGAACCTTGAGAAGGTCTATGGCTCTGGAGAGATTGTACCTACGGGAGGTGTTACGCAGCGTGGTAAGCGCCGTAGTGTTGCCGAGTCGGCAGCTGAGGCGAAGCAGGAGATTCAGCTTTCGATGTTCCAGCTCGATGACCCTGTGTTGGTTGCTATACGCGATGAGATCAAGGATCTTGATATCAACTCGCTTACACCACTTGAGGCACTTAATAAACTTAATGAGATAAAGCGTATTACAGGACTATAATGACTTTGCAGGAGCAATATATTGAACGCCTTAGGGGCATGGTTGTGATTAAGTACGGGCGAGATATCGCTACCGTAGAGGAGTGCTGTACTCTTGCCGAGGCTGTAGCAGAGGCTACGGATATGCGTCTAAGTGCTAATGATTATGCCTCACTATTCATACCACAGAGAGGTGTTGCGCCACGCCCTGTGACGCTCTCTGCACTTGCTCAATATGTGGGCTACGATAGTTGGAGTAGCTTTTGTAGCTCTTCAGATGTAACGCCTGCTGAGGATAGCGATATTCTCCCTACACCGCGCTATTGGGGTGTGGCGATACTCACAGCTTTAGCTGTTATCGTTGTTATAATTACAGCTATGTTGCTACTTGGTAATGGCGATAAAGAAGAAGGACAAAATGTCAGCGCTGAAACTATTATTAGCTCTGTAGAGGATAGATGGCTTGCTCGTACCGTTGAGGAGTGTAATGCAGTGCGTGCCTATTTCGATGAAGATGGTTATACTGAGCGTGTAGATAGCTTTATTGAGGATTATTGCACAACGCTCTACGATGATATCTCTGCGGCTTTAATTTATGATGCCGAGCAGTTTGGTATAGAGCTATCGGATGAGGATGTAGCACTCCATGCAGAGCATATCGTTACTTCATGTTCGGCAATGTGCCAATCGCTTAGTATAGAGATTGATACGACTCTTAATGCAGACTAATCCTCGCTAATATCTACTCTATAGGGAGGTTCTATAAATTAGGTCGAGTTTATTTTGTTGGATATTTCGAACAGATTTCTTATCTTTTTCGAGGGCGCTATGCGGGCATAGCAACCGAGGAAAGATAAGATAGATGCCGAAATAGACACAAAAGCAAC
>JAFYRL010000053.1 GCA_017546975.1 Alistipes sp.
CACTCCGCTGAGTAGACCTTGCTGAGAGACGCTTTGCTCTACAGTATGAAGACATTGGCGTACACGAGATACACCCAAAGAGAGTTCTGCTTTGAGCATTAGCTTGCGGATAAAGAGGCCTTGCACACGAGCTACGGAGGGGGCTTCGGGACCTAGTACGCGGTCGCCAAAGTAGTGGCGCAATCCTTGACCTACAGCATCGGCGGCATGAATCACATGGCTCTCGTCGCGCCCCTTTACATAGATGTAAATGAGGCGACAGTAGGGCGGGTAGCGAAAATATTCGCGTTCTGCAGTTTGGTCTGTATAGAGTGAGGAGTAATCATTGTTCACCACTTGGCGAATGACAGGAAGTTCTACATTCTTTGTCTGCAACACCACCAATCCTTGCTGTCCACGTCGTCCTGCACGACCTGCCACCTGCGCCATCAGTTGGAAAGAGCGCTCGTAGGATCGAAAGTCAGGGAAGTTGAGCATGGTGTCGGCGTTGATAATTCCCACTACATGTACCTTGTCAAAGTCGAGGCCTTTTGAAACCATCTGTGTGCCGATAAGTACATCGGTATTTCCTTCCTGGAAATCTTTGATAATCTGCTCGCTCGCAGTCTTTGTACGTGTCGTATCAAGGTCCAGTCGGGCCACTCGTGCTGTGGGGAAATAGCGATGCACCTCCTCTTCGATACGTTCGGTACCCATACCTCTTTTGTCAAGAGCGCGTGTTCCACATGAGGGGCATTGCACAGGCATGCTGTATACGTTACCACAATAGTGGCATACTAACCTCTGTTGTCCTTGATGATAGGTAAGGCTGACGTCACACCTATCGCACCGAGGCACCCAGCCACAAGCACTACATTCTAACATGGGAGCATAGCCACGGCGATTTTGAAAGAGTATGACCTGTTTTCCTTGACTCAGCGCATCACGCATGGCATCGTGAAGGGCTGTTGAGAATGGTCCATACATGCATTTTCGTCGATACTCATCTTTGAGGTCTACAACCTCAATGCGAGGGAGTTGCACTTGACTATAGCGTTCGGTCAGTAATACCAAACCATACTTGCCACACTGAGCATTATAGTAACTTTCTATCGAAGGGGTGGCAGTACCCAATAGCACCTTTCCGCCAAAGCGAGAGGCTAACATCACAGATACGCTGCGGGCATGATAGCGCGGGGCAGGGTCTTGCTGCTTATAGGTGGCTTCGTGCTCTTCATCAACGATGATAAGTCCCAAATCCTTGAAGGGAAGAAATACAGATGAGCGTACTCCTAAGATAATATCATAAGGCTTGTCTGACAATTGCTTACGCCACACCTCTACGCGCTCGGCATCGGAAAACTTAGAGTGATATACTCCCAATCTCGCACCAAAGGCACGACGAAGACGCTCCGTCATCTGTCGGGTCAGTGCAATCTCGGGGAGTAGATAGAGAACCTGACGACCTTGACGGAGTTGCTCATTGATAAGATGGATATACACCTCAGTCTTCCCGCTCGATGTGACGCCATGGAGCAGACACACATCGCGCGACTGCCACACTTTGTAAATACTGTCGTAAGCTGCTTGCTGATGAACACTGAGCGACGAGAGGTTGGGGCTGCCACACTCGGAAAAGTCCTCTAAGCGGCCGGTCTCCACTACATAGGTCTCTACGAAACCTCTTTCTATGAGAGCGTTCAACACCGAAGCGCTCATTCCGCTTTCCTTGAGCAGAGTGCTGCGAGTAAGTTCGCGCTGATTGGTGAAGTCAGGCGCTTCGCACTCAGTCAGTTCGATTAGTTTCAATAAGAGTTGCTGCTGCTTGAACGCTCGCTTAAGAGTATTCAGAGCTTCATTGATAGTCTCTTCGGAGCGACAAGTTTCGCTTAGTCGTACACGTATCTCACTCTTTGGTTTATAGCGTTGGTTTACAGATTCGTCCACTGTGATAGCACCCTTGTCAAGCAAGGCTTTGATGAGGCGCATATCTTGCTTCAATCCGCAGTGTTTGAGTAGCTGCTGTACTCGCTGCCGTGGGTTCAAGGCAAGGGCATCTAGTAGTTGCTGCTCCCGCTCCTTCAGGGGGGCATCGGCTACAAAATCTGTATTGAGCTCTACCAGTGTCTCGCTCTCTAATTTGAGGCCAGAGGGCAGTGCTGCTTTGTATACATCGCCAATGCTACACATATAGTAGTCTGCCATCCATTGCCACAGCGAGAGTTGCTGCTCTTGCACGATGGGTGTGGCATCGAGCACCTCTGTGATGGGCTTTATCTCATAATCTCCCTGAGGTGTATCGGTATGCTTGCGCAACACCAATGCCGTATAGTAGCGCTTGGCGCCAAACTGTACTACCACTCGACTACCCGTCTGCACCAAAGGCACATGGGCATCCTCTAACCGATAGCTAAAGCTACCGGCCAAGGGGAGGGGCAATATGACATCGACATACCACTGCATAATCTGCGCGAAGATACAAAAAACTACGGAAGATTGGGCTAAAAGACGCAAGAAGATTACATCTTTTTCTAAAACTATCAGAAGAAGATGTGGAATAATAAAAATAATGCTGGAGCTCACGCCCCAGCATTAAAAACAATAGTATTATTCTTTAATTTAGAAGACAATAGCTACAGAAGCTTGAATGGTATTAAACTTATAAGCTTCTTTATTTTCCATATCTGAGAATTGGAATTCGTTAGTGGCACCAAATGGAACATTATAATTTACACCAACTTGCAAGAACTTAAGCAAATGAAGTGACGCACCAAGGTTAAAGCTAAGTGCAGAATCGTCAAGACTCAATTGTCCATCTTGCAATTCGTGGCGTTTTTCTCCTATATTAAAATCAAATTGCGGACCTGTTTCCAAAAAGAGACCAAACTTTTCAGAGCCAAACAATCTGACCATCAAGTTCAGAGGAACCGATAATGTATTCATATCAATAGCTTCTTGTTCGTTTGCCCAGACCATACCTGATTGCGAGTAAAGAATACTACCATTAATTCCTACTCGGCCAATAATTGTCAAGTCAAACTTAGGGCCTATATAAAATCCTGTATAGCTGTCTGTTTGCAACAGATTATCCTGCGTAAGTTCCTCTACGTTAGCCACATTAACACCAGCCTTGAGGCCCCAATTAAATTGCGCTTTTGCTCCAGTGAAAGAGCATGCAATCAAAACCAATAATGTAAGATACTTTTTCATAATCATAATGTGTCTTTTAGAACAAATAAGCCACAGATACCTGAATGGTACCAGCCTTGATGTTAGCCATTGCTGTCTGGTACTGACCATTGATGTTGGTGATGCTCTGCTTGATATCGTTGAACTTAGCAGCAGTCATACCTTCCATATTCATATTCTCAATATCTTGAGCGTTCATTACGGTCTCAACATCCTCAGCCGAGATAGTCTGGAAATCAGCAGTCTTACCCCAGGGTACATTGTAGTTGAGAGCCACCTGCAAATGATTGAGCAATGTGGCACCCACGCCTAAGTTGATGCTCAGTGTAGACTTCTCCAATACGTAAGCCTTGATATCACCAGTAGTCTCGCCATTAGTGCCTACGATGAGGTTGTTAAATACCTTTGAGGTCTCACCCACGTTGAAGCCAAACTCAGGACCTGCTGCGATGAAGATGTTGGCAAAATTGCCAAGGCCAAAAGCGTACTTCACATTCAAGGGAATCAAGAAACTGTTTTGCTTAAAGCTCTCATTGTCACCGATAGTCATTCCCTTCTGAGAATACAATGCTGCAGCCTCGATGCCAAAGCCGAGAACAGGTATGCGTACCTCAGCCTTAGGACCAATGAAGAAGCCTGTATAGTTGTCAGTATTTAAGATTTGTTCCTTGCTATTCATGCCCTTCAAGTCAGAAAAATCGTTGCTAGCGAGGTTTACACCACCCTTTACGCCCCAACTAAATTGTGCCTGTGCAGGAATGGCCATGATAAGTGCAATGGCCGCGATTGCCATACGTGTAATCTTTTTCATAATTTTATGTTTTTAAAAATTTATGGCACAAATATACGATGTTTTATTCAAAAACAAGTACATTTTTTGCAATTATTCAAATAAACCTCTATCTTTGTTTCACTAAAACGCGCGGGTACTATTATAGTGCCTCAGGATAAACGAAATGAAGAATAAACTAAATAGGCTAAGTGCCATACGAATGATTATTGCGAGTGAGCGCATAGGCAGTCAAGACGAACTGCTTAGGCAGCTTCAGGCGCAGGGCTTTGAGCTGACACAGGCCACACTCTCTCGTGACCTCAAGCAGATGAGAGTGGCTAAGGTCATGGCCAGTGATGGTTCGTACCTCTACGTGCTCCCAACCAATCCGCTGCATAGACGTGCAGTCAAGAGTAAGGAGACGCCATCACCCGCAAGACTCGGTTTTATCTCCATCAACTTCTCGGCCAACATAGGCGTCATCAAGACAAGCCCTGGCTATGCCAGCGGTATTGCCTACGACATCGACAGTAGCGATCTGCCTGGCGTGTTGGCTACCGTGGCGGGCGACGACACTATCCTCGTAGTTATCAAGGAAGAATACAGCCATGACGATATCCTCATGCAGTTGGGCGATATCATTGGCATGTGATAGCATTCTGATCAGAATACATAAAACGAAACAGCATGATTAAAACAGGCATTATAGAGGGTGCGGGATTCACTGGTGGTGAGCTTATACGCTTGTTGCTCAATCATCCCGACGTACATCTGATTTTCATTACTGGTCGCGGCAATAGCGGTCAACATATCCATGAGGTACATCGTGGCCTCTATGGAGAGACTGACCTCGTCTTCTCTGAGGAGCCCGAGTTAGACAAGATTGACCTCCTGTTCCTCTGCACCGAGGCTGAGGAGAGCCGTCAGTTTATGCAGACCTATACAATACCCGAGAAACTGAAGATTATCGACTTCTCGCGCGAATA
>JAFYRL010000054.1 GCA_017546975.1 Alistipes sp.
CTTTTTCGAGGGCGCTATGCGGGCATAGCAACCGAGGAAAGATAAGATAGATGCCGAAATAGACACAAAAGCAACCGAAATATAAAATAAAACTACATATTGTTAAACTTAATTTACTAATTTATAGAACATCCCTAAACATTTAACACTAATATCTTTTTATTATGCGACAACTTATTATGATAGCCCTTTGGGCTATGATGCTCATGCTGTGTGTTGAATTATGGCAGGAGAATAGAGGGCTTAGAGAGAACATCCACGCCCTGGAACAAGGCATAACTATCTATCGCACGAAGGCGGATAGGAGTGCGGCATCTGTCGAGGCTTTAACCCTCACACTCAACGACTTCAAGCGCCGACACACCGAGGATTGCGAGACTATACGCTCCATGGAGATACGCCTCCGCCGCATGAATAGCTACGCTAAGAGTGCCACAACGACAACACTTAGGGACACGGTGATTTTACGCGACACAATAGTTATCCGCGATAGTGCTCGCTATGCCAATCATGCGACACCTTGGACTACGCTCAACGCCCTACTAAGAGGTGACACTCTGCATTTCGAGGTTATCACCCACGACACCCTACACCAAGTCATTCACCGCGTACCACGCCGATTGTGGTTTATCCCCTACGGCACAAAAGCGATCCGCCAAGAAGTCACCTGCTCCAACCCCAACACACGACTAATTTATACGGAATACATTGAATTAAAGTGAAAAGTGAAAACTGAAAACTGAAAAGTAAGGTATGCTTTGCATAAATTTTATAAACACGCGTCTTAGACTCCTTACCCTTCAGTTTTCACCTTTAACCAATTAAACACGCGTCGCAGACACCACACTTTTCACCTTTCAGTTTTCAGTTTTCAGTTATTTTCGTGCCTCTTATCACAAGAAAGAAACAATTTCTCAGGAGAAGGCTGCAGATACAACGCTCGGCAAAAATCCCGACGATGGGCTGTACTTGGCGTACTGCTCATTGTCGGGACTTTTTGTTAGCGGCAGTAGATGTCTGCCTTATCATGAGAAATTATGGTACGGGGTCATACCCAGACCCACCCCACGGATGACAGCGCAGTAGGCGTCGGAGTGTGAGGTAAAGACCCTTGATTGGTCCGTGCTTGCGTAGCGCCTCGATGGCATACTGCGAGCAGGTGGGTGTAAAACGACATGTTGGTGGTTTCAGCGGTGATATACAGAGCTGATAGAAGCGCACAAGGAGGATAAGTGGTAGAGCGAGAAGGCGTTTAAGCGCGCTCAGAAATCTCTGCCAAGATTTTGCAAATGGCATGCTCAATGGTTTTATAGGGTAATACCTCCTTTGACGAGTAGACAAGGGCGATATCTACGCCTAGACCTCGTTGTGCAGTATTCGTGATGAGTGATGCCTTATTTAGGCGATACGCCTCCTTCATACGGCGGCGCAAAGTATTGCGTTTATTTGCGCGCTTATGGTAGCGCTTAGGCACAGAGAAGAGCACCTCGACACTAGGCATGGTGCTCTCCTCAATGATTGTCATATAGCGGAATGGATACACGAAGCCCGACGCGCCATCCTTAAAGAGGCGACGCACTGCCGTGAGCGAACTAAGACGCTCCGACTTAGCGAGTGCATAGGGCTTATCCATACTCTACTCCTTCTTCTTAACTGTACGGGTACGGGTCTTCTTCTGGAGCTTAGACTGCTGTGCGCGGATAAACTCCTCCTTATCAAGGTCCTCCTTAAGCTCAGCATCCACAACATCCTTACCCTCCTCAAGCTTAGTGAAGTAGATATCCAAGGCCTTAGCCATAGATGGAGCCTCAGGCGATGGTGCAGAGGCCTTAACCTTCATACCTGCCTCCTTAGCGGCACGCAAGGTTGCCTCGCCAAAGGTTGCTACAACAGGCAACTTCTCAACATCGAAGTTATCGGCCAATGCCTTAACATCCGAAGGTGAGTAGAGTGCAATGATGTCGTAGTTATCAGGGTTAATCTTCGACATATCTGCTGCCACGGTACGAGCAAAGACCACAGGCGACACCTTAAGCTTAAGGGTCTGTAGGGTCTCAGGGAGTTCAGGCTTGAATGGCTCGGTAAGCGCAAGGATAAACTTCTCATCCTTATGCTTCACGATAAGCTCGACAAGCGAGTTAAATGTGCCGTCGGCAAACGATATCTTACGCTTACGATAGACAATATACTTCTGTAGGTAGAGAGCCACAGCCTCAGTATTACAGATATACTTCATTGTCTCAGGCACAGTGATACGAGCCTCCTCACAGATATGGAAGAAGCTGTCGATTGTTGTACGAGATGAGAAAATCATCGTGCTATGCTCAAGAATCTCTGTGCGCTGTGCGCGGAACTCCTTAAGCGACACACCCACAACACGAATAAGTGGCTGATAGTCTATCGAAAGATTATGTTTATTCGAGAAATCATAAAATGGAGACTTCTCTATAACCGCAGGGGCTGGCTGCGAAACCAGAATCTTGTTCTTTGTCAACTTAGTACAATTTATAATTTATTCAATAATAATTCTCATTTAGCCTTTTTGTAAGCCCTCAATTTCCAATAACGCACCACGGCAAACACCTGACTATCAATAGTAATTGCCGAATAATTACTACTCCAAACGCTGAGGAAGTAGGTGTGCAACAAAACTCAAAGGCAACAAAAATGCGGTGCAAAGGTACAAAATCCAATACAAAATTGAAATTTTTTTATCGATAAAGAACAAAATTGTGTCTTTCAAATATAAAATTAGCATCACCACAGCAGCAACGGCAAGCACCGAAACGATGACTGAGCCGTCGCCACTCTCCACACCGAGCAGCCATGCTGCCACCAAAGGGTAGAGCACCACAGAGATTCTCACAAAGTGCATATATCCCATTGCCGATAGCTGAGGTGCAACATCCGAAAGCGTCACCCACTCTATAATCTTATGCGTAGCATAGTACCATGCCAAGTATACGACAACGATAAAGAGTGCGCCCACCGAGGCAAACGGCGCGATATATCTATCATATATAGGTGAGCTGGCAGGGATAAATCCGTCAGCAACACGCAGAGCGACAAGTGCCAATATAACAAAGCCTATGGTCGATGCCACTTGCTTGAAGTGCTGCAGAGGTAGAAGACCGCCCTGATATATCATATTGCTCTCACTGCGCATAGTGAACATATCTCGATAGAGGTGGCCGATAAAGCCCCACGAACGATAGAGCATATTGAAGTATATCACCAGCGTAGCAAAGAGAAGCAGATGAAAGAGCGGTGCATGGCTAAGTGCCGGCACGAAGAGCTCCTCCACGCCACTTGCGACAAGCTCCGAGCCTGCGCCATATATATCCGCAGCATCGACAGCCGTAAAGCCACCCTCGTGCAACGGCTCTCCATTAGCAATAAGGGAGCCACGGCCATAGATAGCCTCAGGACGCACGATTTTGTAGCCCTCGGCAGCGTAGTATGTCAATGTTGAGTTATTCATCTCCCTCCTTGCGTTGTAGTGTTACACGAATTGTTGTTCCCTTACCTATCTCTGAGCGCACGACAGCGATTTTACCGGCGTGATACTCCTCTATAATTCTTCGCGAGAGGGATAGTCCTAAGCCCCAGCCTCGCGTCTTAGTTGTAAATCCTGGCTCGAAGATACGAGTCCAATTACTCTTTGCTATACCCTTACCTGTATCACTCACCTCAACATATACGCTATTGCCACTCTCGCCCACCGTAACCTCTATCGAGCCTTGACCCTGCAGGGCATCCAATGAGTTCTTCATAAGGTTCTCAATAACCCACTCAAAGAGTGCGGTGTTTATCGATACGCGTATAGGTGCCATGGCAAGGCCATTATAGCTCAGCGTAACATTGCGAGGTATGCGGCGGCGGAAGTACATCACCGTATCGCCCACGACCTCATTTATGTTTGTTGGCGTAAGCTGCGTCTCTGAGCCAATCTTCGAGAAGCGGTCCACAATCTTCATCAGGTGTGCCAAGTCCTTGGACATCTCATCCACCGCGAGCTGATCCACAGGCTGGCTACGCAGATACTCAATCCATCCAAGCAACGAGGATGTTGGCGTGCCAAGCTGATGCGCCGTCTCCTTAGCGAGTCCTACCCACACCCTATTCTGCTCATTCTGCTTTGTCGATGAGAATGCCATATAGGCCAATATTGCAAAGATAAGGATGATGATAAGCTGCATATAGGGGAAGAACACCAACGCCCTACTATGTGCGCTCGACACCAAGTTGGCATAATCCGTAGTACCGAAGTATATGGTTATCACCGTCTGATTCATCATGCCGTAGGAGATAGATATAGGCTTATTGCTCTCGCTCATAAGCAATATCTCCTCCCTCAGTCGCTCAGGGTCACCGACAATATCATCCGAGAGGTTTGAAACCCACACATTGAGCCTCTCATCTGCGATGATAAGCGGCACATTGGTGTGCTCTGCAAGCTCATGCAGCAGCTCAGGGTTGTATATCATCTGACCACCGATATTTGTGGTACGGAGAATATCCTCCCACATCTCCACAGCGTTGCGCTCATCCTGACGGAGCTTCTCGATAGCTATCTCATCCTCATGCTTCATACCCATAGAGACACGCCAGGTGTAGAGTATCGAGAGCGATGCAAGCAACAGTCCCACAACGATAAATGTGGTACGGCTACGCAGCGTCGACGAGAGGCGTGTGGTATGTATGCGAGGCAGTTTCATAGTGCGGCTATCTCTTCTCTACATCCTGCGAGGTGAGGATACGCTGATACTCCTCCGTATTGAGGATGAGCTCAATGGCTCTATCTACCTCCTCATCCGTTGCGGCGATACGCTCCTGCATACCCTCATTATAGGCATGACGAAGCACTATATCGCTATTCAGCGCATCTATAATCTCATCGCGGTAAGTCTGCATATTGGAGAGCTTGTCATCCTTAAGTTGCGCCTTAAGCTGCTCAACAGCACCTCCGAGGCTCTCGGTATAGAGGTCACGCTCCAAGGCCTGCTCCAGCACCTTAAGTGCCTGGCGTGTCTCCGACTCGTAAGGAATATCTCTCTCTGCGATATATGCCGTGAAGTCGGCATAATCGCTATCGGTGATTGTGAAGCTACGCACATCAATATCATCGCTATGGTGGCTACGCATATAGCTATCTGCCCAATCCTCCATAAGCCCCATAGCGTAGAGCGTAACAGCAAAACGACTAACATAGCGAGGCTCTATCTTTACATCTGGGACGATGCCACCACCATCATAGACTTTACGGCCTGAGCGTGTACGGAACTCCGAGATTAAGGAGTCTGGCACGGTGGTAACACTGCCCTCGTTACGCATAGTAGCGTAATTACGCGACTGCACACAACGACCCGAAGGTGTGTAATACTTCGCTGTGGTATACTTCAAATAGCTATTATATCCCACATATCGTGTACCCTGCACCAAGCCCTTACCGTATGTGCGACTACCCATAACCACCGCTCTATCCATATCTTGAAGCGCTCCCGCCAATATCTCAGATGCCGAGGCAGATGTACCACTTACGAGCACTACGATAGGAATATCCTCTGCCAAGGGCGCATAGCGCGTATCGAGGTGTTTCAAGGAGCTGGAGTCACGACCCATAAGCGACACCACACGGCTACCACGAGGCACGAACAACGAAGCTATATCTATAGCCTCTTGCACCACGCCACCGCCATTGCTACGATAATCGAGAACGATACCTTTGAGCGAGTCAGTAGTAAGAAGTCTCTCTACAGCACGACGCATCTCGTCATAGCTACCCTCGATAAAGTCATTATGTGAGATATAACCCACACCGTCACGGATGATACCTGCATAGTTGACACTCGGTATAGATATACGCTTGCGAGTGAGCTTAAGCGTATCTACCGAGCTATCTATATTGCGTTCGATGACAACCTCAACATCGCTTTCAGGCTCTCCCTTAAGGCGTGCGCTTATAGTAGCGACATCCCTGCCCTGCATGCTCTCACCATCAATAGCGAGTATCTTATCACCAATCTTTACGCCAGCCAAATCCGAAGGTGAACCCTTATATGGCTGTGCAAAGATGACATAGTCATCACGCTTACGGATGAGCGAACCCACACCGCCATAGCGTCCCGTAGTCATAATCTCGAAGGCAGACAACGACTCCTCAGAGAGGTACTCCGAGTAGGGGTCGGTAGCTGTAATCATACCGCGGGCAGCGGAGTTAAGGAGCTGGCTTGCGCGAACATCATCCACATAGCCAACCTCAAACTCACGCATGATATTGGCTAACACCTCGGTAGCCTGACCAAGCTCAAAGTCGCGCTGCGTGCGACTATCTGTCTGTGCATAGAGCTCCACGGTGGCGGTGAGTAGCGCCACAACATGAAGAAGTCTATGCATAAGTCTAAATCTCATTACTCAAAACGCTTATTATCAATATATGCGCTTAGCTGGTAGATGATACGCACCGCCTGGCGACGCTTACCCTCAACCTCAATACCACCCTCGACACGACGCACCAATATCTCATCCTCGAAGAGGAGGATAACACGGCGCACCACACCATCAGCACGGTAAACCAAAGCATCATCACGCACCTCCTCAAATTTGAAGCCATAGAGCTGCATGGCGTTGTCGATACGCACGCGGTCAGTCTCAATATTTGCCCCCATGATAGCACGGCGTACATAGCCGAACTTAGGGTAAAAGAGCGCCAAGGCCACAAATGCCACAATAAGTGATGTGCCTCTATCCGAGGTAAGCTGTGCCTTAAGGAGTGTCATGGTATCTACGGCACCGCCGTATGTCGATACTGACGATAGCCACATGAGCGCTACATATAGAACGCAGATAAAGAGTAGATATTTTAGCGAACGAACAGCGTATTTCATAATTCTCTATTTTTCTAATTCTAAGTTTTCGACATACGAGGCTACCTCCTCCATAAGCCAGCGAGGTGTAGATGTTGCACCACAGATACCTACGCTTTCAGCCCCCTCAAACCATGCCACATCAATCTCCGAGGCCTCCTCGATATTGTAGCAGCGAGGATTTGCTCTTCGACACACCTCCGAGAGCACACGGCCATTTGAGGATTTACGGCCACATACAAACAACACCACATCGACACTCTCGGAAAAGGCGGCAAGGTTAGCCTCACGCCCCGCAACACGGCGACATATAGTATCGTCAACAATAAGCTCTGTGCCCTCAGCCATGCGACTGCGTATAACCTCGGCAAGGTGGTTAAACAGCTCTATGCTCTGCGTAGTCTGCGATAGGAAGTATATAGGGCGACTATAGTCCAAACTCTCCAAGTCATCAACACTCTCCACCACCACAACATCATCATCTACCTGACCCGTGAGGCCCACAACCTCGGCATGGCCACGCTTGCCGAGCAACACCACACAACCCTCCACCTCACTCATCCTTGCGTATGCCTCGCGCACACGGCGCTGTAAGCGCGCAACAACAGGGCATGTAGCATCTATAACGGCAACCTCATGCTCCTGGGCAAGGCAATATGTTGTAGGTGGCTCACCATGAGCGCGGATAAGCAGTGTGCGACCCTTAAGCGAGGGTATATCCTGATGCGACACCGTATGCAAGCCAAGACGCTCCAATCTCTGCACCTCGACACGGTTATGCACAATATCGCCAAGCGAGTAGACCTCGCCACGGCCCTGCAGTGCGCTCTCAGCCTCACCTATAGCCCTTACAACACCGAAGCAAAAGCCTGAGTTATCGTCAATAACTACGCGCATACTAACAACCGAGAACTCGTTGATACTCTCTATCGAACCACGCCATCTGCTCCTCAACACTCATGTGCGAGTTATCCAAGACGATAGCGTCATCGGCCTTGCGTAGTGGCGATATAGCACGCGACATATCGGCCTTATCGCGCGACACCACATTCTCGTATATCTCCTCCAACGACACATTGTCACCCTTAGCCGTTAGCTCCTTATATCTACGCTCGGCACGCACCATAGCATCTGCCGTCATGTAGATCTTAAGCTCGGCGTTAGGGAATACCACCGTGCCTATATCTCTGCCGTCCATAACTACGCCGCCACCGCGACCCATCTCCTGCTGCATTGCCACAAGTTTGCTACGCACAGCACCTATCGAGCTCACCGCACTTACGCAGTTGCTCACCTCGATAGTACGAATCTTACCCTCGACCATATCGCCATTGACATAGATATCGCTTGCGCCACGCTCAGGGTTGAAACGGAAGTTGATGTTTATATCGCCAAGCATAGCCTCAATCTTCTCTTCATCCGCGATGCAACCACTTATAGCACCATGCTCCAAGGCATAGAGCGTCACGGCGCGATACATAGCACCTGTGTCGATGAAGATATAGCCTAAGCGCGCAGCTATGGCCTTAGCAAATGTACTCTTGCCACACGATGAGTGACCATCTATGGCGATTATAATTCTCTTATTGTTCATGCTTAACTAAGTATTACAGATACGAGTGTTGCGATACCCAACACCATGATAACCACGCCAGCGATGCGGTTTATAACGACCATGTGTCGTGGCTTGAAACTCTTATGGAAGATGCTGATTATGGAGGTCACGCCAAACCACCATAGCGTAGCACCAAGGAAGAAACCTCCCAACACCAAGATGTTGTATAGCGCATTGGTAAACTCCACACCCTCCTCCATGACATGCTGAAAGTCTATGGTAAGGTCGATGTTAAACATCGTGAAGAAGGCGAGGATATATGGTATAACAACCGCAAAGTTGGCAAGCGTAAAGCCAAACATAGAGCCGAAATCCTGCCATAGGGCATTCGAGCCCGCCTTGTTTTTACGGATCTGTGGCACAGGGTTCTTAAAGAAGATAAACAGACCCACGATGACGATTATGCCACCTCCGACAATCTTGATTATAGAACTATACTCATCTATGTAACTCTTTATCAGGGCATATACCGAGAAAGAGAGTATCGCCATTAGAGTATCAGCACATACAATACCCATGCCCGACACGAAGCCTGAGAGGTGTCCCTTGCTGAGTGTTCGCTGTATGCAAAGCACCGCCACAGGACCTACAGTCACCGAGGACGCCAAGCCCACACAGAGTCCACCAAAGAGTATTTTGAGTAGTTCAATAAGCATAATCAATCCATTACAAACCTCACGCCACGCCCCACAAAATAGCCATGGGGCCATATCGAGGCAAAGGTAGGGAAAATTTATAAATTTTCCAATTAGTAACGAGTAATTAGTAACATAGTAATTAGTAACATTAGTAACATGGGTAACGCCCCGTTATGCGGTTACTTTGTTACCCCTCGCCCTAAGTACCCCCAAGTCTACTCCCTCAAAGCCCTTAGATAGAGTGCGCTGCAACTCACTATTAGTCAATGCATTGAACTTTTAAGGTAAAAATATTTATCAAAATACTTGACAACGGCGTTTTGATGTTGTATATTTGCAGTGAGATTTAGCACTAATAACTCTTATCCAAGTGCGTAAATATCACTATAATCACATATTCTAACATCTTAATATTTAATACTATGAATAGTAATATTATTACTAACCCTTCTCAGGGTAGTGTCAAATTGTCAAAGTTAAGCCATTTGACTAACGAGCAACTACTTAGGCAAATGGAGATTGACCGCATCGAGGAGCGCATATCGCCATATATTATTGATATGTCGAAACAGCTACCCGATGAGCAGCCGTTAATATCTATTGACGGTAATTGCATCTGCTCACGCGGCAATATCTCGGCTATATGTGGTGAGGCAAAGAGTAAAAAGACCTTTCTTGCCTCAGCCCTTGTAGCCTCGGCTATGGCCATACCTTACAACAAACTTAATAACTTCAAAAATGTTGATAAGGATATGGACATCAATGTGCTCTGGGTAGATACCGAGCAGGGCGAGCGTCATGTACGCAGGGTTATAGAGCGTATAAGCACAATGACGGGCGCAAAGATGGGTGGCTCAGTATCTGAGCCTCGCCTTATGACACTATCACTCAGAGAGTTAAGCCCTACTGAGCGATACTCTATAATGCTTGATACCATTGCGCGCTACCCCTTTGACTTGATAGTCATTGACGGCATTGCCGACCTGCAGCGCAATACTAATGACCTGGAGGAGAGCGATGCCCTTGTAGGTGCGCTTATGTCACTGAGTACCAAGACTAACACGCATATATTGTGTGTATTACATACCAATCCTGGTAGTGATAAAGCACGAGGACACCTCGGCTCATCATTGCAGCGCAAGGCCGAGACGGTCATCTATGTACATCGCAATGGCGAGTGCTCGGTTGTAGAGCCTCAGTTCTGCCGTAATGAGCCATTTGAGCGCTTCGCTTTTAATATCTCAGAGGAGGGGATACCTGAGATATGCGATATACCTCAGAGTGAAAGCCTTAGCATCAACGAGCGTATTGTTGATATACTCGATACGGAGTATGGCGGTGTTGTGGAGCGTGCTACGCTGAGTAAGAAGGTTGTTGAGGTGCTGGGGGTGAATATTGCAGTAGCCAAGATGCGTATAAAACGACTTCTTGATAAGGGAACTCTTATTTTTGACGGTAATCTTGTACGCTCGACAAGTAACAAAGTAACATCTCAGCAGAGTGTTCCCTGTGTTACTCCCGTTACTTCTGTTACGCCTGTTACTACCGTTGCTCCTGCTGCTCCTGCTGCTGCTGCGTATGGCAATGCTACTCGGATTTCGAATGGCGAACTTAACTTAGCCATCGAGCCTGCAAAGCCTCAGTATATTGGGCACTATGATTATGATGAGTATGAAGATTGCCCGTTCTAAAATTAGTAATGGTTAAAAGGCTTTGACTTTTGTATTTGTCGTGCGGTAGTCTGAGTTGTCGCTGCCGTGCGCTTTGCACTGCCTCGCGGTCTAAAGATGCTCGCGCTTACCCATTATACCCATATTACCCACTCTACCCATTATACCCACCGTCTGCGCAAATAAATCTTGCGCGAAGCGCACCTAACATTTCAGTTTTCAGTTTTCACCTTTCACTTTGTATGCGTCGCAGACACCATACTTTTCACCTTTCAGTTTTCACTTTTCAGTTTTCACCTTACAGATGAGCCCTGGAAACTCACTCCACAGCGGCTCAGTAAGAAGCCACCATTCGCGGGCCTCGGCACGCTGTGAAGGGCGGTCAGAGGCAATATCGCTACGGAAAGCCTCATCATCGGGATGCTCATCCAAGAGAAGCTCCTCATAGTAGGCTTTATGGCGCGTGCGTAGGAGTTTCACGAGCTCCTTATCCAACTCTCCACCACGCTCAAAGGATGCCCATAGGCGTGCCACAACAGCCTCCGCAGACTTATCCGTAAGGTCTATCAAGAGGTCATCGAAAGCATCCCACTCCTCGGTAGCTATATAACAGAGAGCAAGGATGTTAACACCCTCAAAATGATCCTCAGGGTCACACTCCAAGAGTAGCTCCAACTGCGCCATGCTCATCTCCAAGTCACCGATGCGGAAGTGGTCCACCGCCGAGCCGTAGAGTATCGAGATTGCTGCGCGGGAGTTAGCATGCTCCCAATTTAGTGGCATCGCCTCATCCTCAGGCAGAGCCTCGGCAAGAAGCTGAAAAGCCTCATATCTGCGCTCACACGCCTCATTATATCTTCCCTCGTGAACAAGTTTATCCACGACCTCCTTATGTCGCACAAAGTTGTATATGCCTTCGCCCTCAAGCTCAAAGCACTGCTCCGAAGTTGGGTTAAATATCGGTTTCATAATAAAGGGATGTTCTATAAATTAGTAAATTAAGTTTAACAATAGGTGGTTTTATTTTATATTTCGGTCGCTTTGACCTAATATATAGAACCTCCCTTAATATTTTTCTTTATCAAGTGTATCATTAAACCCGCTATAATGGCCGTAACAGCTCCGCCATAAGCATAAGCGGCTGTTGTAGCTCCAAGGCCCACAAACTGCCCTGAGACGAAGAAGAATGAGGAGCATACGAAGGTCATACATATCGCAGGTATAAGCGATATAATGCTCCATTTAGAGCCTCTACGCATAAGCCATGAGGTTATCATCCATAGTGTTATCACAGAGAGCGCCTGGTTGGACCATGCGAAGTAGCGCCATATAACATCGAACTCCATAAATGCGATAGCCACACCAATGACAAAGAGCGGTATGCTCACCACAAGTCGCTTAAGAATAGGCTTCTGGTCGTAGTGAAGCATATCAGCAATGATAAGGCGTGCCGAGCGAAAGGCTGTATCGCCCGAGGTTATAGGGGCGATGACAACACCCAAGATAGCGAGGATGCTACCTACCCTGCCGAGCATGGTATCACATATCAGCGACACAGCAACACCCGCATTGCTTCCATTAGCCTGCATATAGTCGTTCAACGCCTCCACGCCACCAAAGAACGACATCGCCACAGCTGCCCATATAAGGGCAATTATCGACTCCGAGACCATAGCGCCAAAGAATATCGGACGGCACTGCTTCTCGCTTGTCATACATCGCGCCATAAGTGGTGACTGCGTAGCGTGGAAGCCGGAGATAGCACCACAAGCGATGCTAATAAAGAGCGTAGGCACGATAGGTAGATTTCCGGCATTGAAGTGCATATTGCCGAGCGTTGTAAGCTCAGGTATCTGGTAATCACCAAATATAAGCACTCCAAAGAGCGACACAGCCATAAATATCAGCGCTGCACCAAACACAGGGTATATCTTACCGATAATCTTATCCACAGGGAGCATTGTTGCAAGGAAGTAGTATGCGATGATTATCGCCACCCACATCATATATGGAATATCGGTCTTGCCTGCGAGTATCTGCGAAGGTGTGACAATAAACACCGCACCCACCAATATCATAAGCATAGGTATGACTACAAGGGTTAGCTTATGCATACCACCACCGAGGTACTTACCTATAATCTCCGTTAGGCTCTTACCGTCGTTGCGCAACGATATCACACCAGCCATATAGTCGTGCATAGCACCAAAGAGAATACCGCCTATGGTAATCCACAGAAAGGCCACAGGGCCATAGCACGCACCGAGTATAGCACCAAAGATAGGTCCTGTACCCGCGATATTAAGTAGCTGGATAAGGAATATGCGCCAGCGAGGCAGAGGCAGATAGTCCACCCCGTCATACAATCTCTCGGCTGGCACCTCAGCCTTAGCGTCTATAGCGGTTAGCCTATCGAGAAACTTACCGTAAAGGAAGTAGGATGCAACAAGCACCGCTAAACAGATAAAAAATGTAATCATACTCTTAAATATGGTAAATGGGACAACAAGAGTACTCTCGCTGTCCCATTTTTATAGTCAATGTGTTACGCGTTACCTTTATGGCCAAATGGATCCATAGGCGCAGGTGCATTATGCAACTTAATCTGCCCCATAGTAGCCTCATAGCGTGTGATATTCTCCTGTAGAGTAAGCAATAGACGCTTAGCATGCTCAGGAGTTAGCACGATACGGTTCTTCACTCTTAGCTTATTAAGACCTGGAAGCATAGCGCCAAAGTCAAGAATAAACTCCGATGGTGAGTGCGTGATAATCGCTCTGTTGCAGTAGCTACCCTGAGCCACCTGCTCGTCGAGCTGAATCTCAAGGGTCTGTGTCTTATTCTCGCTCATCGTTACAGCTATTAGTGATTAACAATTCATAGCACCACAGCAGTGGATAACCTGACCGCTAACATATGATGATAGGTCAGAAGCGAGGAACAACGCAACATTTGCAACATCCTCTGGAGTACCACCACGACGCAAAGGAATCTGCACTGCCCATGCATCCTTAACCTCCTGCGATAGCTGGTTTGTCATCTCGGTGATGATAAAGCCTGGAGCGATACAGTTAGCGCGGATACCACGAGGACCCATCTCCTTAGCGATAGACTTAGCAAGACCAATCATACCAGCCTTAGATGCTGAGTAGTTACACTGGCCAGCGTTACCGCTAACACCTACTACAGATGACATATTGATGATTGAGCCACTGCGCTGCTTAGCCATTACAGGTGTTACAGCGTGGATAAAGTTGAATGCCGACTTAAGGTTGACATTGATAACAGCATCCCACTGCGCCTCAGACATACGCATCATAAGGCCATCCTTAGTGATACCAGCGTTGTTAACCAAGACATCGATACGGCCGAAGTCCTCAACAACCTGCTTAACCACCTCGTGTGTCTCCTCGAAGTTTGCAGCGTTAGATGCATAAGCCTTACACTTAACACCCAAAGCCTCAATCTCCTTTACGGTCTCCTCCACTGCCTCGTTAATAGCCAAGTCTGTGAATGCTACATCAGCACCCTGCTCAGCATAGCGCACAGCAATAGCCTTACCGATACCACGACCTGCACCTGTTACAAGTGCAACCTTACCTTCCAAAAGTTTCATAGTGTTATTCTATTTCTTTCGTTTATAATCATGTTATTACTGACCATCCCACTTGCGGAGGGCTACACAAGCATTGTGACCACCGAAGCCGAGCGAGTTAGAGATAGCAACTGTAAGAGGTGCCTCAACCGCCTTAAGAGGTGTGTAGTCAAGGTCGCACTCAGGGTCAGGGTTTGTAAGACCGATAGTAGGCGTTACAATACCGTGGTGTAGTGACAATGCCGAAGCGATAAGCTCCACTGCACCTGTAGCACCAAGCATGTGACCTGTGATAGACTTCGTAGAGGTAATCTTCGCCTTCTTAGCAGCCTCCTCACCCATAGCGAGCTTGATAGCATTAGTCTCGGCAGCATCATTAAGAGGCGTACCTGTACCGTGAGCATTGATGTATAGGAGGTCCTTCTCTGCATCGAACTTAGCCTCATCCAACGCCTGCTTGATAGCGCGTGACGCTGGCACACCATCAGGGCGTGGAGCAGTGAAGTGGTGAGCGTCGCAAGTGTTACCGTAGCCCACAACCTCAGCGTAGATCTTAGCACCACGCTTCTGTGCACTCTCCAACGACTCGAAAATCATCATACCTGCACCCTCAGCGATAACGAAGCCATGACGGTCAGCCGAGAATGGCAACGACGCCTGAAGTGGATCCTCAGCGCGTGACAACGCCTTGCTGTTTGCGAAGCCGCCGATAGCCAAAGGATGTACCGAAGCCTCAGCACCACCGCAGATGATAGCATCAGCATAGCCATGCTTAATAGCGCGGTAAGCCTCACCCGCAGCGTGTGTACCTGTAGCACAAGCAGTCACAACAGGCAAACATACACCCTGAGCGTTGTGAGAGATAGCAACATTACCCGATGCGATATTCGAAATCATCATAGGCACGAAGAAAGGAGAGATACGACCTACACCCTCATCAAACAATACCTTAGCCTGACTTACGAATGTATCCATACCACCGATACCCGAACCGATATATACGCCAAGACGCTCTGGGTCGATATTCTCGCCACTCTTAAGACCTGAGTCCTTCATAGCATCCGATGCTGCAGCCATAGCATATACACAGAATCTGTCGCTACGGCGTGCAAGACCTGCATTAAGCTCATACTCCGACTGGTCGAAGTTCTTAATCTGGCCAGCAACCTTTACAGGGAGGTTGTACTCATCCAAACCCTTAATAAAATCGATACCGCAGACACCCTCAACGAGGTTCTTCCAAGTATCCTCAACATGGTTACCCACTGGAGTAATTGCACCAAGACCAGTGATAACAACTCTCTGTTCCATCTATTTTACTTTTTCAATTTATGCGAGAACGCAAATGTAATAATTTTTAGCATCTCGCGCAAACATAAATCTCTAAATATTACTTTGCCCACTCGATTACGCAAGCACCTGTAGTGAAGCCTGCACCAAATGCGCTAAATACCAACTTATCGCCCTTCTGAAGCTTACCCGCACGGTTTAGCTCATCAAGAAGCGCAGGAAGCGCCGCAGATGAGATATTACCATAACGCTCCACATTGTGTGGCACACGCTCCTCGTCAACACCGAGGAAGTTGCGGATAGAGTCAATAATACGGCGGTTAGCCTGGTGAAGTACATAGTACTTAATATCCTCAGCCTGCAAGCCTGTTTGGTTAAGGAGCTTGCGAATATCGCGGCATGAGCTTGTCACAGCATGCTTGAACACCTCACGGCCACGCATCACCAATGGCTCGAAGTTCTCCTCCTTGGTAATGTATGGCGTTGGCTCCAACTTACGCTGGTAGTACAACACCTCTGCGAGTGAGGATGTAGTGAGACGAATAGCCTTAAGCTCGTCACCCTCAGTCACCACTGCAGCACCTGCACCATCACCAAATAGCACCGAAGTACTTCTATTCTGCCAGCTTACCATGCGTGAAGGCTCCTCGGCACATACGATAAGGATGTTCTTCGCCTTCTTGGCGTTGATCTTATCATCGGCCATATCCAAAGCAAATAGGAAGCCTGCACAAGCCGCGTTAATATCTACCGTAGGACATGTAGCACCGAGCTTACCCTGAATAATACAGCTCAACGCAGGTGTCACATACTCATTTACTACATTCGAGCAAATGATGTAGTCGATGTCTGCTGCAGTGAGGTTTGCATCCTCCAAAGCCTTGTTTGCAGCAATCACCGCTAAATCCTCTAACTTCTCCGACGAGATTACAAGGCGCTCCTTAATACCTGTGCGCTCAGTAATCCACTCATCTGTGGTCTCCAGAAACTGCTCAAGCATCTCATTTGTCACCTTGCATGTTGGATGCGCAGATCCTGTTCCAATAATCTTCATTTGGTATATCTGTTAATTAAACAATAATTTCCACTATTTATTGTGTTTGCTGTTGTTCTGTTTAGGTCAACTTCGCGGTGTTCTATTTAAGAACTTTTCTTAGAACACCTCGCTGTAACCCAAAGCCGAAACACACTTCTCCTGTTATCGGTGCAAATATAATTATATCTATACATATATATCTATTATTTGTGGTTAAATGTTAAATATAATGGCGAATTTGCATAATAAGTGGTAAAATATTTGTGATTTTAGAGGCTTTTTGTAATTTTGTACCGTTAAAAAAAGTAAAGTTATGCCGTTAATCGAGCGAGAAATTCCCAAGTTCATGGTGTCGCGCAGATACATATCTGTGCTAATTTCCTTCATTGTGTTATTCTCGACACTCTTCCTTATGATCTACAAACCATTCTCTATGGCTATATGGTTTGGAACATCACAAACCCTTAACTTTAGCTTCACAATTCTCTTTTACCTTAGCTCCATTGTCATACTTATCCTCAGCCGTACGCTGATGTACACGGCACACAATAAGCTGGAGGTAAGCCTTATGACCTACATCCTATGGTTGCTTGTTGAGAATATCGTAATCTCGGCTTTATATACAATTATCACCGTGAACTTCTTCCCTATGCCAGGCATAGGTACGCCCGTATTGGCCACACGAGCACTCTTGTGTGTAACGATAATCTTGGCAATACCCAATGGTTTTGTGATGTTTTATGCCGCCTATTGCTCTAAGTGTGAGGAGCTTGCGGCAGCCCAACATCAATACCAGCAGCTCGAAAAGAAGTACCAGGTGCTCGATAGCCGCCAGAGTGATCTGCGCGCCGTAGCCTCGGCGGTATCCCCTATGCGTGATGACGCGCCAAAGATGATTAACCTCCACGACAACAACGGCACACTGCGCCTATCCATTAACACGGATGCGCTCTACTATCTTGAATCTGAGGATAACTATATTAAGGTGCACTATAAGCACAATGAGAGAATCGTGTCCTACATGCTCCGCAGCCGCACACGAACTATTGAGGAGAGCCTTAAGGGTACATCTATGATGCGCTGCCACCGCTCCTATATCGTCAATATCAATAAGATACGCCTTATGGAGGAGGACCGCCGCATGCACTATATCACGCTCAACGACAGGAGCATCAACCGAATCCCCGTATCAAAGAGCTACTACGATAAAGTCGTAACCTCGCTAAAAGCCCTACAAGATAAGCGCTCCGAGACAGAAATACACCTCGACGCCACAAACGAGCTTGCACAATAATAAGCTATGCCGAGATACGCTCGATAAGCTCCTTGGCCTTTGCTAAGTCGCCATTAGGAACCTGTATCTGATATGGCGCAACACCACCCTTTATATATATAGGACTATGCTGTGGTACAATCATCACCGCTACACCATTACCCTCTAACTCCTTAGATATTACCTCCGCGAGCTGAAGATTGTCAACCTCAGTAGCCACTACAAGCCTGCGCTCATCACCCTCCACAAGTTTTTCCTGACGCCTCTCATAGAGATAGTTAGATATAGCTATTGTTAACGCGAGAGGGAGATAACGCACGGTGTCAAATATAAACTCTGTGCCTGACTCGTGCATGATGAGCCACTCTATAAATACGAAGCCTGCAAACATCAGCGTCGTCGTACTAATAATCTTACGACAAACCTTGATTATATGACTACTATTATCAGCACCGCCCTTTCTAACTCGCCTAATATCGAGTACTATCATAGTTATAGCACAGAAGAGACAGCCTGCGAGCGTGCTTTTCCAACTCACAACATCCTCATCACCAAACCAACGGAAGATACAATCTAGGATAAACGCCACAGAGATATAAACCAGCGCCATAAGCACAAACCATAAAACATAGGCTGATAACTTCTTGAAAAAACCTGATCCTCGATTGCTCATAATAGTAGTTTTTAACCGGTTGGACAAACATTACGATAGAGCAAATTTAGCAAATATTTCTGAATAATCCACAAACGAGCAAAAAAATCGCCCAAGATAGATTGCGCTTAAATACACTACCTCACACCATAGTCATCACACTATGGCGTATAACATTAACTACGAACAGGGAAACACTACTATAGCGCTGATTCGAAGTGAGTGGCGAAGCCCGAACTACAGATAAAACAAAAACGCTACCCTATTCAGGTAGCGTTCTGAGGTCTGAAGCGGATTCGAACCGCTGTAGACGGTTTTGCAGACCGTTGGTTAAGCCACTCGCCCATCAGACCAATATGAAAAGCTATTTACATTATTAGGTTATCCCCTAACAGAGTGCAAAGGTAAAAACATTTTTTCAATATCCAAAATATTTAGCAAAAAAATGCACAAAATGTATTTATTGCCACGCTATCGCTTACTGCTTCACGCATCTTATATCTGCTTTCTCATTCTCGCCACA
>JAFYRL010000007.1 GCA_017546975.1 Alistipes sp.
GGTTGCTTTTGTGTCTATTTCGGCATCTATCTTATCTTTCCTCGGTTGCTATGCCCGCATAGCGCCCTCGAAAAAGATAAGAAATCTGTTCGAAATATCCAACAAAATAAACTCGACCTAATTTATAGAACCTCCCTTATAGATATGCGCAGTCGAATAGGCTCTAATGAATAGAGTGCGAACAACAAAATTCATTAGACCCATAAACCCACGGAATTCACAAGAACTCATTAACACTAATTTAATTAGCACCACAACACAATTTCTTTGGAGAAGTCGTGAGATGTGGTACATCGTAAAAGAAACCATCCAGGGTAGTACATACAAGTACAACCCTGGATGGTTTGACCTTTTTGGATGGGACGAAGATGTCCCCTTATCACAAGAAATTAAATCTGACCCTCGCCACGAAGATCCTTAATCTCTGTCTTCTTAAGCATTGTCTCAACAGCAACGCGCTGCATCTGGCTCTTGCGCTGTGTCATCTCTGGAGTACGCTCAGCATCGAAAGTTGTTGCATCAAGCTCACCGTTGATAGCATCAACAACGAATACGAATGCAGCGCTGTTACCCTTAACCTTAGTCTCAACACCTGTCTCACGAGTGCGTGCGATAGCACCTACAAGAGCTGCCTCCCACTTACCGTCAACCAAGTTATCAGAGAACTTAACGCCAGAGAAGCTACCCTGCTCAGCACCCTTGATCTCAGCACCCATAGCAAGCTGTGAAGCGATAGCCTCGTACTGCTTGTCACGCTTTAGGCGCATCTCGATAGCTGGGATATTCTTAATCTCGAACTTGTTCTCATCGATAGCTGAAACCATAACTACATAGATGATGTTCTCACCGTGGAAGTACTTCTTAGCACCTACCTGAGCATCGTATGCCCAAACAGCGATGTTACGAGAATTGTCAATACCACGAACAGCACGCTCACGACCCTGCATAGCTACATAGTCGTTGCGGTTAGCTGTAGATACGCGTACCTGGTAGTTAGCAGCATTTGCAGCCTCATTGAAGCTATCAGCAGTCTCGCCTGCAGCAGCCATGAAGTCCTCAACACTCTTAACGATATCGCGGTTAGTCTTCTCGCTTGCCTTAACCTCCTTCTTAACATCTGCAGTAAGAACGAAGCGCTCTACATCACCAAGCTTAGTGATCTTAGCAACAGCTGGCTTGTGGTTGTAAGAGATAACAACGATATCACCAACCTTCTTACCGATGAAGTTCTTAGCCTCGCTCTCGCTCATGCGCGCCATGTTGCGGCTATCAGTAGCTGTCTCAACAGCCTCCTCAAGCTTTGCGAAGTCACCACCTACAGCCTTAAGTGCCTCAGCCAACTCATTAGCCTTGATGATGTTCTCTACAGATGCAACCTCGAACTCGAATGAAGCTGGAGCCTTAACATCTGAGATTAGGTATGAAGCAGTCCAAGTGTTCTCCTCGAATACAGGACCATAGTTCTTGCCAGCCTTAACAGCCTCAGCAACCTTAGAGTCAAGAGCTGTGAAGAGCTTGTAAGTATCAGCCTTACCACCGATAGCGCGTACAGCCTGCTTGATAGCCTCAGAGTTACCGTTAGCCTCCTTAACAGCCTTATCAACATTCATTACCTGCTCCTCGATAGCAGTCAAATCCTCAGCAGTAGGAGCAATCTCAAATGCTACATAGCGCAAAGTACGAGCACCGAAGCTCTTGTTCTCTGCCTTGTTAGCCTCGTAGTAAGCATCGATCTCCTCCTCTGTTACCTCAACTGCAGGCATAGCCTTGTAAGGAACCATAAGGTAACGACCATCGAAAGTAAGCTTATCACCACGCAAAGCATCCTCAACCTCAAGGCGGTTTACATAGTTACCTGCAGCATAAGCCTTAGAGAACTTCTCGTATGAGAGGTTCATATCAAGAGTCGCAAGGTTAGATACCCACTGGTTCTGAACCATCATCTTGATCTGGTCAGCTGGCCAGCCGTACATCTGGTACATTGCAGCAGCCTGCTCGCTGAAAATCTTAGCATAGCTACGAACATCACCCTCAGCTACACCCAAACCGATAGCCTCAAGAGCTGGACGAGTGTAAATATCAAAGATAGCAGCCTGCTCAGCATAGTCAGCCTTGCTATCCTCAGACATGTTAGCATCGCGGTACATCTCGTTGTACTCTGCATACTTAGAGGCCTTAACCTCCTCACCATTAACCGTCATTACGGTTGTATCCTCTGGAATCTCAGCCTTACGACCCTGCATAGAGAGCTGATCGCCAAGGATAAATGCTACAAGTACGAGTGCAATCACCACTGAAAGGACGATACCGTACTTGGTTCTCAAAGTGTTTAATGTTGCCATAAAAATTTATTTTTTATCATTGTTGTCATTTAAGCCACCAAAGGTAGTAATTTTTTATTAAATAGCACAATCTTAGGCGCTTTTTTTGCCATATCCTCACAACAAAGAAGATTTTTTAAGCGAACCATTTCAAATGGTTTCCAAAATTCCCAGTATTAGAACGATAAGCCCAACGAGATATTCACAAAGCCAAGGCTGCCAACATAGTCGCTATCAGCGTTATTTGCAATCTTCATAATGTCGCCAGTATAACCAACACCGACATAGAACTCGCTGAATGTGAAGCCAAGACCGGCGTTAATACCCACCTGGAAACGATTGAGAGCCTTATCGCCCATTGCCGACTCATTGTCAGAGCTATCAAAGAGACGGTAGGTCCTTGTACGGCTTCCACCCACGGCGCTAGGACCATGGCTAACCACAGCACCTGTAAACTTCTTGATTTTACCCGTAATATTGTATCTTAAGTTTAGTCCTGCGTATGGCAGAATACCTATCTTATTACTCTTAAAACCTAATCGCAACGACAAATTTACTGGAACATTTACCGAGTACATATTGGCGGTGTTGGTACTATATATCTTTGTAGAGCCACCCGTCTTGCTATTATACTTACCAAATGAGCATTGGAACATCGCACCATACTCAATGTATAGCGGCAGACTCTTTAGGATATTGCTGCCGTGAAGATATCCGATATTAATACTATTTGATAGTGGGCAATGCTTGAAATTTTCAGTATCATTATCTTGCCAGTTAATCTTCATCGGGTTATAACCAACATAGACACGGTTATAGTCACTCCTACTCATATTCTCAAAAAATGAGCTTGCTGGCTTTGACTCCTGTGCTGCAACACCTACGACAGAGGCAAGCAACACAACGCATACTATTATAATCCTCTTCATTGCTTAGATTTTTGAATGATAAAACTCACAGTGCATGTCGTTGCTCGTATAAGAATAGTAGAGACGATTATTACTTACGCTTGATACTCACAAGGTCGAGGCGCGACTGCTCGCGACGCAAAATCTTAATGAGATAGTTCTCAACATCTATCTGCTCACCCTCGTGTGGAATGCTACCATGCTTGGCAATGATATATCCTGCCAGAGTGTCGTACTCATCCTCCTCGGCAAGGCCCAAGCCATACTTCTCGTTGAGGTACTCCACCTCGAGGCGCGACGAGAACTCCCACTCACCTTCGGCAACCTCCTTCTCTACAAGCTCCTGAACATCGTGCTCATCCTCAATCTCACCGAAGATCTGCTCCAAGACATCCTCCAACGAGATTATACCCGCCGTACCGCCATACTCATCAATGACCACAGCGATACTCGCCTTACGCTTGGTAAAGGTCTCAAGCATAGCCTGCAAAGGCATTGTCTCTGCAACATATAGTGTTTTGATAAGGATATCAGATATAGACTTAGGATTCTCAAAGAGACTCTTAGAGTTTACATAACCGATGATATTGTCTATCGTGTCGTGCCATACGAAGATACGCGAATAGTTGGTCTCAACAAAGCGCTGCGTAAGCTCCTCGACAGAGGTACTCTCCAAATCCACCGCCTCGACATCTACACGCTGAACCATACAGTCGCGCACTCTCAAATCTGCGAAATCCAGAGCATTCTGAAAAAGACGAATATCCTCCTCATCCTCCTCATCAACAGCCACATTCTCAACCTCGACCAACGATGCAAGGTCCTCACGGTTAAACTCCGTAGGCTCCACCCTATCCTCCACACGGTTACCCGTAAGGCGTAGAAGCACATAAGATATAAGCGTAGTGATGCGTGATATTGGGTATAATATAATATAGAATAGGTATATTACAGGGGCCAAAAGCGAGTAATAGAAGTTCGGATTGCGACGAACAACCGACTTAGGGATATACTCACCAATGAAAATGATGATAACCGTAGAAATTATCGTCTGAAGCAGTGCATTGTCGATACCAAAAGCCATAAGCATAAGCTTGGACATCGACATAGAGTAGATAACAAGTGCAATATTGTTACCTACAAGAATTGTTGTTATATAGTTACTTGAATTACGAGAGAAGAGCTCTGCGAGGTAATTAAACAGAGCGCTCTGCTTACGGTCAATCTCCTCTCTGAGTCTATTACGACCCAAAAAGGCGATCTCCATACCAGAGAAAAATGCCGATAAGACAAGCATAACGGCAATAATTATCACTATCGAAAGAGTCTCTTCACCCATTTTCTTATAACTTAGTTCTCCAATTTCTTAGGGTTGGAGTCATCCCTTTTTGGTTTCACAGCGCTACGAAGAGTCTCATTACCCTTACGCACACCCGGCTCAGGGAGAGTTGAGACACTCTTATCCAATCCCACCTCTTGTTGCACAGGTGCCAAATTAAACGATTCTGAAGGTCGCACCGACTGATTACCTACAGGTTTCACAGGCTGTGGTTTGGTACCAGTTGCTCTATCTGTCGGTTTATCAAAACTCTTACCCAAGTTTTTCTCCTTTGCCTCCTTCTTTACACCCTCATCTCTCTTCTCACGCTTCTCTGCTGCAACCCTCTCAGGCGCACTCTTCTTAGCAGGCTTAGCCTCCTTATTATCCGATGTAGCACCCTCCTCAGGCTGGCTCATATCAAACTCTATCTCAGAGCTATACTTACGGAAGTGGATATTCTTCAAATCCTCATCAGCATCAAAGCCCACACCAAAGTGCCAACCATCAGCCTGCAACACCTTAGTATCGACATTTGAGTATATCTTCTTGGTCGTAGCATTCCAGAAGAGCTGCTGTGTGTAGACCTCTGTAAGGCCTGTTACAGTGGTATCGCCATCCTTACGGTCACGACGAATAACCACCACATTACCCTTTGCCTCCCACAACTTTTGGCGCTCATAATAAATAGCGTAGTTCGCTGTAATGGTCACCTCAGGCAGGGACAACGAGTCGGTATATGTTGTCATCTCGATACCGCGACGAAACTCTTGATATGGATTTGCTGCCAACCTATAACCCTCCATAAATGGTGAGGTAAAGGTATATGAGCGCTTACCATTCTCCATCATCGTAATCGTGCGGTGCTCACTCGACTCTGTCATCAGAGTCTCATTGTCGTAGGATACGCGCTGAGGCTTCTGGCCACAAGAGAGTAGCAATGTAGCACTCCCCACAATGGAGAGTGCTAACACTGCGTATCTTCTTATGTTTGAAATCATAAGCTCGAAATACTCTTACGACTATTTTCTAATTAGCGGTAACGAACAGTTGTTGTCTGACCCTTTGCAAAGCCACAAAGGATAGTGTAACGATCACCTGCTGAAAGCTCCGCGAAGAAGCACTGCTCCTGTGGAGGGAACGCAGCACGGTAAGCGTTCATCAACTGCTGTGCAGCCTTCAACACCTCTGGCTCATCCTTAAGGAGGTTAGCAGCCTGAGCCATAGCGTCGTATGCAGCCCAGTAAACTGTTGTACCACCCACCTTATCCTCAGGACAAGTTGTAGATGCGTAGCACTGACCAAGGATAAAGTATGAGTAACCATTCTCTGGGTTGATACCACGAAGCTCGCGTGCAGCCTCAGCAGCAGCAGTATAGTTCTGGTTTGTAACCTCGATAAGTGCAATCTGAACATACAAAGGCTCCTTCTTTGCAGGGTCAGCCTCAACAGCCAAAGCCTCACGCAAGTACTTCAACGCCTTGTCATTCTCGCCACGGTTCTTAAAGCCCTGAGCAAGGAACAACGCAGTCTCAGACGATGGGTTTACAGTATAATACTTCTCGGTTGAAGCGAAGAAGAAGTCACTTGTACACTGAGCACGAGACATAAGTGCTACAGCCTGAGCCAAAAGTGCAGTGTTATCTGGATCAGCCTCAAGCTTTGCAGAGAAGAGTGTCTCAAGGTTATCGCAGCTTGCAGCACCACTCATACCAAAGCTATTCTCGAAGATCTCCTTGTACTGCTCATCCTCAGCTGAAATCTCAGCAAACAATGGAGAAAGGCGCTCATACTCAGCAAGTACCATCTCACTTGTTACGCTATCATCATACTCATAATCCTCACAAAGGTATTTGTAGTATGACGCAACGATATCGAGGTTTACGCGACCTGCCTCAACAGCAGCATCAACAGCATCCTTCAAACCAGAGCGGAGCAATGGACGGTCTGTTGTGCAGTAACGGAGCATATCACGAGCCTTCATATCGAGGATATAATCCTTACCGTTCTTTGAGTGGTCACCGAAGTAAACAACACGCTGATCGTAGATGTAGAGAACAGAGTCGATGAACATGCGCTTCTGCTCAACGCTACGAGCACGCTGTGCCTTATTCTTGTAGATAGTTACGCCACGAGCAAAAGTCTGCTGTGAAGCCTCTGGACACTTCTCCAAAAGTAGCTGGAAGTAGTGTGCTGCACGGTTAAAGTCCTTAGCGTCGATAGCCTCCTTAAGGTAGTTACTTGCAAGGATGTTCTCCTGACGCTCCTCAACAGTTGTACCCCACTTACCATAAACTCTGTCATCGCTAAAATCCTGTGCTGAAGCACTGAAGCCAGCAAGCATAGCTACGGCAACCAAGAGATGTTTTACACTTTTCATAAGTTTGTTATTAGTTTTAATTTATAATTTTAGAATAATTTTCAATCCTACTCATTAGTCATACTTCTGCTTAACGAACCAATAGTCAGCAGTATCGGCAGAGAAGAGCGAGAAGCCCAAAGTAAATTTGAAGGTGTTCTGCTTAACAAGTCCCACCATACGACCATTCACATTAACAGGGTTCTTCGCAGACATGTGACCATACTCAAAACCTATATTCACAGTCGACACACCCCATATCTTAAGCGGTAGGCCCAAGCCTGCTGTAAGGGCATAGGTATTGATTACCTGACCTGCGAATGTTTGGTAGTAGTTACCAATGCGTGTTCCCACTCTATACGAGATACGATTTAGATAGTTACGCACATCGTTTGAGCGTGGTGTAATCTCAAAACCGAGCTTAACAGTATGTGTATCAGTATATCTCACATCAATAGTCGAGAGTGTGCTATTCTCCTGCTTAGTAGCATTATCGCCACCCCACGCAGCGTAGAGATAATCCGCACCCCACGCCATAGTTCTATTGCGGAAGAAGACACCAACACCTAACTGGTGTGGCACACGCAACTCCATACCTTTAATCTGATCTCGTACAGGGTTTGGTGTTATGCTATTTACCACATTATCAGTGTAGATATAACTTTCACGCTTAGGCTTAAGTTCACCACCGAAGTCGTATGTTGCACCAAGTGTAAATACCTTTGTCTCAGTATTTATCGGGCTCCACTGCATACCCAACTGGAACTTAACATTATTTACGACATAGCGGTCAGTACCCTTGGTTGAGGCGTAGACACCAGAACCTGTGATAACATCCGATGCAGCAGCCTGGTAGTTACGCGTAACACCGCCCCAATAGTAGCGTGCAGCAACACCTATAGAGAACTTCTGCCAAGGTGCCCAGCCATACGATAGTTTTACCTCACTAATATCACCCTCACCATTGTGGCCATATTGTATGCGACCTATATCCGCCCAATTATCTTGGTTCTCATCCGTAGTCTTGATATTGTAACCAACACTGCTATATGGCGAAATTGCGAACGAAAGACCCATTCTCTTAGCCAAAGGGAAGGTCAACGAGATGCTATGGATATTTGCGCCGTTATACACCGCCATCGCATCTGGAGTGATGCGCACACCTTCAGCATTGAACTTCTGCTGACGATTGCGGTAGTGTGTGCCGTCGAAGCTAACATCAAACAAGAAGCTCTTCTGTGGCGCAATACTTGCAGCAGCAGGATTCATAGGGTTTATCTGTCCATAGTTACGCAAAGCAATACCCACACCACCCATGCTACGCATCTGCGCAGAGCCTGGGGTGAGCAACTCTCCAATGCCATACATCGTGTATGGAGAGTAGGCATTGATGCTGCTGGACTGTGCCGACACCACAAAAGGCATCAACACCAACACCATTAGACCCAAAAATATATTTCTAATCACTCTATGCATTGTACTCCAAAATTGTTGTGAGTCCCAAAATAACCGGTTCACAGTCCGCAAATATCGTGTTTTTAATTCTCTTTACAAAATATTTTGCGTCGCCACCCGTAAAAATTATGTGTTTTTTGCCATTTTCTTTAGAAAATGCCTCCACATAACCTCTAATTTCATGCTCAACACCACGCATTACACCCTGCTCGATAGCCTCGCGTGTTGTGCGACCATACTCCAAAACCTCCTCGGTTGGCTCACACAAAGGCAAGCAAGCCGTGTAGTCGGCAAGCGAACGAAAGCGCGTAGATACACCTGGCGAGATATTACCACCAACAAAGGCGCCACCCACAACATAGTCGATAGTTATAGCCGTACCGAAGTCCACGACCATAACATCGCTATCGGGATACATTGCCCACGCACCCACTGCCGCAGCAAGTCTATCTGCACCCAAGGTATTAGGCGTATGGTAGTGATTTGCAATAGGTATCGGTGTAGTGGCAGGGCTGAATAACATCACCTCGCCAATATAGCCACTTAGGAGCGACTTAACAGCCTCACCATCACCTCGTGTCGTGGAGATAATAGCGTGTGTAATACCCCTATATTGAGCCACTAACTTCTCAACAACATCTACACTAACGCTTTCAGTCACTGTGTTATAGAGAATATTTGTCCCCTTCACAACAACAATCTTAGCACGACTATTTCCAATATCAACAATCAAGTACATAACTACACCTCTGAGTTTGCCACCTTAGCCAATGAGCGCAACATCTCGACACCCTCGGCTATAGAGTATATCTTTCTAACGGTCATGGATAGGCGATTATTATACTGCTTAACCACAAATCTTTCTGGTTCTGAAACCACCCTACGAAGCATATTCAGGAATGTGTCTGTTTTGAAGAATGGCGAATTATTATCACCCACAAAACGCACAATCATAAGACCATTCTTAACCTTAACATGCTCCATACCCAAGGCGATAGCCTCCCTACGCAACTTAACGACATCAATAAGCTCCATAACAGGCTGTGGTACAGCACCAAATCTATCCTTCAATCGCTCAATCAATGCCTCAAACTGAGCATCATCCTTCATGGCGTCGATCTCCCTATATAGGCGCAGCTTCTCACTCTGCGAGCGGACATAACTATCTGGGATAGAGGCATCAATATCTACATCGATAGTAGCATCATCCACAAACGATATATCGCGCATAGCATCATTCTCGGCCTGCGACAAGCCCGAGGTATCAAGGCCCTCGGCACGAAGCTCCGAGATAGCCTGATTGAGAATCTTTTGATAGGTCTCAATACCAACATCGGCAATAAAGCCACTCTGTTCAGCACCCAACAAGTTACCCGCACCACGAATATCGAGGTCCTGCATCGCAATATTAAATCCTGAGCCGAGGTCCGAGAACTCCTCAATAGCACGCAACCTACGGCGTGCATCATCGCCCAAGAGCTCATTTGGTGGCGAGAGCAGATAGCAGAAACCCTTTCTATCGGAACGACCAACACGACCTCGCAACTGGTGCAAATCACTCAGACCAAAGCGATGTGCATCGTTGATAATTATGGTGTTAGCATTACCTATATCGATACCATTCTCAATGATTGTTGTAGCCAACAACACATCAAACTCGCCATATATGAAGTCCATGATAAGCTTCTCGAGCTGATCAGCTGGCATACGACCATGGCCCACACCTACGCGTGCCTTAGGGCACAGCTTCATAATCAGGTTCTCAATACGGCTAAGATCCTCAACACGATTATGCACAAAGTAGACCTGACCACCACGAGATAGCTCCTCCTCGATAGCATCCTTAATCACCTCCTCAGAGAAGATATGCGACTCGGTAGTAATAGGCTGTCTATTTGGCGGTGGCGTAGATATAATTGACAAGTCACGCGAGCCCATTAGCGAGAACTGCAGTGTACGAGGTATAGGAGTTGCCGTGAGTGTAAGCGTATCTACAGCCACGGATATCTGCGTCAATTTCTCCTTAGCCGCAACACCAAATTTCTGTTCCTCATCTATAATAAGAAGTCCTAAATCATGGAAATCCAGCTGTTTAGAGAGTATCTTATGCGTACCTATGAGGATATCAATCTTTCCCGACTTAAGCTCCTCGATAATACGACGAGTCTCCTTTGCCGACTTTGTCCTGTTGATGTACTCCACCGTAACGGGCAGATCCCTAAGACGCTCCGAGAAGGAGCGATAGTGTTGCAACGCCAGAATTGTAGTAGGCACTAAGACAGCCGTCTGCTTACCGTCACACGCCGCCTTAAAGGCTGCACGAATAGCCACCTCAGTCTTACCAAAGCCCACATCGCCACACACAAGACGGTCCATAGGCTGGTCCGACTCCATATCCTTCTTAACTGCCGCCACGGCACTCTGCTGATCAGGCGTATCCTCCCACTTGAACGAGGCTTCGAGCTCCTGCTGAAGGTATCCATCCTCCGAGAAGGCAAAGCCCTTGGATGATTTACGCTTAGCATACAAGGCTATCAACTCACGCGAGATATCCTTAACCGCCTTCTTAGTTGTATCCTTAAGTTTCTGCCAAGCACCATTTCCAAGTTTATATATCTTTGGAGGCTCACCCTCTCCACTCTTATATCGCGATATACGGTGCAGAGCATGAACATTCACAAACAGAATATCATTATCCTTGTATATAAGCTTGATAGCCTCCTTGATACGACCATTATCGTTGAGCTTAACAAGACCTCCAAAGCGACCTACACCATGATCAATATGTACTACGAAATCACCCACCTTCAGAGCATTAAGCTCCGCCACGGTCATCTGCTCGTCACGCTTAATCTCACCACGCAAGCGATAGCGCTGGTAGCGGTCAAATATCTGATGATCGGTATATACGCAGATTTTCAAATCGTTATCTATAAAGCCCTCATGCAGCACCAAATCTTCAGCACGGAAGTTCACCTGCTGACGCCCTACCTGATGAAAGATATTGGTAAGTCGCTCAATCTGAGCCTTATTATGCGAGAGAATAGATGTTACATAGCCACGCTCACCATTCCAGCGTATATCATCTGCCAACATCTCGAAGTTGCGATTAAAGGCTGGTTGTGGCGTAGTGTGGAACTGTAGCGTCGACTGCGCTGCACGCTCCCTGATATTATCCTTACGCAGCACCACCGTCGATGTTGTCCAATCTGAGAGCAGACGCTGGCGCGAGGTTACTCGTGTTGACAAACTATGCGCATCCTCCTCACTCTCGGCAATCTCCAAAAGACGCTTACGCACATCTGCAACCTTACGCAGAGCAAAGTCACCATCCGAGAGCCACCATGTAGCCTCACCTACGAACTCAGCCAACGACACACGCACCTCATCCTTAGAGGTATTCGGAATGATAAAGACCTCATCAGGACGCTCTGCAGAGAGCTGACTCGATATGTCAAACCTACGCAGCGAGTCTATCTCATCGCCAAAGAAGTCGACACGATAAGGCTTAGACTCAGCATAGGAGAATACATCGACAAGACCTCCACGCACAGAGTACTGACCAGGCTCATAGACAAACTCCACACGCACAAACTCATGCTCATCCAACCATGCAACAAGCTGCGACTGTGCGTATGTATCTCCCGCACGAAGATGCAACGACTGCTCATCAAGGTTCACCCTCGCTGTTACCGTCTCAGCTAAGGCCTCAGGATAGGTACAAACGACTAAATAACCCTCCCTATGGTTTGTTATGGCATTGAGTGTCGAGGTACGCTGCACGACACCCTGAGCATCCTCCGAGCCATAGGCCACGGAGCGCTTATAGCCCGATGGGAAGAAGGCAACACGCTCATCATCAAGCAACTCATAAAAGTCATTAACCAAGTAGGCAGCGCTATCTCTATCCTCCATAAGGAAGATATGAACACCCGCTACACGCTCGACTGACTCTGCGGCATATAACGAAAAAGCCCCGCCGACCAACTGCTCGAGATGGACGGTAGAGCCTTTCTTTTCCAAACATTTATGTAACTGTTTCGCGAGTTTGGAGTCACGAACCAGCCCCTTCAAATAGTTCATATCGCTTCGTTAGGGTTTTACTCTTGAGAGTTAACAAGAAGCGACTCTCCACTTCTATCCAAGTATTTCACATCAACCATTCCGACACTCTGGTCCGCAGAAAGTTTGATATTTATCTTGTACTTAAAAATCCAACGCAATCTCTTCGAAATAAGTCCCTTAGTGAGGTATGCCTTGACATACGGGCTAACCTTAAGGTTAACATACTTAACGCCCTTCTCAGCAAGATCCTGTATCTGACCTTCAATCTTATTCTCAAGTAGGATTGTAGGTCCGACCTTACCTGTTCCATAACATGTAGGACAAATATCCGAAGTCTCCTCTATAGCGATAGGGCGCACACGCTGGCGTGTAATCTGCATAAGTCCAAACTTCGTAAGAGGAAGTATGGTATGCTTGGCCTTATCCGTAGCCATGAGATTTTGCATCTCCTGAAGTAGTATCTGTCGACTCTGCTGCTTACGCATATCTATGAAGTCGATGATGATGATACCACCCATATCTCTTAGACGCAACTGCCTTGCAATCTCGGCTGCTGCCGCAAGATTAACCTCTAAGGCTGTCTGCTCCTGGTCATCCTCTGCCTTGGTGCGATTTCCCGAGTTAACATCTATGACATGCATAGCCTCGGTGTGCTCGATAATTAGGTAAGCACCACGACGCAAAGATACATACTTGGCGAATAACGACTTAATCTGTTTCGCGACATCGAACTGATCAAAGATAGGCACCTTGCCCTTGTAGAGCTTTACCAACTTCTCCATCTCTGGCTTGATGGCGTGTACATAGCTCTTAATCTCGCCATATAGATTCTCATCATCTACGGTAATCTGCGAGAAAGTATCGTTCAGTGAGTCACGAATAATTGTGTTCACACGGCTCATTTCGCTCATTATGCGAGCTGGAGCCTCGCTCTTGCGCATATTGCTAAGAGCCTTGTTCCATCTCTCAACAAGAGAGAGTATGTCTTGCATGATGTCTATATCCTCAGCTTCTGCTGCGGCTGTACGGATTATGACACCAAAATTCTTTGGGAGCACATCAAGTGCAACCTTACGAAGTCGTTTTTTGTCGGCATTCGAGCGTATCTTGGTCGACACAAACACCTTATTCGAGAATGGCACCAACACTACATTGCGACCTGCAAGCGATATATCTGCCGTAAGGCGTGGGCCCTTGGTCGATATCGCCTCCTTGGATATCTGCACCATCACCGTATCGCCCACCTTCAAATGATCACCTATACGACCCTCCTTTTCGAGCTGAGGTTCGAGCTTCATGCTCTCAACCCTCACCATGTTCTTGCTCTTATCGCGGCTATCTACAATCTTCTGTAGCGACGCATAGTTTGCTCCGAGGTCGAGGTAGTGGATAAAGGCATCCTTCTCGTGGCCAATGTTTACGAATGCTGCATTGAGACCTGGCATGATCTTGCGGACACGACCCAAATAGATGTCGCCCACAGAGAAGCCATTTTCGCAGCGCTCCTTATTCAACTCCACAAGGACCTTATCCTCGCAGAGCGCTATAGAGACCTCCGTTGGATTTACATTGATTATAAGTTCTCTATTCATAAAAACAATGTAAATCAGTTTATTTTTCTAAAGCCAACATCCAATTGATGCAGCTTCTTTTAAATAGGTGAAGCTAAGGACTTGCCTTAGCTCCAACTATGTCCCAATAAGAGGAAATTACTTCTTCTTATGACGATTCTTGCGAAGACGCTTCTTACGCTTGTGCGTCGCCATCTTATGACGCTTGTGCTTCTTTCCGTTTGGCATAATTGTATAATATTAAAAGGTTTGTTTAAATTATTTTACTTCACCTGCAAAGCTCTTAGCTGGCTTGAAAGCTGGGATGTTGTGCTCTGGGATAGTGATAGTAGTATTCTTAGAGATGTTACGAGCAACCTTCTCAGCACGCTTCTTGATGATGAAGCTACCGAAACCGCGCAAGTATACATTCTCACCCTTAATCATAGCACCCTTCACGCTATCCATGAAAGCCTCAACGATAGCCTGAACCTGAACCTTCTCAACACCAGTTGACTTTGCAATCTCGTTTACGATATCTGCCTTTGTCATAGTTGTTACCTTATTTTAATAATTATAATAAATTTCTCGTTCTATCTCGTTAACCGATTTTACGCTCAAATATTATTTCGGCGAAAAATTCTCGCAAATATACGGCAACTTTGTATAATATGCAAGTAAAAACGAAAATAAAAGTGATTTTTTATCGCTACAAAGTGCTGTAAAGCAACAAACAAGAGACTAACGGAAGCTATTTAGAGCCTTAGCCAAACCCTCTACTGCCTGGTCAAGACCCGCCTGTAGTTTGCTACCGAGCATCATTCTCATCATCACATTTAGTTCGGCGTGCAACACCATGCGGATGCGAGTATCACGCTCAGCAACCTCCTTAAGCTGAATCCAGAAGCTGAAGTCAATAGGCAAGCCACCCTCGCCCGCAACAATCTTAACATGCTTATTTTCAACCTTCTCCTCGATTCGGAGGCTCACCTTCATACCCTTAACCTTGAAAGAGCAGCTATCCTCTGTTGCCTCCCACTCCTCGACCTTATCCTGAATTGCTGGCGTCATAAGATCCATACGCGAGATAATAGGGAAAATCAACGCTGCAGGGTGATTTATCTGTTGCTGTTTAGATTCGTACTTTTCCATAAAAATATTTCATTCATAAATAATTGGCGCAAAGGTAACAAAAAAATTGAAAGTATAAACTTTTGTAAAGAGCTATAATAAACGAATATAGCCAAACACGAAACATTATAGCGCCTCCAATTTTGGCAAAATAACTATTTATGCAATATGCATAAATCTGCGCTTTCAAGCACATTTTTTTGCCAAAAAATTTGGAAAATTCAAATGGGGGGGGGGTAAATTTGTATTGTAATTTACAAATAACTTCCTAGTAACCAATAATTACCAGATTATGAAAAGATTTATATTTTGCCTCTTGGCATTGACATTCGCCGCATGCGAATTTGATTTTAGTGTAGGCGGTAATACCAACGCAACACTCTCAAATATTACGATAGAGTGCATCGACGAAACCACCATCAGCAACAACACCAGCGCCAACCAGCCATTCACAAGACACACTTATCTATGTTCGGGCAACATTGTTGGCTATAGTGGAGAGTGCAACATTCGAGTTATGCACGACAACTTTATCCTTGTAGACCGCCTCGACCTAATTGCTGCGGGTGACACCCTACCATTTCAGCTTAAGTTTGCTCCAGAGTGGGAGTACCTCGACCGACTCTACAACACCTTTACCGTTATCCTCAGAGATGACCACGACAATGAGATTTGCAAGACTACGGTTGTTGTAACTAAACACACAGAGGCTCAACTATAAAGAGTAATAACACATACAGAGAGAGGCTGTCAAAAAATGGTTGACAGCCTCTCTCTGTATCGGTACTCTCGACAATTATCTAATAATAAACCTGCGTGATGTATTAGACAATATCTCAATCTTCACCACCATAGTATTATCTGGTAGAAGCGCCTCGATCTTCTCTGGCCACTCCACAAGGCACAACTCTCCCGAACTAAGATACTCCTCAGTACCAAAGTCAAGAGCCTCCTCAATACGGTCGATACGATACATATCGAAGTGGTATATTGTGCGGTCACCCTCATACTGGTTGACTATCGCAAATGTTGGGCTTGTAGTATCATCCTCCGAGCCGAGGTAACGCGCAATGCGGCTGATAAGCGTTGTCTTACCTGCACCCATAGGGGCATCAAAGGCTACAACAGTACGACCATTCAGCGACCCGATAACCTCTGCCGCAACCATATCCAACTCGTCGAGCGAGTTAATCTCCAAAGTTTTCTCCATATATTTATACTCTTTTTTATCTCTTCTTAGGCTTAAGCACCACAAATGGCACCATCATCTCCTCCATGGATATTCCACCATGCTGGAATGTATTTTTGTAGTAGCGTATATATTTATTTGCATCGTTGTTATAGACCAAGAAATCTCGGTTATATGCAAAGATATAGCTCGATGTCAAACGCCCTGACGGAAGCTGTATATCCTCTGGGCGTGTCACCTCATAGACCTCACGCGCATTGTAGACAAGGTTACGACCCGTCTTATAACGGAGATTTGCCGAGGTCTCCCTATCACCTGTCACTCGCACAGGATTGTCAACCCTGATTGTTCCGTGGTCCGAAGTTACGATAACCTTATGGCCACGCTCCGAAAGCAGCTTCAACATTGTGAATAGCTCCGAGTGCTCGAACCATGAACGGGTGAGCGAGCGGAACGACGCCTCATCATCCGTAAGGTCGCGTATAATATCTGTCTCGGTACGGGCATGCGATAAGATATCGAGGAAGTTATATACAATAACTGAGAAGTCAGCACCATATACACGATTCATATTATCAAGCATCCTACGACCCGACTCAGGTCTAACAAGCTTATCAAAGCTGAGTTTATATCGCTTACCCGCCTGCTGAAGAAGTCGCGTTAAAAACTCCTCCTCGTACATATTCTTGCCGCCATCCTCATTATCATTGAACCACTTATCAGGCATAAGTTTATCAATAGCAAGAGGCATCAATCCAGCAAAGAGAGCATTGCGCGCATACTGCGTTGCGGTAGGCAAAATAGAACAATATAGGTCATCGACGGCAATATCGTAGTAGCCACGCAACAACGGCTCAATAACACGCCACTGGTCGTAGCGCATATTATCTATCACAAGCAGCGTAACCTTACCGCCACCATCCACCTCAGGGAGGATACGACGACGCATAAGAGTGTGCGACATAATTGGTATCTCCTGCTCATCGGCACGCTGGTTAATCCAATTATAGTAGTTGCGACGCACAAATTTTGAAAACTCCTGATTTGCCTCGTTTTTCTGATAGCTAAGCACCTCGCCAATACTCCTATCCTGGGATTGCGAAAGCTCTATCTCCCAGCCCACAATCTTGCGGTACAAGGCACACCAATCAGCAAACGATGAGGCGCTCTGCTGTTGCATAGCTATACGCCCAAATTCCGAGCGATAATCCGCCGTTGTCTGCTCTGTAACAAGCTGTTCAGAGTGCAGATTTTTCTTTATCGAAAGGAGTACCTGATTAGGATTTACGGGCTTGATGATATAGTCCGCAATCTTCGAGCCTATGGCCTTATCCATAATATTCTCCTCCTCTGATTTTGTCACCATGATAACGGGCAAAGATGGATGCGCCTCCTTGATTAGAGGCAAGGTTTCAAGCCCCGTCATTCCAGGCATCATCTCATCGAGGATAACAAGGTCATAGGAGCTGGCACGCAACATATCCACCGCATCGTAGCCATTGTTACATGTATCAACACCATATCCTTTCGATTGCAGAAACATCACATGAGGCTTCAGCAAATCTATCTCATCATCTACCCAAAGTATCTTATTCATAACTTATCCCTCTCTTTACACTCCCTATAACGCATTGACAACCCTTCTAATTGTGGCGTAGCTCATTTTTAATCTCTCCTGCATACTCTCTGCGCTGCACCACTCCACGCGAGCTATACCCTCTTCATCCTCAGGTTTAAGTTCCCCACAAAGAGCTCTCATCCTCCACCAGCGTGTGCGCTTAAGTTCCCAACGACCATAGGTGTTATAGGCATGCCAAGTCTCCATAATAGACTCTTTATCAACCAACTCCGCCACAACGCCCGTCTCCTCCTCGACCTCTCGCAGTGCCGCAATGTTTGCCTCCTCGCCAGCCTCAATATGCCCCTTGGGCAGATCCCAGCGTCCACGAAGCTCTATCATAAGCAACTCATCACGCTCATTTTGCACCACGCCACCCGCGGCCTCAACAAGAACGAAGTCCTGTTTTAGTTCCTCAAAGGTCGCCGTAGGGTCTTGACTGATAACAGCAACAAATTTGTTGGTTTCAACTTTTTTTTGTATCTTGGCACCCAGATTATTTATAATAGAGGTATCCGCATATACAACAGCATAGCGATGATCCTGAGGAGTATCTGTTATAACAACCTCTGCATCACCAAAGTATATAGATATTCTCTTCATAATCTGCAATTTTGATAGGCAAAGATAGAAATTAAAGTTGAGAACAATATAAACAATAATAATCTTTTATGAAAAAAATTCTCTTTTTTATGACATTTGCAGCAATCCTTGCAGCGGGCTGTTGCTCAGAGACTAAGGAGAACAATGCTCCAAAGCCTCTACAGATTAACAATGCTCTAACCGCCGAGGAGAAAGAGGCGGGTAAGTTCACCCCTGAGGTGATGTGGAAGATGAGCCGTATCGGCGCTCAGACACTCTCTGAGGATGGTTCAAAGCTTATCTACACACAGACACAGTACAACATGGCCGAGAACTGTGGCATCACACTTCTTTGGTTGCGTGATATGGCAACTGGCCAGGAGCGTGCTCTTACCGACTACAACTCTACAAACACTGCGCCACAGTGGCTTGACAACAACACTGTAGCCTTTATGTCTAACCGTTCAGGCTCTATGCAGGCTTGGGCAATGGATATCGAGGGTAAGAACCTAACTCAGCTCACCAACATTGAGGGCGGCATCGAGGGCTTCGGCATCGCTGGTGACCACGCCTTCTATGTACAGCGCGTTAAGGTTGCTCCATTGAAGGGTTCGGATAAGTATGCAGATATGGACAAGTCTAAGGTACGCGTTTATGACGACCTTATGGTACGCCATTGGGACTATTGGGATGATGGCTCATACCTCCACATCTTCGCTGCCGACTACAAGAATGGCAAGATTGAGAATGGCAAGGATATCATCGGCGCTGACAAGGCATACGATGCTCCTTTGGCACCATACTTCGACACTGCAGAGATTCGTCTCTCTCCAGATGGCACTATGCTTGCTTACACCTGCAAGCCACTTACAGGTACTGAGTATGCACTCTCTACTGACTCTGACATATTCCTTTACGACTTCGCTACTGAGGCTACACGCAACCTCTCTAAGGAGGCTGCTGCTAAGGGTGCAGATAAGTTCGTAGGTTATGATAAGTACCCAGTATTCTCACCAGATGGCACAAAGATTGCGTTCCGCTCACAGCGTCGTCCAGGCAATGAGGCTGACCAGCAGCGTTTGTGGGTATACGACCTTGCAACCAACGAGTGCAACTACATCACACGCGGTCAGGACTACTGCGTAACAGAGGTTGTATGGGATGGCAACGAGGCTATGTACTTCGTTCTTCCATGGCGCGGTACTCACCAGGTTGCTCACATCGACCTTGCAGGTAACATGAAGCACATCACAAAGGGTAACCACGACATCAACGCCTTCACATTTGCTGGTGGTAAGATTGTAGCAAACATGAACACTATCTCTAAGGCTGTTGAGCTATACGATGTAAACCTTGAGTCTGGCGAGCTTACTCAGTTGACTGATGTTAACCGCGAGATCTACGACAATATCGACTTCGGTAATGTTGAGGAGCGTTGGATTACAACAACTGACGGCAAGAAGATGCTTACATGGGTTATCTACCCTCCACACTTCGACCCAGCGAAGAAGTACCCTACACTTCTCTATTGCCAGGGTGGTCCTCAGAGCACCGTATCACAGTTCTGGAGCTACCGTTGGAACTTCCAGCTTATGGCTGCTGAGGGCTATATTATCGTAGCGCCTAACCGCCGTGGCTGCCCATCATTTGGTCAGGAGTGGACAGACCAGATTTCTGGCGACTACTCAGGTCAGAATATCCGCGATTATCTTGCCGCTATCGACGAGGTATCTAAGGAGCCATTTGTTGACACAGATAAGCGTGGTTGCGTAGGTGCATCATACGGTGGCTACTCAACATACTACCTTGCAGGTGTTCACGAGGGTCGTTTCAAGGCATTCATCGCACACTGCGGTATCTTCAACTTCGAGTCTATGTACGGTCACACCGAGGAGCTCTTCTTCGTGACTAACGACTATGGTGGTGCATACTGGGAGACCGACAACGCTACTGCAATGCGCTCATACGCTAACTCACCACATAAGAAGGTGGGTAACTGGGATAGCCCAATTATGATTATCACTGGCGAGAAGGACTACCGCATCCCATATAGCCAGTCATTGGAGGCCTTCACCGCAGCACGCGTTCAGGGCATCGATGCACGCTTGGTATCATTCGAGAACGAGGCACACCAGGTATTCCAGCCACAGAACTCGGTTGTTTGGAACCGTGAGTTCTTCGATTGGTTGAACAAGTACCTCAAATAGTAAGATTGGAAATATTCAACAAATAAAACTAAACTATCATGAAACTTAGAAATCTATTTTTAGCACTTCTCGCATTGCCACTCTTCTTTGTGGCATGTGATTCTACAGCCGATAAGGTTGATGAGGTTAAGGATGCTACTATTGCTATCACTGTAGGCACAGCCACAGAGGATGCAATCAGCTTCACTATTGCCTCTACAGATGCAGTTAAGGTTGCATACATCGTTGTTGAGGGCGAGGAGGCTCCAACAGCATCTGAGGTACTTGCTAACGGTACTCATATTGAGGCAAACAAGAGCGTTGAGCTAACTGTCTCTGAGCTTAAGGCTGAGACTTTGTACACTATCGTTGCAGCAGCCCAGAACAGCAAGGGCGTAGCTAAGGATAGCAAGACTATGACAACTCTTGCTAAACAGGGCGGTAACGAAGATGACAACCAGGGCGGTAACGAAGATACTGAGAAGGTAGAGTTCGCTGCAACTCACATCGTTACTGACTACGATAACGAGGATGGCATGCACATCTATGCTTTCGAGCTTGGTGACAATGCATGGGCTGACAACGGCTGGGGCATTGAGGGTGGTACATACTACTCATTCGCTATCATCGCATCAGCAAAGGGTAACGGCGTACTTCCTAACGGCACATACACACTCTCTGATAGCTACACAGCAAACACCATTATCCCTGACTACGCTTACCGCTACCAGATGGAGAATGGCACTCTTGCTAATGGTTTCGAGATGTATAAGGATGCAAATGTAACTATCACAAATGGTAAGATTGAGGCAAATATCGAGCTTGAGCGCGATGGCTCTATCCACCATGTAGTATTCGAGGGCAGCCTCTCAGTTGCAGACGGCGGCAGCCAGGCACCTGTTGAGTTCGAGGCTACACACACTGCTGATAAGTGGTTGTGGGGCGGCTCTACAACATGGGGTAACAAGTACCAGGTTGTTGGCGAGGGCTTCTCTGTAGATGTACACTTTATGCCAAGCATCGCTGGCGAGGAGTCTATCGTTGCAGGCGAGTACGCATGGGTTAACACAACTATCTTCGGCAGCTACCCAGACGAGTTCACAACACGCACATTCACCGTTAACGACCAGTCAGTAGCTGTTGACGGCGGTTCAATCTATGTAAGCAACGAGGGCGAGGAGTACCATATCGAGATGATTCTTGAGGGTCGTGACGGCTTCGTATATATGATTGAGTACAACGGCAAAATCAACGATAAGGGCGAGGATGCTGGTGATGGCAACACTCTCGTGGTAGAGTCTCTTAGCGAGGGTACTTACAACTCATCATACTACTTCTATACATTTAAGGCTACTGGCGAGAACCTCTCATTTGATCTTGTTATCAATGACTACCAGGCACGCAACAATATGATTAGCGCTGGTACATTCCAGTGCGCATCAGGCGTAAGCTATGCAGGCAATAAGAACCTATTCTATGTTAACAACTTCAAATATAACGGCGTTAGCTACAAACCAACTGAGACATCTTCAATGGTTGTTGAAACTGAGGATAACACAAATGTTGTGATTACTATGAATCTTGTTATGCAGGCAGGTGATCAGTTTGTTGTTACATACAATGGTCTTGTTGGTGGTTCAGCTAACCAGGGTGGCAATACCGAGCTTACAAAGCTTGAGACTCCTACCGTTGTAGGCATGGTATCAGGTAATGCTGCCACTATCAGCTGGAACGAAATTGCAGGTGCTAAGGATTACACTGTTACTTTGAATGGCACAGATGTTAAGACTGTAGAGACTGCTTATGTAGTTTATCAGGGTCTTGAGTATGATACTACATACTCTGTATCTGTTGTAGCAAACCCTGCTGATGCTGCTGTTAACTCTGCTTCAGATGCTGGTACAGCAACCTTCACTACTGAGGCTAACCCAGGCAGTGGCGACGAGGGTGGCAACGATGACACTCCTGCCGCTGACACAACCTTGAAGTTTGTTAAGGACCTTTCGAGCGACTATGGCTCAGGCTATGAGATGTACTGCTACTATGAGCTTACATCGGGTAACGACATTATCGGCTTCTGGATTTTCAACAACAGAGCTGACAAGTTGTCTCTATATGATGGCACATACACCAATGGTACAAGCCTTAACCATGTTGCTTACAATACATCATCAGGTGTATTCATTGAGAATGTAACTATTGATGGTAAGTATATTAGCCGCACAAACAATGGTGGCTCACAAACATCAAGCACAATTGTTGTAACTAATGGCAACAATGTAACTATCAACCTTGACTATGTTGATGAGTATGCAGTTGCACACAGCTGCGTATACACATTCAATGGTGCTATTACACAGTAATACATAAGTATTATATACCATCTGTGAGGCTGTCGACAATGTTGGCAGCCTCATTTATTTTAGGGAGGTTCTATAAATTAGGTCGAGTTTATTTTGTTGGATATTTCGAACAGATTTCTTATCTTTTTCGAGGGCGCTATGCGGGCATAGCAACCGAGGAAAGATAAGATAGATGCCGAAATAGACACAAAAGCAACCGAA
>JAFYRL010000008.1 GCA_017546975.1 Alistipes sp.
GATAGTTACTACTGGACCCGCCTCAACAACCATAATTGGAACTGGATGGGAGATGCCTTCAAAAATATATGGAACTCGACCATCGCGGGAGCTGTGCTCTGTAATCAGTTGTTGGCTACCTTATCTGATGCACAGGAGTCGATGAGCGATGTGATGTATGCACAGTATGTGGGCGAACTCGAGGTGCTACGTTCATATTATTACTACATGCTGTTTGACTGCTTTGGACGCATCCCCTACTTAGAGGAATTTGTCGACCGAACAGAGCCGTTGATGGAGCCTGAGCAAGTGTGGTCACATCTCGTAAACTGCCTAGAGCGAAATGCACCCAATATGGCCGTGGTAAACGATGGCAATCGCTCTACCAACTATGGCCGCGTTACCCAAGGCTTCGCCTACGCCTTGTTGGCACGCCTCTACCTCAATGCCGAATCGTTTGGCTGCACACCCGATAACATCAACATCGCGGAGACTGCTTATCGTAGCGACTTTACCAAGATACAGACCGCAGCAGACTTCTACACCAATGCCGTAGCATGTTGTGACAAGGTTATCGATGCAGGGTCGTACAGCATCGAAGACGACTGGTTTGCCAACTTCAAAATTGATAACAGCAACTCCAAGGAAAACATCTTCGTCATCGTGGAAAATGGAAATGGAGAATTTGACCTACGCTACAGTGGAAGCATGTCAAATAAAATGCGCATGCCCATACTCACCCTGCACTACTCGCATCAGTCAGTGTACAATATGATTGAGAAACCATGGAACGGATTCTCTGCACGACCAGGATTTATGAAACGATATAGCGAGAAGGATCTCCGCGGCCCTGGCCCCATTCCACCAGCGGCTCCCGAGCCTCCTGTACGTCCCGACAAAATGACCGATGCCGAATTGGCTGCATATAACAAACAATTGGAGGAAGAATATCATGGCCCGCTCAAGGAATACGCCAAGACCGTACAACAGTATGGCACCCAGAGCGCCAAGCAATGGGGATGGTTCATTGGTCCCATCTTTGACAAGAACGGAGAGATTATCCTTGACGAGAACAAGATTGGCTCTACCTGCCGCATAGAGATTGCTTCACTCGAAGCAGCCAACTGGTATGATGGAGCACGATGCACGAAATATGAAATAGATAAGGAGGCCAAATATCAATATGCAGAGAATGACTTCGTACTGATGCGCTATGCCGATGTGTTATGGATGAAGGAGGAGGCTATACTCCGTGGTGGACAAGGAACCTCTGGATTCAATACACCCGACTTCCAAAAGATGCTCAATCGTACCATGGCCTACGAAGATAAGCCTGCAGAGGCATATGCCACAGCATATCCCGGTGTAGTGAACTTGCAGCTCGACGACATACTTGATGAACGAGGACGCGAATTTGCATGGGAGTGTGTACGTCGTCGTGACCTTATCCGCTTCGGTAAGTTTGCCGATAACCAATATGTTGACTATGTCACCGCCAAACAGAAGTTCCGCGAATGGTTCCCCATCCCCTATTCTGTACTCGAGAAATCGAAAATCAATGAGGAGACAGGCGAGCGCTACTGGAAGCAAAACGAAGGATATGATGATATTCCATAATAGAAACACAAATAATTAAATTATTTCACTTTTTTGTTAAACTTTAATATCAGTTATTATGAAAAAAGTATTGATGAGTATTAGTGCTATTGCACTGATGTTTGCCGCAACTTCTTGCGAACCCGAAAACCAACAGGGTGGTGTTAACTTTGACGAAATCACACTTGACGGTTTCTATGTGTATGGTGCTGCTACAGGTTCTGCTGACATCACTGCAGACTTCGGCATGGCTGCAGGATTAAACGAGGTTACTGCAGAGAAGCGTGGCGGTATGTATGAGAAGTATATCGTCCTTGAGGGAGGAAAGGAATTTTACCTCGTACTCAATGAAGCAGGTAAGAAGACCAACTATGGCGCTACACTTAAGGAATACAATGTTACTGAACTTGCAGATAATCCTGGACTCGCTACTGTAAAGCGCGGTGAATTGGTAATCGGTGAGAATGCTCCCGCTATGAAGGTTGACGAGACTGGTCTCTACCATATCGTACTTGACCTCAACCTCGAAGGCGACCTTCTCTATCCGCAGATCATCGTTTCTGACGTACAGTGGGGTGTTCGTGGTGCTATGAATGGCTGGGGCTTCACTGCATTCGACGCAGTAGAGGTAAACGCTCAGACCATGACATGGAAGATGGAAAACGTAGATATGCCCGCTAACGGTGAATTTAAGTTTGCTTATGGCCACGGTTGGAAGATTCAGCTCGACGATGCTGGTAATGTAAAGGCAAACACTAACCTCGGTATGGAATCTCTCCCCAATGGTGCTAATATCAAGGTTGAGAAGGCTGGCCTCTACACCATCACATTGACCTACACCTTGAAGGGTGGTGATATAGCTGCTGGTTATACATTTACAACAGAGTGCACACAAGAGTCTAACTTGCCCACCGAACTGTACATGATTGGTCAGGACTTCGGTGCTTGGGATTGGGCTTCAGAAGGTGTTGTTGAACTTATCCCCGTACATAGTCACTCAGGTGCTTTCTGGACTACACGATACATCAAGGCAACAACAGAGGAAGAGTTCCATGGCTTTAAGTTCTGCCCCAAGAGAGAGTGGTCAGGTGACTTTACAGGTCTCGGCTCTGACACAGGCTTTACCATTGATGGTGGTAACTGCCATGTTGCAGAAGACGGTTTCTATACCATCTACATTGACCTCGTAAACAACGTAGTAGCTATGGAACCTGCAGCCGTTTACGGTATGGGTGACTGCTTCGGTGGTTGGGATGCTGCTAAAGAAGAGAACAAGTTTGTTGCCGAAGGTACTACACTCGTATCACCTGCATTCGTCGCTGATGGTGAGGTTCGCATGTATACCGCTGCTCCTTCAGTAATCACAGGTGTTGACTGGTGGCAGATGGAGTTCATCGTATTTGACGGTATTATCGCATACCGCGGCGCTGGTGGCGACCAAGCAAGAGTAGCTGCTACTGCTGGTCAGAAGGTAACACTCGACTTCAACGCAGGTATTGGTTCTATCAACTAATATATCGACTTATTACTAATAGGGGTACCCTCAATGGGTGCCCCTTTTGGTCTAAGGTCTCTGAACGGACCTTAGATCGCACTATAAAAACACATACCCCATATGTATCGCCAATTCGTATTACTACCATTCTTACTCTGTCTCGTATGGGCACTTATCGCCTGTGAACCACAGTCTGAGGAGTATATAGTACCTAATCTTACAGACCTCCCTGCAGGACTATCGGGATATTCACTCCCCGACTATGGTACACCAAAAGCCGATAAAGCTTGTATACTCTACTATAAGGCAGGTGGCTCATTCCCCTTCAGTGGGCACACCGATGCGCTATATGCCCATATCGGATTAGTATCGCATGAATGGACTCACGTACAGGCCAACTGGAACACCAACTTAGAAAAATGCCGTTTCATCCCTACTGGCGAACCCAATGTATGGCAATTGGAGATTGCTCCTACTATCCGACAATGGTTTGGAGCTACTGACGGGGAAGTGATAAATAAGATTGGTGTAGTGGTACGCAATACCAATGGTACAAAACAGACGATAGACCTCTTCTGTATGGTAGAGGACAACGCCAATAACATCACCTATGATAAGGTAGAAAAAGCTCCACTTCCCGCAGGACTAGAGTATGGTATCAACTATATTAACGATAGTACGGTCACCTTAGTACTAAAAGAGCAGGATAACAATGGTGATAGCTACGACTATGCCTATGTCATCGGTGACTTCAGTCAGTGGGAATGCCAAAACGACTATGCCATGAAACGAGACGAGGAAGCAGGATGCTGGTGGTGTACACTGAAAGGACTGGAACCAGGCAAGGAATATCGTTTTCAATACCATCTCTACGACAAGGCGTGGGGGGTGGCTCGCATCGCAGATCCCTACACTGAGATGGTATACTCTATCGATGATAAATGGATATCCTCAAGCACCTATCCTACCTTATCGCCATACCCTACCACGACTTCAGGTAATGTGGGCGCCTTACAAACAGGACAGAAAGCGTATGAGTGGAATATGGAGACATACACTATAGATGACCCTAACAACCTCGTCATCTACGAATTATTGCTACGTGACTTCACAGCCTCTAAAGACCTTGCAGGAGCACTGAAACGAATGGACTATCTCGATAGCCTTGGAATTAACGCTATTGAACTGATGCCCGTGCAGGAGTTCGACGGTAATAACAGTTGGGGTTACAACCCTGCAGCCTACTTCGCCATGGACAAAGCCTATGGCACACGAGAAATGTACAAGCAGTTTATCGACGAATGTCACCGTCGAGGTATAGCAGTCATCCTCGATGTAGTGTATAACCATGCAACTGGTTCTCACCCCATGGCACGAATGTATTGGGATGCAGCTAATAACAGCACCGCTCCCAATAATCCATGGTTCAATGTGTCGGCACCACATCCCTACAGCGTGTTCCACGATTGGAATCACGAAAATGAGGAGGTAAGAGCTTATGTAAAACGCAATCTGGAATATCTGCTTACAGAGTACAGAGTCGATGGATTCCGCTTTGATCTCACCAAAGGATTTACCCAGCGCAGATGTAGCGAGTCTACAGCATCTAACTATGATCAAGCACGCATCGATATCCTCACCAACTACTATGAGGCCATCAAGGCCGTACGCCCTGATGCGGTAGTCATCTTAGAACACTTCTGCTGCGATGACGAAGAGCGCAAGCTTACCGAACAGGGCATGAAGGTATGGCGCAATGTAAACAATGCCTATTGCCAAACAGCTATGGGATATGTCTCAGATAGCGACCTTTCATCATTATGGACAGGAAAAAATGCTATGCCTTTTGGAGGATACGTCGGGTTTATGGAAAGCCATGATGAAGAGCGTACCTCGTATAAGGCCAAGACATGGGGCGCTGGCGAAATATCGAAATCGTTAGCTGAGCGCATGCAACGCGCCGCACTGAACGCCGCCTTCTTCTTCACCGTTCCAGGTCCCAAGATGGTATGGCAGTTTGGTGAATTAGGTTACGACCATTCTATAGAGGAGAACGGACGTACAGGAGAGAAACCCCTCTGCTGGGAATATCTCGAGGTTCCTGAGCGCAAAGCACTTTACAATACTTATTCGCAATTCATCAAGTTTAGGCAGGCTTATCCAAAGTTGTTTAATAGTACAGCAGACTTCTCATGGAAGGTCGGAAGCAACAATTGGAGTACAGGACGTTACGTACAATCCATCTCAGGCGAGCAGGCCTTCGTAGTAGTAGGAAACTTTGACACCCATCCACAAACTCTCACAGTTGAGTTCCCCACTACGGGTTTATGGATCAACCATTTTGACGCAGC
>JAFYRL010000055.1 GCA_017546975.1 Alistipes sp.
AAGGGTAAGCTACTTATATCGCACCGCTACAACCGCATACCCTTGCTCAATTCCTTGCCTGGGGGAGTTCTGCAGGAGCTGGTCGTATAAGACTTACCCGGGTGCAAAAGTACAAAAAAAATGTATCTTTGCAAATAAAAATGTAAAAATGAAGAGAAAAATTGTTGCAGTAATACTTGTTTTTGTCCTAATAGGCCTTGTTTCTGCTCTTTGGGGCTATAAAATGTTCTTCGGCGAAGCTGTCGAGGAGCGTGTAACAGTCGTTTTGCGCTCGGAGGAGAGCTATGATGAGATGACCGCAAAGGTGAAAAGTTCGTTACTTTACCCCTTTGCTTTTGACATCTACGCTAAGCGTATAAACTTGGATAGGGGTATTGAGGCTGGTGCCTACACCTTTGATAAGGGTATGACTGTAATTGAGGTTGCAAGAAAGTTGAAGTTCGGTGTTGATAACGCTGTGCGTTTGGTTATCAATAATGCTCGTACACCTGAGGCCTTGGCATCTAAGGTTGCCATGCAGATTGATGCTGATTCGGTGGCTGTGCTTTCTGCACTTAGGGATAAGGCGCTTATTGCTGAGTTGGGCTTTAGTAGTGCAGAGGCTATGTTTTCGATATTTCTTCCTAATACCTATGAGGTATATGCAGATATATCGCCTGAGGCACTTGTTCTTCGTATGAAGGTAGAGTCTGATAAGTTTTGGGCAGGTGGTAAGCGTAAGGAGCAACTTGAGAAGTTGGGCATGACACCATACGAGGTTATGACCTTGGCCTCTATTGTACATGAGGAGACAAATGTCGCGGAGGAGATGGCCCGCATTGCAGGTGTCTATATCAATAGATTGGAGCTTGGCATGCCTTTGCAGGCAGACCCTACACTTAAGTATGCTGCGGGAGATCCAACAATCCGTCGAGTATTGGATAAACACAAAGAGATAGAATCGCCATATAATACATATAAGTATACTGGTCTGCCACCTACGCCTATTGCTATGCCCGATATGGCTGCTATTGAGGGTGTGCTTAATTACGAGAAGCACAACTATATATACTTCTGCGCGCGTGCCGAGATGGATGGTCGTCATAACTTTGCGCGAACACTTAAGGAGCATAATCGCAATGCTGCGGAGTACCATCGTGCGCTTGATAAGATGAAAATAAGAAAATAGAAGATATGAATAGAGATTTTTGGTATGATGTGTTGCGCTCAGGAGCTATTATTGGCTTTGTTATGGCGCTATCTTTTGTTGCTGAGCGCTATTTGTTGGCCTTTAGTCAGATGCCGTTGTTGAAGGCTTCGGTAATCTATATGGTTGAGTGGCTTGTAGTTTGTGGCGTATTTATTTGGCTTTTGGTTCGTTTTACTCGTCGCATAGCAAATGCTGCTGACCCAAAGTTGGGCTTCCCATACTCGCTTGCGTTGTCATATATACTTATGGTGTCGGCACTTGCTGGTGTCTTGGTGGGTGTTGCAGATACTGCTTATATCTCGACTATGGGCTATGATATATATGTCAACGGTATCGTGGAGCGTATTACACAGCTTAAGGAGATGTATTTATCTATGGGTGTACCTGCTTCAGAGATGGATATGTTTGATGATTATGCCTCTAAATTGCGCTTCGTGGAGCAGCCATCTATGTGGTTGAATGTGGTGAGCAAACTTCAGAGTTATATGATTTTTGGAGGTCTACCAGGTTTTATCATTGCTGGTGTTGTATCTCGTCGCCCATCTTTTGGTGAACCTAAAGATAATCAGTAAACTATTAAGATGATGAGCAATAAGTTAGATATATCTGTTGTGGTGCCACTCTATAACGAGGAGGAGTCGTTGCCAGAGTTGTTGCAGTGGATTGATAGGGTAGCTAAAGAGAATGAGCTTAGCTATGAGGTTATCCTTATTGATGATGGCTCCACGGATAACTCATGGAGTGTTGTAGAGAACTTAAAGGAGCGCTATCCTGCAATTAAGGGTATAAGTTTCCTTCGTAACTATGGTAAGTCGGCGGCACTGTATGAGGGCTTTAAGGCTGCTCAAGGAGAGGTGGTCTTTACTATGGATGCAGATTTGCAGGATTCGCCAGATGAGATCCCTGAGATGCGTCGCATGATATTGGAGGAGGGTTATGACCTTGTATCGGGTTGGAAAAGGAAGCGTTATGATCCTATTGGTAAGCGTTGGCCAAGTAAGTTCTTTAACTTTACGGCTCGTATTGCCTCTGGCATTAAGCTTCACGACTTTAACTGCGGACTTAAGGCCTATCGCCGTAAGGTTGTTAAAAGCATAGAGGTATATGGCGAGATGCATCGTTATATTCCTATCCTTGCTAAGCATGCTGGCTTTAAGCGTATTGGTGAGAAG
>JAFYRL010000056.1 GCA_017546975.1 Alistipes sp.
AGCGTAAGTTACCACGCCCCAGATGATAAACTGATTCTCTGGTTGTACCTCGATAGGCTTGTATTTTGTGTTGAGCTCATTAGCGGGCATTAGGTGCACCTTGCCATCGAGCATCTCGACACGCTTAACGGTGTACTCGCCATCGATGTAGCATACAGCCTTGCAGTTGTTGTAAGGCTCGACAGCGCGGTCCACGATGATGATATCGCCATCGTCCATCGCTTCACTCCAGAAGACTACAATGCTGAGCACGAAAAGTGTTTAGCCTTTATCAAAAGAGTGTCGCAGAGAGTACCGCAGAGCATATTGTAGTGGTCACCCATCACCTCCCATCTATGGCAGTGGTTGCACCGGAGTATAAGGGAGACCTCCTCAATAGCGCATTCGCTACTGAGCTGGGTGACTTTATTGCAGATAGCCGAATTGATGCGTGGATATTTGGACACTCACACAACAACGAGGAGACTGTCATAGGTAACACACGTCTCGTCTGCAATCAGCTTGGTTATGTCTACTACCGTGAGAATCTCGGAGGTTTCGATGGCGGTAAATTTATTGAGATATAGGAAATACCTTATAACGGTGGATAAGCATATACAGACTTGTCCTATAAACAAAGAAGTGACTGTCCAACAAGTTAATGGACAGTCACTTCTTTCTTGTGAAGTTGTATGACAAGAGCTAATTTTAGGCGCACGAAGCTCGAAAAAGCGGAGTTTACTAGGCGTAAATGAGCATTTTGAGAGCAAGTGCAACGAAGAAGGAGCCTTGTTAGACAGCTTCATATTTTTACTTCACTCTAATACGCTGACCGATGCTGATGCGGTCGGGGTTGATGCCTGGGTTGAGGCTCTTAATTTGTTTTATGCTGGTGTCATACTTTGTTGCAATGCGTCCCAAGAGGTCGCCCTGCACTACTGTATGCCATACCTCGCCGCTCTCATTAGCTGGAGCGTTATTTACCTTTGCTGTCTCGTTGCTTTGAGATGCCTTGCCTCTAATCTTAATGCGCTGACCGATAGATACTCGATCAACATTGATATTAGGATTTAGACGCTTAATCTCGGCAAGAGATACACCATAGCTTGCTGCGATGCGACCCACAAGCTCGCCATCCTTGATAGTGTGCCATACCTCATCGTTTGGTATCTCCTCCTCAACTTTTGCCCTCTGCTCAGGCGCTGCCTGCTTAACCTCCTGCTCTGGCTCTGGGGTTACTACCTCGGCAACAATCTCCTCGGCGCGCTCCTCAATTACAGGTGTCGCATGATCATCGGCGATAGGGTGTATCTTCTCAGCTACAACCTCTGGCTCGGCGCTCTTACCGTCAGCCTCTCTGTCAAGGCGTGAGCTCTCAATACGAACAACCATGCCCACATCAATCATTGCGCGAAGGCTATCGAGGTGGTAGTTATCGAGGCGTATGCTGCCCTCAGTGCTACGCTGACCTATTAGCTCAGGCTCATGTGTGCCGTGGATGCCGATGCCGCTATACTTGGTGTTTAGGCGGATAAACCAGTTGCCATAGTATCCCTTGATATTCTCCTTAGCGGTGTTATACATCCAGTGTGATGCGCGCTGTATCTGTACGATAGAGAACTCTCCCTCTGGAGTTTTGCAGTCGCCCAACTCCTGCTTATCGCCGAGGTGCTTACCAATGGCTATAGGGAAGCTACATATAAGAAGGTCATCCTTATCATATAGCTTGAGTCTCATAGTCTCCTTTGAGATGATGATGTGGTCCGCCTCGGACATATCGCCCGTAGCCTCCTCATCCTCTACTATGACCTGCTCAGGGTTGTCGTTTATGGTTGTTACTCTTCTATTTCCGCACGCTGTGATAGTTGCCATCAGCAGTGCTGCAATCATAAAGTGTCGTTTAATCATCTTCAAATCGTATTACTCCTCCCACTTAAAGACCATAGCTGTGCGTGAGGTGTTATATATATTTATAGTATAGTACTCCGAGCCATCCTCTCTTAGGTGTGTTGTTGTGAAGTGCTCGCTCATGACCTGTGCTCGCTCATGGCCTCCAAAGCGCTCCTCGTCGGATGACATGAAGAGGGTGTACTTACCAGCCCATGGCACACATAGCTCATAGTTTGGTATTGAGGCTGTTGGGTGCCAGTTAAGCACAAATAGAAGCCCCTTATGAGTGTATACCATAGTCTTATTATTTTCATCCATCATGTGGTTGTAAGGGTATCCATCGCCCAAGACTCCATACTCCTTAACCATCTCAATCATCGCCTTGTCGAACTCGGCAAGATAAGAGTAGCGCAAGAGATCATTATCTGCAAGCGACCACTGACGGCGTGCATGCTGATATGACCAGTTATTACCCTCTCGTGGGAAGTCTATCCACTCTGGGTGTCCGAACTCATTACCCATGAAGTTGAGGTATGCCTCGCCACCTGTGGTTATTGTCATCAAGCGTATCATCTTATGTAGCGCTATGCCGCGGTCAACGGTGAGATTTTCCGATGTGCGATTCATAGCGAAGTACATCTCCTTATCCATGAGACGGAAGGCGATAGTCTTATCTCCTACAAGGGCTTGATCGTGGCTCTCGGCGTAGGCTACGGTGCGTACCGAAGGTAGACGGTTGGTCATCTGTGACCACATCTCCCAGATATTCCAATCCTCATCCTTCTGCTCCTTGAGTAGCTTAATCCAGTAGTCTGGTATGGCCATTCCAAGACGATAGTCGAAGCCCATGCCGCCATCCTCTGGAGATATACATGAGCCAGGCATGCCGCTCACATCCTCGGCGATGGTGATAGCATCGGGGCGTAGGTCGTGGATAAGCTTATTGGCGAGGGTTAGGTATACGATAGCATCTCTATCGACACCCTCATCAAAGAAGCGCTCGCGGCAGTCAAACTCTACATATCCGCGGTGGTGGTATAGCATCGAGGTTACGCCGTCAAAGCGGTAGCCATCGAAGTGGTATTCATCCAGCCAGTATTTAACATTCGAGAGTAGGAAGTGCTCAACCTCGCGCTTGCCATAGTCGAATATTTTTGAGTCCCAATACTTCTGATATCCCGCATCGCCACTCTTAGAGTAGTGGTGGTCTGAGCCGTCAAGTTCGTTGACGCCCTCGTCAATATTCTTGACATAGTGCGCATGAACAAGGTCCATGATTACTGCGATGCCAAGCTCATGGGCGCGGTCAACGAGTGAGCGTAGCTCCTCAGGGGTGCCAAAGCGTGATGATGGCGCAAAGAAGCTCGATACATGATAGCCAAATGAGCCATAGTATGGATGCTCGGCAATCGCCATAAGCTGTACGGCATTATATCCCGCCTCCTTGATGCGTGGTAGAATCTCGTCGCGGAACTCTACATAAGTACCCACGCCCTCCTTCTCCTGAGCCATGCCCACATGTGCCTCATAGATGATAAGCTCACCAACCTTAGGCGCGCGGAAGTCGTCATGCTTCCAATCGTATGGCTTGTCGATAACGAACTGTGCAGTGAAGTTCTTGGTCTCGTCATCCTGCACCACACGCTTTGCGTATGCAGGTATGCGGTCGCGCCAGCCGTTGTCGCCATGAACATGCATTTTGTAGAGTGAGCCATCCGTAAGACGCTCGCCATACATAGCATCAGGTAGGAAGATGCTCCATACGCCCTCGCGGTTGCGCTGCAGGCGTAGCTCGGTGCGCTGCCAATTGTTGAAATCACCAAAAATATATACATCCTTAGCCTTTGGAAGCCACTCTCTGAACCACCAGCCCTGCATAATTGAGTCATACTGCCAGCCATAATAGTGGTGTCCATTAGCGTAATTGACAATTGACCCTGCCGATTTTTCTATATCATCTAATCGAGCTAAATACAAGTTGTGTCGGTGGTTAATCTCCTCTTCTACAGGCTGTAACCACTCATCATTCTCCACGATTGGGAGCCTAGAATTATGCTCTTTCATACTTTTTTGCTTTATTTTTAGCAAAGATATGAAAAATCTTTGTATATTTGCCCAATATTATGTTGTTAATTGAATAACAAATAACAAATTATATTTTTATTAACTAAAAACTTTTTTCTATGTTCAAAGGACATCCTAAAGGTCTTTACGCCTTAGCCCTTGCAAACACAGGTGAGCGCTTTGGTTACTACACAATGCTAGCGGTTTTCGCACTTTTCCTTCGCGAGAACTTCGGTTTGGCAAGCGGTACAGCTGGTGCTATCTACTCAACTTTCCTTGGCTTGGTTTACTTCATGCCATTGGTTGGTGGTATGATGGCCGATAAGTTTGGTTTCGGTCGTATGGTAACCACTGGTATCATGGTTATGTTCGGCGGTTACTTGTTGCTCTCAGTGCCTCTTGGTGGTGAGACACTTGCTATGGTCGCTATGATGGCTGCTCTTGTACTTATCAGTGTTGGTACTGGTTTGTTTAAGGGTAACTTGCAGGTTATGGTTGGTGACCTATACAACGATCCTAAGTATGCAGATAAGCGTGACTCAGGTTTCTCACTCTTCTATATGGCTATCAATGTAGGTTCATTGTTTGCTCCTACAACAGCTATTGGTATGAAGAACTACGCAATGAACACTCTTGGCTTCTCATCAAATGATGCTTACCACTTCTCATTTATGGTAGCTTGTGTTGCGTTGATCGTTTCTATCTTGATCTACTATGTATTCCGCTTTACATTCCGCCATGTTGAGGGTGGTACTAAGAAGGGTGAGACTGCACAGGTTGTAGATAACCTTACTGCTGAGGAGACTAAGCAGCGTGTTGTTGCTCTTTGCCTTGTATTTGCGGTTGTTATCTTCTTCTGGATGGCATTCCACCAGAACGGTTTGACACTCACATACTTCGCTGATGAGTTCACTAATACATCTGCATTTGGCTTCGAGACAATGTTGTTCAATGTATGGAACCTTGCATTGATCATCATTGCTGTATACGCTTCATTCTCTATCTTCCAGAGCGAGAGCGCTAAGGGTAAGCTTCTTTCAGGTGTTCTTGCATCTGGTATCCTTGCATTCCTTGTATACCGTGCAATGGGTATTGATGCTACTGCAGAGGTTGCTGTTGCAGCTCCTATCTTCCAGCAGTTTAACCCATTCTATGTTGTTGCGTTGACTCCAGTTTCAATGGCTATCTTCGGTTCATTGGCTCGCAAGGGTAAGGAGCCATCAGCACCTCGTAAGATTGCGTTCGGTATGTTGGTAGCAGCTATTGGTTTCGCTATCATGGCTATCGGCTCACAGGGTCTTAACACTCCTAACCAGCAGGCTCAGGCTATCGCTGTTAACAAGGCTGAGGTTTATGCTGCAAAGTGCTACGATGTAGCTGCAGATGTTGAGGCTTTGAAGGAGGCTGACGGTAAGGCTAATGCTGAGGTTAAGGCTGCTCAGGACTTCATGGGTAAGCTTAACGATAAGACTCGTCCAGTATTTGCAGATGTTTACAACGCACAGTGTGTAGTTCTTTTGTCTGAGGCTGCTCCTGTAGTTGAGCAGGCTGTTGATGGTGAGGAGGTAGCAGTAGTTGAGGAGTCTGCAGCTGTTGCAGAGGCTAAGGCTACATTGGAGGCTATCAAGTCTGAGACTAAGCCTGAGACTCGCACTTCAGCATACTGGTTGATCTTCACTTACTTGATCCTTACATTCGCTGAGTTGCTTCTTTCACCAATGGGTATCTCATTCGTATCTAAGGTAGCTCCTCCTAAGTATAAGGGTCTTATGATGGGTGGTTGGTTCGTTGCCACTGCTATCGGTAACCTCCTTGTATCTGTTGGTGGTTTCCTTTGGGCAGGTCTCCCATTGTGGTCTGTATGGACAGTATTTATCGTACTCTGCTTGATCTCAGCACTCTTTATGTTTGTGATGATGAAGCGTTTGGAGCGCGTAACAAAGTAATAGGGTTGTACGAGTATAACCTTTTGGAAAGAGTAGGGCAGTCTTCGGGCTGCCCTATTTTTGTTTAGTAATATCGCCTTATTGCGGATGTTTGCATATAATGCAATAAATTCTGGCGAAAATATATGTGGAGTCCCCAAAAAATTTATATCTTTGAACGATATTTGTTTTTGATGTGTAATTTATAGAACATTCCATATATTATGAATAGTAGTAAGTATCAGCTTCCTAAGCATGGTGGACTTATCAAGGATGGTGCACCTAAGGATATTATACATCGTTACGAGCGTATGCAGACTCATGTCTTTGAGAATGAGTTTAACGGTGTGCAGTATGTGGCAGATATTATCTGCCGAATGATACAAAACCATAGCGAGAATGCCTCGGCAAGAGATATATATGAGGAGCTTCCTCCATTTGTTCTTGGCCTGACTACAGGTCGCACGCCACTTGGCTTGTACCGTGAGCTTGTGCGCCGCTATCAGGCTGGCGAGGTGTCATTTAAGCATGTTGCTGTCTTCTCGCTTGATGAGTTCTATCCAATTCGTCACACTGACCAGCAGAGTCGTAACTATCGCATCTACGATGACTTCCTTAAGCACATAGATATTGCACCAGAGAATGTACACATGCTCGATGGCACAACTCCAGAGCGTGAGGTGTCGGATTATTGTGCAGAGTATGAGAAGTCTATTCGTAAGATTGACCTTATGATTATAGGCTTTGGTGAGCAGGGTCAGGTAGGCTTCAATGAGCAGGGCTCATATGCTAAGTCACACACCCGCCTTGTGGAGCTATCACATAACTCGCGTAAGACACAGTCGTCGCAGTTCTTCGGCTTGGAGAATACCCCAAAGATGGGTATCACCATGGGTATTGGCACCATCATGCGTGCCGACCGTATCATCCTCATGGCATGGGGCGAGGATAAGGCGGATGCAGTACAGCATATTGTCGAGGGAGAGATTACCGATAAGGTGCCAGCGAGCCACCTTCAGGCACATCCAAATATCGAGCTTATTATCGATGAGAATGCCGCAGAGAAGCTTACCCGTGAGCAGACACCTTGGTTGGTAGGTCCTTGTGAGTGGACTCCAAAGTTTGTGCGTAAGGCTGTGGTATGGCTTTGCGGTATTGTAAATAAGCCTATCTTGAAGCTTACATATAAGGACTATATCGAGAATTCGCTCGGTCAGTTGTTGGAGAGTTGCGGTACATACGACAAAGTTAATATCCGTGTCTTTAACGACCTACAGCATACTATTACAGGCTGGCCAGGAGGTAAACCTAATGCTGACGACTCTACGCGTCCAGCGCCATCGTTGCCTTACCCTAAGCGTGTCCTTATCTTCTCGCCACATCCAGATGATGATGTTATCTCTATGGGTGGTACCTTTATCCGTCTTGTGGAGCAGGGTCATGATGTGCATGTAGCATACCAAACATCGGGTAATGTTGCGGTGCATGATGATGTGGTGTTGCAGAATGTTGATACAGCCTCGGAGCTTGGCTTGGGCAATAGATTTGATGAGGTTGAGCAGATTGTTAATACCAAGGAGCGTGGTATGCCAGAACCTCGTGCATTGCTCGATATCAAGGGTGCTATCCGTCGTGCTGAGGCGCGCGCTGCGGTGCGTTCATTTGGTCTTAATCCAAATACTAATGCCCACTTCCTAAACCTTCCTTTCTACGAGACGGGAGGTATTAAGAAGGGTGCCTTGTCATCCGCTGATATCGACATTATTGTTAAGCTTCTCCGCGAGATACGCCCACACCAGATATATGCTGCGGGTGACCTTGCCGATCCTCATGGCACACACCGCACATGTATGGAGGCTATTCTTCAGGCCTTGGAGCTTACGCATGACGATGATTGGCGCGAGGAGTGCCACCTATGGCTCTATCGCGGTGCATGGATGGAGTGGAATTTGGGTCTTGTAGATATGGCAGTGCCGCTATCTCCAGATGAGATGCTTAAGAAGCGCCACGCTATCTATCGTCACCTCTCGCAGAAGGATATTGTGCCATTCCCAGGTAGCGATACCCGCGAGTTCTGGCAGCGTGCCGAGGAGCGCACACAGAACACTGCAAAATTATACGATAAGCTCGGTATGGCGGAGTATCAGGCCATAGAGGTGTTTGTTAAAATGTTTTAGCGAAGTTGCCTAAAACGGCTACTTTGTCGTTGTGCTTGCTCCTAAAATGCTCATTTACCATTAGTAAACTCCGCTTTTATGAGCAGCGCACGCCTAAAATTAGCTTGTTTTATACAACTTCTAATATGTTGGTAATTAGTAAAATAAAATAATAAACAATGAGAGTAATAATCAAAGATACCTCTAAGGAGGTGGCACAGTGGGCTGCGGCATATATTGTTGAGCAGATAAAGGCTAAGGCTGCAACTACTGATGCACCATTTGTTTTGGGCCTCCCTACAGGCTCTACACCACTTGAGACATACAAGGAGCTTATCCGCTTACATAAGGCGGGTGAGGTCTCATTTGCAAATGTTGTGACTTTCAACATGGATGAGTATATCGGCCTTGCTGAGGAGCACCCTGAGAGCTACCACTCATTTATGTGGACCAACTTCTTCTCGCATGTAGATATCAAGCGCGAGAATGTTCACATCCTCAATGGTAACGCTCCAGACCTTATGGCTGAGTGCGAGGCATACGAGGCTGCTATCGTTGCAGCAGGAGGTATCGACCTCTTTATGGGTGGCGTAGGCGAAGATGGTCATATCGCCTTTAACGAGCCATTCTCATCTCTTCAGTCGCGTACACGCATCAAGAGCCTAACTCCTGATACTATTGCTGTAAATTCACGCTTCTTTGGTGGCGACATCTCGCAGGTGCCAACACAGGCTCTCACCGTAGGTGTAGGTACTATCATGGATGCCCGCAAGGTGCTTATCCTTGCTACAGGTCGCAAGAAGGCGCGTGCTTTGCGCCACGGCATCGAGGGTAGCTACAACCATCAGTGGACAATCTCAGCACTCCAGCTACACAAGGCGGGTATCATCGTTTGTGACGACCCAGCTGCCGAGGAGTTGAGAGTGGCGACATATCGTTATTTTAAGGATATCGAAAAGTAATTTCTTGTGATAAGGCAGACATCTACTGCCGCTAACAAAAAGTGCCGACCAAGGGCTGTAGGTTAAACTACTATCCCATGGTCGGCATTTTTGCCGAGCGTTGTATCTGCTGCCTTCTGACAAGAAATTAGGTTGTGGGGCTAAAAAAAAGTGAAAACTGAAAACTGAAAGGTGAAAAGTGTGGTGTCTGTGACGCATATTAAAAAGTCGCGCGAAGCGCACCGTACTTTTCAGTTTTCACCTTTCACTTTTCACCTCTAAAAAAGCGAGGCTTGCGTTACACAAGTCCTCGCTTCTTTGCTTCCTCTTCCATAAGCCTATATGCGGCGTCGTAGTCATTTGGGATGATGCCGTCAAGAATGGCATTCTTGATGACCTCCTTAATCTCGCCGATGATAGCACATGGCGCAATGTTATAGGTCTTCATTATGATATCTCCCGTAATAGGTGGTTGGAAGTTGCGTACTCTATCTCGCTCTTCAAGGTCCTTCATCTTGCTGCGAACAAGCTCAAAATTACGCAGATAGCGCTGTACCTTAGCGTCAATACCTGAGGTTATATCAGCCTCGCAGAGGGTCATAAGCTCCTCAATATCATCGCCTGCCTCAAAGAGTAGACGGCGCACGGCAGAGTCAGTCACCAAGTCCTCCGAGAGAACGATAGGACGCATATGTAGAAAGACCATCTTCTGCACATAACGCATAGGCTCGTTCATCGGTAGCTTCATGCGGCGGAAGATTTGAGGTATCATCTTCGAGCCTACAACCTCATGCTGGTGGAAGGTCCAGCCATGTTGTGGCTCATAGTTCTTAGTTGCTGGCTTGCCGATATCGTGGAGTAGGGCTGCCCAGCGTAACCATAGATTATCCGAGCGCTTAGCAAGGTTATCGAGGACCTTCATCGTGTGCTCAAAGTTATCCTTATGAGCATGCTTACCTCGACGCTCCACGCCCGACATGCGCTCCAACTCAGGGAGCACATACTTTAATAGTCCAGACGCGTGCATCAATGTTAGACCTATAGATGGTACTGGTGAGGCAAGTATCTTATTAAGTTCCACGATGATACGCTCCTTAGATATAATCTTTATGCGTTCTGCTTGACGGCATATACCATCGAAGGTCTCATCATCGATATCGAAACCGAGCTGTGATGCAAATCTCACGGCACGCATCATGCGTAGTGGGTCATCCGAGAATGTGGTGTCTGGCTCACAAGGGGTGCGGATGATGCAGTCGTCCATATCCTCCATACCTCCAAATGGGTCGACTAACTCGCCAAAGTTCTTGCCATTGACGGACCATGCCATAGCATTTATGGTGAAGTCTCTACGACGCTGGTCATCCTCCAATGTTCCTGGCTCAACATGTGGATTGCGCGATTCAGGGGTATAGCTCTCCTTGCGCGCGCCAACGAACTCAATCTCAATACCTTTCCAGCGGAGCATTGCAGTGCCGTAGGTCTTGTATACCACGACCTTGGTGCCCAGCATCTTACCCAGCTCCTCGGCCACAGCAATACCGCTACCCACCACCACAACATCTATATCTGACGATGGTCGGCGTAGGTAGTAGTCGCGTACATAGCCACCCACAACATAGGCCTCCACGCCCATGCTGTCCACAACATTTGTTATATGCTTAAAAATAGGGTGTTTGAGAGGCATCTATAACGCTATTTATTATGTGCTCGACTAATGCAACGCTGGTAGATACCCACGGTATTCTCCAACCCCCAATATAGTGCATCGCTGATAAGGGCGTGGCCGATAGATACCTCATCTACCCAAGGAATACGCTCGATAAAGTATTGCAAGTTCTCAGTATTAAGGTCGTGACCAGCATTGAGGCCAAGACCCTGACGGCGTGCCTCCTCTGCAGCGGCAATATATGGAGCAATAGCCTTCTCTCTATCCTCTGCGTAGCCTGCTGCGTATGCCTCAGTATAAAGCTCTACGCGGTCGGCACCACACTCCTTAGCTGCTGCAACCATCTCAACAACAGGGTCAACAAAGATTGACACGCGGATGCCCGCCTTGTGGAAACGCTCCGCCATAGCACGCAAAAAGTCGCGGTGCTTGATGGTATCCCAACCTGCCGATGATGTTATGGCATCCTCAGCATCAGGTACAAGTGTTACCTGTGCTGGGCGTACCTCCTCGACAAGCTCGCAGAAGCTATCTATAGGGTTGCCCTCGACATTTAGCTCGGTAGCGATGTTTGCCTTAAGCTCTCTAACATCCGAGTAGCGGATATGGCGAGCATCAGGGCGTGGGTGTACGGTGATGCCGTCTGCGCCGAAACGCTCGATATCCAACGCTGCCTTGAGCAGGTTAGGCATATTGCCACCACGCGAGTTACGCACAACAGCAATCTTATTGATATTTACGCTTAGTTTTGTCATATTCAATAGAGTTTCTTATAATTTCACTATCTTTAGCATCGTATGATGCCATTGCTACAAATTTTTCATTATATTTGTGAAAGCAAAGTTACGATTTTTTTTCAATCCGTTGCTATGAATATAATACTTTTTTCGCGTACGCAAGTCAACCATCATGCCGAACAGCTTCGAGAGATATTCGATGCTATTGCTCGTCTTGGTATGGAATATACAATAAATGAGGAGTTTGCAGAGGTCATAGAGGCACTTTTGGGTATCGCCATTGAGCCTTTAAAAAGGTTCTCGGGAAGGGCCGTTGCTAAAGGTGATGATGTGATGATTACCTATGGTGGTGACGGTACGCTACTTGAGGGTGTTCAGCGTCTCCCAAATTTTGATACTCCTGTTGTTGGTATAAACTGCGGACGCTTGGGCTATCTCACGGTGGATAATGGTGAGGGCATAGCAGAGCTTTTTGAGCGTATCTTGCGTGGCGAGGTGGTCTATCAAAGACGCTCAATGCTTCGTATCGAGTGTGATGCCATAGAGGGTGGTAACTGTCTGGCACTCAATGAGGCAACTATACATCGTCACGGTGCTACGATGATATCGATAGATACTCATGTTGGCGGTAAGAAGATTTCTACCTACCATGGAGATGGTCTTGTTGTCTCAACTCCTACAGGCTCAACTGCCTACTCACTCAGTGTTGGAGGCCCTATTGTTGACCCTATGTGTCAATGTTTTGTTCTATCGCCCCTTGCGCCACATAATCTAACGATGCGCCCTGTGGTTATACCTGATAGTGTCGATGTTGAATTGTCTCTTATGTCGCGCGGTTGTGAGGCCTTCCTTTCGGCTGATAATCGAACATATAGACTTGGTGATGGCTCAAAGATATCTATAACTCTTGCTGCTGAAAGACTTATTTTGGCTACTCCACACAATAATACCTTCTACGACACGTTGAGAAAAAAAATGATGTGGGGTGTTGACCATCGCTAAAACAGAAAATATCATCTTTTTGAAGCGTTCAAATCTGAGCCGAAAACGGTTCGGTAATATACTGTTTATTAGTATGTTATCGTTGTGTTCGCGCACGCACGAGAAAATTTGTGCGTCGTAGATTGTGAATTGTGGATTTTATTGTGTACATTTGTCGGATATTATGAGCGAAAAGAGAATTATACCAAAGCATGTAGCCATCATCATGGATGGCAATGGTCGCTGGGCTAAGCAGCGTGGCAAGGAGCGTTATGAGGGTCACCTTATGGGCGTTGAGTCTGTGCGTGCTGTGACGCGTGCTGCTGTACGCAATGGCGTAGAGTGGCTAACGCTTTATGCCTTTTCGACAGAGAATTGGGGTCGCCCACAGGCTGAGGTAGATGCTATTATGGAGCTCTTCTGCCGTGCGGTAATCAATGAGGGTGAGGAGCTTGCTAAGCAGGGTGTGCGTGTCCTTATCATGGGTGAGCGTACTCGCTTTTCGCAGTCGGTGTTAGAGATGATTGAGCGTATCGAGAGCGTTACGGCTTCGGGTGATAAGTTGACCATGGTCTTGGCATTCAACTACTCATCGCGTCGAGAGATTGTTCTTGCAGCACGGAGCTTAGCCGAGCGTGTAGCCTCAGGTGAGCTAAAGGCTGAGGATATTACCGAGGAGAGCTTTGCTCAGTCGCTTATGACATCGAATATTCCCGATCCAGACTTTATCATTCGCACAAGTGGTGAGTGCCGCTTGAGCAACTTCTTGTTGTGGCAGGCGTCATACTCGGAGTTCTACTTCCCAGAGGTGCTATGGCCTGACTTTACCGAGGAGGAGTTTGATAAGGCGATGGAGGAGTTTGCTCGTAGAGAGCGTAGATATGGTTTAGTATAGAAGATTGATTAGGATGAGAAGTAAGATTTTGATAATCGCTCTGATGATATTCTCTTTGGGTGTTGCTGATATATATGCGCAGCAGCCAGCGAGGAGATATGCTGTCGGAGATGTTTCAAATAACGAGATCACAGATAGCGTGGACTTTGACCGTAATGCCCCAATATTGACTGAGGGTGATGGTAAGCTCTACTATATTCGTAATATCAATTTACATGGTGTTAAGTATCTAAATCACAGTATACTTAAGTCTTCGGCTGGTTTGGTCGAGGGCGACTCTGTATACTTGCCAAGTAAGTTTATCTCTAATGCTATGCAGCGCCTTTGGGCACCTCGTTACTTCTCAAACATTCAGATTGGTGCTACCATTGAGGGCGATTCGTTGGATTTGGAGGTCTTTCTTAAGGAGCGTGCCCGCATCCTAACATGGAATATTGATGGCGTTTCTAAGTCTAAGTCAAAGGATTTGCAGGAGGAGATTCTTAAACTTCGCCGCAACACCGAGCTTTCGGATTATGTTATCGACAAGAACATCAAACTCATAAAGGAGCACTTCTCGGAGAAGGGCTTTAGAACTTGTGATGTCGATGTTCGCATCGCTAATGATACCATCTATGAGCAGTGCGTAAATGTCACCTTTGATATCGACCGAGGTCCAAAGGTGCGTGTCGGCGTTATTAACTTCGAGGGTAATGAGTCTTTCGATGATAAGCGCCTGCGCCGTACATTTAAGAAGACGCACCAGAAGAGTGTAAACTTCTTCCAGAATAGAAAGTTGTTGGAGGAGGAGTATGAGAACGATAAGGAGTTGCTTCTCGACTTCTATAACTCTCAAGGTTATAGAAATGCTACCATCCTCAGTGATTCGATATACTTCATTGATGATGAGACTCTTGGTATTGATATTAAGATCTCAGAGGGTAACAAATACCACATTCGCAATGTAAATTGGGTGGGTAACTCAATCTACTCTACTGAGCAGCTACAGACCTTGTTTGGTGTTCAGAAGGGTGATGTCTACGATAAGAAGTCTATCCAAAAGCGCCTCGGTATTGGTAAGGAGCAGAATCCTGAGGAGATGTCTATCTCTTCGATGTATCAGAATAGCGGTTATCTCGCCTCGCAGATTGAGCCAGCCGAGATTATTGTTGGCCCTGATTCGTTGGATATTGAGATTAGAATCTTTGAGGGTAAGCCATTTACTGTCAATGAGGTTGGTATTTCGGGTAATGTTCGTCTTGATGATGAGACTATACGCCGTGAGTTGTATGTTCGTCCAGGTGAGTTGTACAATCAGGCGCTTATCATGCAGACTATCCGCACGCTTGTAGGCATGGGTCACTTCGATGAGCAGGCTATGGTTCCAACTATCCAGCCAGTATCAGATGAGTTGGTGAATGTTAACTGGGCTTTGCAGGAGAAGGCATCGGATCAGTTTAACCTTGCAGGTGGTTGGGGTGCTGGTACTTTTGTTGGTAGTATCGGTGTTACACTCAATAACCTCTCAATGCGTAACTTCTTCAAGAAGGGTGCATGGCAGCCTTATCCATCGGGTCAGAACCAGAAGCTATCTATCTCTGGTCAGACCAACGGTACATACTACAAGGCACTATCGTTGAGCTTTACTGATCCTTGGCTTGGTGGCCGTCGTCCTAACTCGTTCACCCTTTCAGGATATATCTCTGAGCAGAATAACGCCTACTATGTATGGCAGACGGCTTCGATGTATTACCGCTCTATGGGTCTCTTCGCAGGTTTGGGTAAGCGTATGCAGTGGCCTGACCCATACTTCACCTTCTATGGTGAGTTCGGTTATCAGCGTTACGACCTTCAGGGCTGGAACTCATTCATCCTAAGTGACGGTAAGGCAAACACGCTATCCATGAAGCTTGTATTCCAGCGTTCATCTGTTGACTCGCCATTCTTTGCGCGCTCAGGTTCTGAGTTCATGCTCTCTTTGCAGGCAACACCTCCTTTCTCACTTTGGGATGGAAAGGACTACGCAGCACTTAGCAAGGAGAATACGCTTGAGGCAAAGCAGGAGATGTATCGTTGGATTGAGTTCCATAAGTGGTTGTTGAAGGGTCGTTGGTACTATCCAATCACAGCAGATCAGAAGCTTATAGTTATGCTTGGTGCCGAAATGGGTTATCTCGGAAACTATAACAAGGATAAGGTGTCGCCATTCGAGCGTTTCGAAATTGGTGGTGACGGTATGACCGGTTATAACATGTATGGTGTAGATATTATATCGTTGCGAGGTTATGATGATGGCGCACTCGATCCATCTGACTATTACTCGGTTGCTTATAATAAGTACACTATGGAGTTGCGTTACCCTGTAATTCTTAAGCCAAGCTCTTCGATCTATGTTCATGCGTTTATGGAGGGTGGTAGCGGTTTTAACTCGTGGAGCGAGTTCTCACCATTTAAGATTAAGCGTTCGGCAGGTGTGGGTGTTCGTATGTTCTTGCCTGTTGTAGGTCTTATTGGTGTTGATTGGGGTTATGGCTTTGATACTCCATTTGGCAGCTCTGAGCGTAGTGGCTCGCAGTTCCACTTTGTCCTCGGACAGCAGTTCTAATTGCTTTGGCAATAAATTTGAGATAGCGGAGTTATATTAGTAGAACTAATAACAAACAGTAATTATGAGAAGAGTTATTTTCGCAGTCGTAGCTATGCTACTTACCATGGGTGTTGCATCTGCACAGAACTATATGGTTGTAGATAGCGAGAAGGTCTTCAAATCTTTAGCAGAGTACAACGCTGCCTTGGAGCAGATAGAGACCCTATCAAAGAGCTATCAGAGTGCTGTAGACGCCAAGTTTAAGGAGGTTGAGGATGTATATAATAATTATATGAGTCGTCGTGCTTCGCTTTCAGCCTCTTCGCGTCAGCAGATTGAGCAGTCTATCTTGGATATGGAGGCTAAGGCTACGCAGTATCAGGAGTCGTTGTTTGGCACCGATGGTGAGCTTATGAAGCGACGCATGGAGCTTATTCAGCCTATCCAGAAGAGAGTCTTCGATGCTATTGAGAACTTCTCTATGCAGTATGGCTATGATCTTGTTATTGACATTGCTGCAAACCCTACAGTGTTGTACTACTCGGATAAGGTTAACTTTACACAGCGCATCATTGATGCCTTGAAATAGAAAATTTGTAATAAAGTATCATAAGTGATGAAAAAGATTATCAGACTAACCCTTGCTATTGCACTCATGGTGAGTGCTACAGCTGTAAGTGCACAGAAGTTTGGTCGCGTAGATTTGGCGGCTATCGTTACAAACATGACAGAGTTCAAGGAGGCGCAGACTAACCTTGAGGCTTATGGTCGAGATCTTCAGGATCAGCTTGAGCAGATTCAGGTTGAGTTCAATAAGCTCTATGTAGACTACGAGAAGAATGTAGCAACCTACTCAGACTCAGTTCGTCAGCTTAAGGAGCGTGAGCTTACAGAGCTTCAGCAGCGTTTCCAGGACTTCCAGCAGATTGCTCAGCAGGATATGCAGAAGAAGGAGTCAGAGATTATGACTCCTATCTATGAGAAGGCAAACGAGGCTGTTAAGAAGATTGCTCAGGCAGGTGGCTATGTAGCTATCTTCAGCACAACTCAGGATCAGCCAGCTGCTGCAGGTCTTGCATACTTCGACCCAGCTCAGCTAACAGATATCACCCCTGCAGTTAAGGCAGAGCTAAACATTCAGTAGTCTTGTGCGATTGCCGCATCTGCGGTATATCGTAAGCATAATACCCATGGAGAGTGTGTGTATCGCTCCATGGGTATTCTTTTATTGTATAATCGCATCTCGCCTTGATACGCTACCTATATAATAACTACGCGAGACCCGAAGATCCCGCGTAGCGTTTGGACACACTCTGATTCTCATAACCAATATCTTTATCACCCTTGCTAAACAACCCAACAGCATGGATGATTATGGTACAAAAATCAGTACTTAAGCACTTAATACCTTTCGGTATCGTGGAGGAAAAAGAATATATTACTAAGGTGTGATTTATGACGCTATACACACATAGTAATGGCTTCTCTATCCAACTACAAAGGTAGGTGTTAGAGTGTGTAATACCAAATTTTATGCATAAAAAGATTTCGCATAGGTGTTTGTAACTAACATGTAATCAGTGTGTTACAAATGCGAAATTTACAATGTTTTCTCTGCACTGATAATCAAGCAGTTACGAGCGCGATAATTCATGTTGCTTGAAAGGGTGCTAAAATATTGACAATCAGCAATATGGTACTAATTTAGTGCTGAGATAAGAGTTTCAGCATCTTCGCAATTAGACTCCTTGATTTTGGTTTTGATACGGTATCTCATCTTCGATAGAGCCACAGGATTGCTATCTACGAAGATGCAAATTGCGCGTGAGGAGAAGCCTGCATAGCTATATAACGCTACTTTGATTTCGCGCTCATTAAGCTTATTGCATCCCTCTCTTAGCTTTGACATAAGTCCATTGCGGCATTTATCTACAAGCTCTTCAAGCTCACGAAGTCGTGCTTCGTCGCTCTTGATAGACTCTATAATATTGTGCACCTCTTCAAAGACCTTTCCAGCCTGACGCGGTGTATCACTATGTTCATAGTATATCTCGCATAGCTGATTTACATCCGAGAGTCGGTCGTTATATAGTCTGTCGATAGCATTTACAAGAGGCTCCAACTTGTTATCGTTCTTCATGCTTGTAAGCTGAAGTTCATTTATGGCCTCTATATACTGCTGCATCTCGCGATGCACCTTACGACGATATCTTACACCGTTGTGTATCAATAGTACGAATACTATAATAAGGATGATTTTATGAGTTAGATTTCTCCTCTCATTCATCTTACCCATATAGGTTATCTTATCGACATGGCGTTTTAGTAGCTCTATCTGGTCGTTAAGCATCGGTTGTATTCGGCTATTAAGCACAACCTTCTCCAGCTCCTTGGTTATTGCCTCAAGAGACTCGATGCTTTTTGCATCGTCGCCCGCATACCTATATATATAGTACTCTGTTCGTTTGATATTCGGATTATTAGACTCGCCACACTCCTTTGCTTGCTCCATGTAGAGACGAGCATTTTCTATATCATTGTTAGATGCACATGCAATAGACTTAATGCAGTAGTAGTATAGTGAACTATCCATCGAGGTGGTATATTCATCCAATAGTTCTACGCATTTGTTCAGCATCTGCATATCACCAGTATATAGATGTATTGCGCACAACTTCTGAAGAATATTGATAGATAGTTCTGCATTCTCGCTCTTTGAACTATACTCCAATGCGAGATTAAGTAGTTCTAACGCCTCGTCATAGCGGTGTAGCTTAAAGGCTGACCAGCCCTTATAGCTTATAGCATGGTATCTCTCATCCTCATAACTTATGCTATCGAAGCACTTTGCGGCATGGCTATATGTGTCGTAGCTATTGCTAAATAGACCACTCTGAAAGTATATATCGCCCAAAGTTTGGTATACCTTTCCCTCAAGTGTAGGGTTGTGGTAGTTTTCAAGAGCATTAGCAGCGCCATCGAGCATTAGCGCCGCCATTGGTAGGTTGTTATACTTCTTATGGCTTAGTGCATGGGTGTAGTAGGCGTTGGCATACATCTCGTAATCATTGTCGTAGTCATACGAGGTCACAAGAGTGATAGCCTCATTAGGGTTCTCCTTGGCTAAGCTATCTGCTCGCTCCAAGATCGCAGCTATATCCTCCTTATGGCCATAACCCATTATAAGCGGTACTACCACTAATAGTAGCACCGCTATGATGGGTAACCAATATGCTTTACGCCTATTCATTATGCTATGCGGTCAATCTTACTCTTGGCGTACTCTAACGATATCACCAAGTCGCCATCTGCAGGCATATCAAACATCACATCCATCATTATGGCCTCGCAGATAGTACGCAAACCGCGCGCACCAAGCTTAAACTCGATAGCCTTGTCTACGATGTAGTCCAACACCTCATCCTCGAAGCGCAGCTTGATGCCGTCGAGCTCCATAAGACATTCATACTGGCGGATGATAGAGTTCTTAGGCTCGGTAAGTATTGAGCGAAGTGCCTCGCGCTCCAATGGCTCCATATATGTGAGCACAGGGAGACGACCTATAAGCTCAGGGATAAGACCGAATGAGCGGAGGTCCTGAGGCTGAATATAGGACATGATGTTATTCTCATCGATGCGCTGTTTCACCGTTGCACCGTAACCTATGGCATTGGTATTTAGACGCATGGCAATCTTCTTCTCGATGCCATCGAATGCGCCACCGCAGATAAACAAGATGTTTGAGGTGTCCACCTGAATATACTTCTGGTCAGGGTGCTTACGACCTCCCTGAGGCGGAACATTTACTACTGTGCCCTCAAGAATCTTAAGCAATGCCTGCTGTACGCCCTCACCCGATACATCGCGTGTGATAGATGGGTTGTCACCCTTGCGGGCAATCTTATCCACCTCATCAATAAAGATGATACCACGCTCGGCAGCTGCAACATCATAGTCCGCAGCCTGAAGGAGGCGTGAGAGTATGCTCTCCACATCCTCGCCAACATATCCTGCCTGAGTCAACGCCGTAGCATCAACAATCGAGAATGGTACATGTAGGAGCTTGGCGATGGTGCGTGCCATAAGTGTCTTACCCGTACCTGTAGGACCTACCAAGACGATGTTCGACTTGTCTAGTTCAACATCCGTAGTCTTACCCTTTGCAAGCAATCTTTTGTAGTGGTTGTACACGGCTACAGATAGGTATCTCTTAGCCGTATCCTGACCGATGACATACTCATCGAGGAAGCTCTTAATGCGGTCTGGGCGCATAAGGTCCTCCTTGCGTAGTGGGCGGAACTTTGAGCCACCCTTTGCGCTCTTCTTCTCTGCAGAGATAAGCTCATGCTCCACAAGAAGCTGATACCCATGCTCGATACATGCCGAGCAGATAGATGAGCCATCAGCGCCGTTGAACATTAGCGCTGCCTCGTTTGCTGGCGTGCCGCAGAATGAGCAGCGCGCGCCATTATGCTCCGAGCCTTTTTGTCTCTTCTGTGTCATTGTTACTTACGCTTAGTTAGGACATTGTCAATAAGACCGTAGGCCTGAGCCTCAGAGGCTGTGAGCCAATAGTCACGGTCCGCATCCTTCTCAATCTTCTCAATAGGTGCACCTGAGTGGAGCGATAGAATCTCATATAGTTCACGCTTGGTCTTAGCTATCTCGCGTGCTGTAATCTCGATATCAGATGCCTGGCCCTGTGCGCCACCCAATGGCTGGTGAATCATCACGCGCGAATGTGGTAGTGCTGAGCGCTTGCCCGCAGCACCTGCTGTAAGAAGCACAGCGCCCATAGATGCTGCCATGCCTGTACATATAGTAGCCACATCCGAAGATATAAGCTGCATAGTATCGTAGATACCCAAGCCTGCTGATACTGAGCCGCCAGGAGAGTTGATATATAGCTGAATATCTTTATCTGGAGCTATAGACTCAAGGAAGAGCAACTGTGCCTGGATGATATTTGCTGCATCGTCATAGATTGGAGCGCCTAGGAAGATGATACGGTCCATCATAAGACGCGAGAATACATCCATTGTCGCAACATTGAGGTGTCGCTCCTCGATGATTGTTGGCGACACATAGTTCTCTATCTCAGAGCGAAAGTCATGCAGAG
>JAFYRL010000057.1 GCA_017546975.1 Alistipes sp.
CAGTTCCGAGGGGTGAGCGATATACCTTTCTTTGTTTACAGACTCAAAACTATTTTTGCGTAATATTTCTACCTCCCCACCGGAAATTTACAGTGATCCCCAATAAGTCCCCTTTTGAGTGTTTGCGAGTTACAGTGGTGTAGAGGCTAATTGACTGATAGAAAACAAAAAAGCGAGAAACTTTTGTTTCTCGCCTTCTGTACCCCCTCAGGGGCTCGAACCCTGGACCCCAACATTAAGAGTGTCGTGCTCTACCAACTGAGCTAAAGAGGCATTTGCTATCTTTCTGATTGCGAGTGCAAAGATAATACACTTTTTCTATTCTACCAAATATTTTGCAAACTTTTTTATATATTTTTTCATAAAAATTTTGCAGCCGTTTTACAATGTGTTGATATTCAGCTTGTTATTATAGGCTGAATTTTTGTGGTTTTTTTACATTTTTTTAGGCTATTTCTATCAAAATTCGCGATTGTCGCTATTTTGCTCCTTGATGCTGTCATTATATAAGATAGGCGTTGAAGTGATTATATTTGCTCAAAGGCTCTTATTATGCAAGAATACTTTATTTTAGCTACCCTCTGGAGTGCTCTTTAATCATGTTTGTTTATCTCCCTTATATATTATTATCGTCTATTATGTGTATTTATTATGTCTAATACGAATATATACATGAGTGAAAGTTGTATAATTATGTCTAAAATGTGACGATTTTGATGCTATTAAATAGGTGTTATCAGATCTTCAATTTTGTAGTAAGACACATGTGTTGTAATATTGAATAATGGTCAATATTGCCTATATTGAAAATTGTTTTAGAATGGCAGTATGTGCATAATAATAGGTGTATTATTGGTAAAATTGTCCAATTATTCAAGTGCGCTTTTATGCTTGTGTAAAGGTGGTTTTGTATCGTGTTAGAGCTGTGTGTTCTTAAACGGCACTCGAAACGATAGTTTGCAGTCAATTTATCGGTTGAAATCTGAATATTTATCGCTTTATTATTGATTTATATGCAAGTTGTAAAATATTGAAAATCAGGGGACTAATAGGGGGGGGCTTGGGGTGGATTGATAGAATATGCAAATGTGTTAAGATGGATGCGATTTTTTTATGAAATCATGGTATATTTTGGTCTTATTTTACTATCTTTGCGTAGATGCCCCTTATTAAGGGGAGTGCTAACTCAGACATGGAAACGAGATATAGGATAAATAAGACAAATTTTATAATATGCCTTTTGGTGGCAATTATGCTTCCGTTGTTTTCTTTTGCACAGGATGTGAAGGAGAGTTCGGAAAGTGTAAGAATATATTTCAAGCAGGGTTCTCCATATGTAGACAGAAACTACATGACCAATAACGAGGAGTTAGCGCGTCTTGCATATTTACTTGAGACTTATATGCAGGAGAATTCAATGGACAAGGGTGTGATTAGTGTTTCTGCTTTTGCATCCCCAGAGGGTTCTATTCAGATAAATGAAAATCTTGTAAATGCTCGTGCTCAGGCTGTGGTTGATTTGCTTGGCAAGAAGGTCGGTGGTGAGATTCTCTACAAGATTGATCACACAGGCATAGATTGGGAGTCACTTATTGCCGAGGTTGAGGTTAATGACCAAGTCCCATATCGTAGCGAGGTACTCGACATTCTAAAGAATACACCAGAATCAGTTATCGTTAATGGAAAGGTTATCAACGAGCGTAACCGTCAGTTGCAGAAGTTGCGTGGCGGTGAGCCATATCGTTGGTTGCTTAAGAACATCTATCCTCATCTTCGTTATGCGGCTGTACACTCTGATATGGTGTATGCCATAGAGTTGCGAGTTTTGACTGAGAGTCCTATTGTTATTGAGGCAAAGGGAGGCTCAAGCGAGATACTCTATGAGAAGAGTGCCGATGGTAAGGTTATGCCAAAGGTTAGTGCTGATGCAAGTTGGATTAGAAAGATTAAGGCAACATCGCAGAAAGTGACCTTTGACGCAGCAGTAAATACCATTGCAGTGCCTCGTACCGCAAATGTTACATTGAATTACTACGGCACAACACATGATGTTGTTGTATATCAGAAGGGCGCAGAGCCTAAGATTTCCTTCCCTTCAGGCAATACCGTAACAGCAACAGCAGCTGGTGGTAGCTACACTGTTGCATATAGCATCAATATTCCAGATGCTGAGAATCTCGCAGTTGAGAGCGATGTTGAATGGGTGCGCGATATCGTTGTTGAGGATGGTAAGATCAAGTTCAATATCGATGTAAACTACCGCACCGAGTCACGACAGGCGTTGTTGCAGGTGTCGGGCTACGATGCTACAGAGTATGTTGTGGTGCGCCAGCAGAAGGCTACACCAGATATGGTTATGGTGGATGCTGGAAATGCTCTTGAGAAACGCGAGTCAGTGATGATATACTTCCGTCAGGGTTCATCGGTTATCGACAAGAACTACATGGATAACGGCGCTAACCTTGAACGCTTGGCAGCGCTCTTGGAGTCGTATATCGTGGATGGCGCAAAGACTAAGGGTCGTGTTCGTATCAATGCAAGTGCTTCACCTGAGGGTACGGTAAGGATTAACAACCGCCTTGTTAATGCTCGTGCCAAGGCTATCTCAGATTGGATTGGTAAGAAGTTTAACACCAATATCGGCTACGAAATCGATTTTAAGGGTATCGACTGGACTATGTTGCTAGCGCTTATCGAACAGTCAGATAGTGTGCCATATAAGGATGAGGTGATAGATATCATTAAGAATACTCCTGATCAGGTAACGCGTAATGGTGTTGTGGTTAACGAGCGTGAGAGATTGATTGAGCGCTTGCACAATGGTGTGGCTTACCGCTGGTTGTTGAAGAATATCTATCCATACCTTCGTTATGCTGCTGTTGAGACTTATGTGATGTATGCACGCGAGCTAACCATTACTACTGAGAGTCCTGTGTACTATCCAGCAGCTGGTGGTGAGGGCGTTATCGAGTTCAAAAAGAATATAAGCGATAAGATTGTGCCAGCAGCGCGTTGTGAGGCGGGTTGGATTAAGAATATCGAGCCAACAACAGATGCTGTGGCTTACACCGTAGTGCCTAACCTTATCGCAGCGCCACGCTTCTCAGTTATATCTGTTGAGGCATATGGTACACAGCACGATGTAATCATCTTCCAGGAGGCTGCTGACCCTGCGCTCACTATCACCTCTGAGCTCCCTGTAAAAGTGGGTGCTGAGGGTGGTTATACAGAGGTGTCTTACATTACAAATGCACCTGACCAGAGCGTAACGCCAGATGTTACCACTGCGTCTGAGTGGATTTCAAATATCACAACCGATGAGTATGGCACTATAGCCTTCGATGTTGCTCCAAACCCTATGGCTGAGCCTCGTAGTGCTGTAATGGTCGTTAATTATTATGGTAAGGAGCAGGAGTTTGTTGTTGAGCAGGCTGCTGCTAAGCCTAATATCTTCATCACCTCAGAGACACCAGTAAATATGCCTGCTGAGGGCGGTACTGCCACTGTGTCGTATGAGATTAACATCAAGGATGCTGGTATTGTAACTGTTTCAAGTCCCGCAGATTGGATTACATCTATCGAGGCCACCAAGGATGAGATTACCTTTGTAGTTCGTCAGAATAGACATGACGAACCACGCACAACAACATTGCTTCTTGAGTATGGTGATTTAAGCACTGAGGTTGTTGTTAATCAGGAGGCAAGCGATTGCAGACTACCTATATACATGTCGCTTCAGTCTAACTTGCTTTACGATGCAGCTTTGACACCAAATGGAGGAGCAGAGATCTACCTTGGCAAGAACCTCAGTTTGGATGCCAACTGGAGCTATGCATGGTGGCGTTTGGATGATAAACACTATTACTGGCGCACCTATGGCGGTGATCTCGCGTTGCGTTGGTGGCTTGGCAAGGCTGCACACATTAAGCCGTTGACAGGTCATCATATTGGCGCCTATGGTCAGATGATCACTTATGACTTTGAGTTTGGTGGAAATGGTATTCTTGCCGATCGTTGGAGCTGGTCAGTTGGTCTTGAGTATGGTTACTCATTGCCAATTGCAGAGCGTTTGAACTTAGACTTTACCCTTGGTATGGGATACCACTGGGGCGAGTTCTCGGAATATAAGCCTATTGATGGGCACTATGTATGGCAGGCAACAAAGCACCGTCAGTATATGGGTCCTACGAAGTTTGAGGTTTCTCTTGTATGGCTTATTGGTTGTGATAACTATAACAAGGGGAAAGAGAAAAAACGATGAAAAAATTGTTTAACATAACGCTATTGGCACTGCTTCTTGTGGTTACGTCATGTAACCATAAGGATTTGTGTTATCATCACCGTGAGCACGCCCATAAGTTCCATGTAGAGGTTATGGCCGACTACCGATGCGACTGGGAGGAGTGTCACGGTTATACAGATTGGTCAGCCTTCTGGCCGGATAGCTACATCGACTATGAGAGTTTGCGTCCACAGGAGCCTAAGGGTCTTCGTGTTATTAACTACAACGAGAAGTCGGAGTCGAACACCCATAATATTGGTGCAAATGGCGGTGTAGTTACACTTTATGAGGGTCCTAACGATATCTTGTTCTATAACAATGATACGGAGTACATCCTGTTCCAGAATTTGCAGGATGGTGATGCTGCGACCATACGCGCGACTACGCGTACGCGTACACGCGCTACTTATAAGGGTAGCGAGTATACTGATAAGGATGAGCCTACGATGACTCCTCCAGATATGCTATATGCAAACTATGTTCAGGATTATGTTCCTGAGAAGAGCATCGACCCAGTTCCATTCCCTATTACTCTTCATCCTTTGGTATATACCTACAAGATTCGATATGAATTCGTAGAGGAGAATAATGGTTTGCAATATGTTACATCTGCTGATGGTGCTTTGTCGGGTATGGCTAAGTCGGTACTTATGTATACGGGAGAGACTTCGGATGAGGGTTCAACACTTCTCTATAGTGATTGTGAGATTACAGAATGGGGCGTTCGAGCAATTGTGAAGTCGTTTGGTGTGCCATCATTCCATCGCGATAACTATGTTGTACGTTCTGATAATCCAAAGAATGGTTTGAACTTGGAGGTCACATTGCGAAACGGTAATGTCGTGAACTTTAACTTCGATGTTACTGAACAGGTACAGAATCAGCCTCATGGTGGAGTGATTGTCGTAACAGGCATTAAGATTGATGAGAAAGATGGTACTCAGGGTACTGGTGCCTTCGATGTAGATGTGAATGGTTGGGAAGATACGGAGAATATTGAATTGCCGTTGTAGTTAGGTTATACCTATGTATATAACACGCGCGTAAGAGGAACAGAAATAGATATAAACAAATAACTAATTATAAACTAACAATTAAATGAAAAAGCTTTTAATTTTTGCGCTTGCAGCTATGGGTATGGTTGCTTGTGTGAAGGAGGAGGTTACTTTGGTGCCTGAGGGTAGTGCGATCTCCTTTGAGAGTGCATTCATCAACAATTCAACCCGTGCTGCTGCAGACCCAAGCACAAATTCTGACAACCTTACCGGTTTCAATGTTTGGGGTTTTGTTAGCGAGTACAACGGTACTATCTTCACTAAGAAGGAGGTAAAGAAGGTGGATGGTGTTTGGGGTTATGATGGTACACAGTATTGGGTGCCTAACAAGCCTTACTATTTCGCAGCCTTGGCTCCTATGAATAGTGGTAATTGGAAGGTTGAGTTGGCAACTGAGGAGGCAGCTAAGTTGGGTCTTGGTACTGTTAAGTTTGATAATATCGATGGTACTGAGGATTTGCTTTACGCAAAGAAGAAGGTAAATTCTAAGGTCCTTAATGAGGAGATGGAGTCTGTAAAGTTCCAGTTCCAGCACCTTCTATCTAAGGTTAAGTTCACCTTTAAGAATGGTTTCCCAACCGATACTGCTTCTATCATCGTTACTGATGTTAAGATGGAGGTTCCTGCAGCTGCTGATATCAACCTTGCGCAGACTAACTACACTAAGGCTTGGGCAAACTACGATGGTGTAACTACTCTTGAGTTCGGTGATGTTGAGAAGTTGGCTTACACAGCTAATGCAGAGGTTGCTAACGAGCGTCTTACTATCCCAGCACCTGCAACACAGGAGTACAATATCTCATTCCATGTTGAGCTTTTCATGGGTGAGCTTAGTGTTTACGATGTGGATATGACATCTAAGGTAACTGGCTATGAGCTTGCTATGGGTAATGCTTATAACTTCACAGCTGAGATCAATCCTGAGAGCCTAGATCTTCAGGAGATTGTATTCGATATCGAGGTTGTTGACGGCTGGGTAGAGCCTAATGATCAGGAGGTTGATGAGGTTAATGTAGCACTTGCGGAGCTTAAGGCTGCAGCTAAGAATGGTGGTAGCTACACTCTTTGCGACGATCTTGATGTTACAGAGACTGTTCATGTTTATGGCGATCTAACGCTTAACCTAAATGGTCACAAGCTCTACAACTCAACAGATCTTTGGAGCGCTACAGACTTTGCTCTTCTTTCAGTTGAGGGTGGTAAGCTTACCGTTGATGGTGAGGGTACTGTTGAGGCTAAGGAGAATGACTGCTATGCTGTATATGTAACCAATAATGGTGAGGCTACTATTAACGGTGGTACATTCATCGGTAATATCCACGCTGTGTATGTAAGCAGTGAGGGTGGTGTGGCTAACCTCAACGGTGGTTACTACGATATTAAGCAGAAGTATAATTCAACAAATCCATATCGCATGCTTCTTAACTGTGGTGACGCAGGTTATAGAAACGGTATCTCAAAGATTGTTGTTACAGGTGGCGAGTATGTAGGTTTCGACCCTGCAAACAACGATGCGGAGGGTGCTAACACAAACTTTGTAGCAGTAGGCTATAAGAGTGAGGCAAACGGTAACAACTACATTGTAGTTCGTGAGTAATTTGGGAATAAAACTCAAAACAAATACAAATTTATTAACTTAACAAACAACATTATGAAAAGATTTTTGATTTGTGCGCTTGCAGCTGTTGGTATGGTTGCATGTGTTAGCGAGGATGTTGTTCAGCTTCCAAAGTCTGAGGCTATCAGCTTTGCAGATGCTTTCATCGGCAACTCAACTCGTGCGGTGACCGCTGAGGATCCAAGTACAACAAAGGCTAACCTTGAGGCTTTTGATGTATGGGCTTACATGACATCTATAAAAGGTACTGTGTTGGTAGATGAGGATCTAACACGCAAAAATGATGGTAGCTGGTACTACTTTAACACTCAGTACTGGACACCAGAAAGAGATTATTTCTTTGCTGCATTGGCTCCAATGAACAGCAACAATTGGGAGCTTGATGCTTCTTATGCTATATTTGGTGGTGGCGCAGGTCTTGTAACTTTCGAGAACATCGATGGTAGCGAGGATCTTATCTATGCAACAGCATCTGCATCTACTCCAGACAGACAGACTCTTGTTGATGAGGGTATGGATGCAGTTAAGTTCCAGTTCGAGCACCTTCTTTCTAAGGTTAAGTTCACTTTCCACAATGGCTTCAAGACTGATAATGCACTCCTTAAGATTGAGAATGTTAAGATGACAGCTCCTAAGAGTGGTAAGATCAACTTGAGCGATGTTGATTATAAGTGGACACTTGACAACGAGGAGTTTACACTTAATTTCGGTCATGTAGGTGAGCTTTCTACTAAGGAGGGTATGCCAAGCAAGCTTGAGTGTGATGATGAGCGTCTTACTATCCCTGCTGATGAGACTTACACATACAACATCGAGTTCGATGTAACTCTTTACTACGGTACTGAGGTTGCTTACCAGGTAACTAAGAGCTCTGCAGTTACTGGTGTAGCTCTTGAGAAGGGTCATGCTTATAACTTCTACACTGAGATCAACCCACAGAATCTTGAGCTTCACGAGATCGTATTCGAGGTTGAGGGTGTTGATACATGGATTCCAGAGAATGGCGAGGATGTTCAGATAGCACTTGCTGAGCTTAAGGCTGCAGCTATGAATGGTGGTACCTATACTCTTTGCGAGGATATTGATGTTACAGATACTATCAATGTTTATGGTGATCTAACACTTAACCTTAATGGTCACAAGCTCTACAACTCAGCAGATCTTTGGAGCACTACTGATTTTGCTCTTCTTTCAGTTGAGGGTGGTAAGCTTACCATCGAGGGTGAGGGTACTGTTGAGGCTAAGGAGAACGACTGCTATGCTCTTTATGTAACTAATGGTGGCGAGCTTACTATCAATGGTGGTACAATCATCGGTAATATCCACGCTGTGTATGTAAGCAACGATGGCGGTGTAGCTAACCTTAACGGTGGTTATTACGATATTAAGCAGAAGTACAGTGCAGCAGATCCATACCGCATGCTTCTTAACTGTGGTGACACAGGTTATAGAAACGGTATCTCAAAGATTGTTGTTACAGGTGGCGAGTATGTAGGTTTCAACCCAGAGAAGAACAATGCTGAGGGTGCAAATACTAACTTCTGTGCTGAGGGTTATGCAGCTTACTCTGCAGGTGCAAACTATAAGATTGCTAATGTAGGTGCATACGATGTAGCTGTTTCTAATGCTGATGCATTGAAGGCTGCTCTTGCAGACAGCGCTGTTTCTACTATCCTTCTTGCTGAGGGTGAGTTCGGTGTTATCGTAGCAAAGAGCAACAAGACTATCGTAGCTGTTCCTACTGCAAAGGTTGACGCTGTTGTTTTCAATGGCTCAGAGAATGTTACTTTGAAGAACATCGTATTCGATGCTGCTACTGCAGTGATTGGCTATGATGGCAAGGGTAACGCTAAGCAGTATGCTAATATTGTGAACGATAACAATGGTGGTTCAAACACTCCAACTAAGGGCGCTTCTAACATCATAATCGATGGCTGTACTTTCACTGGTACTTTTGCTAATGGTGGTGTAGCAATCGCACTCACTGATCAGTCTCGTTCTGGTGGTTTCACTGGTAATGTAACTATCAAGAACTGTACATTTGACACTGTAGGTGCTTTCTATGATGTTTATGGTCACTACTGTGGTAATGGTCAGAATGGTAAGGGTAATTTCGTAATCGAGAATAACACTTTCAACACAGTTCACACTGCTGGTCGTCCAGTATACTTGGGTCGCTATGCTTCAAGCACTCCAGTTGTAGTGAAGGGCAACGCATTTAACACTGTAAGCACACTCGCTGATGCTGTAACCGTACAGGCTCACAGCGGAAGCTACAATGTTTCAATTGATGCTTCTAACAACACTTTCGCTAACTAATTAGCAGATTGTTGCAATATTGGTTATAGGGGTTTGACCACCCCTATGACCCCAAGAAAACGGCAACGAGGATATTATTCTGAGCAAAGTGAAGAATCCCCTTGAAGCCGACAAAAGAAAATGAAGAAACAAAAACAAAAAAATTTATAACAACTAAAAATTTTTAACTATGAAAAAGATTCTTTTTGCACTATGTGCAGTCGCAACTTTCGCAAGTTGCACAAAAAGCGAGGTTTTGAGCTTTGACCAGGAGGCTATCGGCTTCGACAGCGCATTTGTTGACAATGCAACTCGTAGCGTAAACGATCCAAGTTTGACAACTACTGGATTGCAGGCAGAAGACAAGGGCTTCGCAGTTTTCGGTTACGTAAGAAGTACTGATGATGCAAGCTCACCTATCGCACCTATCTTCACTAACGAGGAGGTGAAGTATGATATTAATGCATGGAAATATAGTACTACTCAGTACTGGATTGATGGTGCTTTTTACAACTTCGCTGCTGTAGCACCATATAGCGTTGCTTCGAACCCTAATAACGCAAAGTTTAACTATGACAACGGTTCTTTCAGCACTACACTTACCTTCAATAACGATGGTGTTACTGACCTTCTTTACGCTCAGACAGCCACAATCGAGGGTGAGGCAACTGGAAACAACGCTGTAGCTCTCACATTCCGTCACACTTTGTCAAAGGTGCGTTTCTCTTTCGTGAATGCTTACGACGCAACCAATACTACAATTAAGGTGCGTGATATCAAGGTCTTGAATGCTTATAAGACTGGTAATGTTACTTTGAATGAGAACACAGTATGGTCTAATTGGACTTCTCAGCAGGATTTCGTTCTTAACTTCGGTGAGGCAACTGATAATGAGGCTACTGATGTTAAGGAGAATACATCTATTGCATACGAATCTGGTAAAACTTATGAGTCACAGAACGAGTTTCTTCTTATCCCTGCAAACTATGATGAAACTAATAAACTTGCAGTAGAGTTTACTTACGATATCGTTGTTAGTGGTGTAACAATTAAGTCATTCACAGTAACACCTGCTGTTGCCGTTAATCTCGAGCCAGGTCACGCTTACGACTTCAAGGCTACTATCAACCACGGTGAGGCTATCGAGTTCACTGCTACAGTTACTGACTGGGATGAGACTAATCTTAATCAGACTCTCTAATTTTGATTTTATTCCCCTAAAGAACAAATATAACTATGAAAAAGATTCTTCTGTCTGTACTTGCAGTTGCTGCCATGGTAGCATGTAGCAAAGAGTACACAGTGGTAGCACCACAGAACAATGATGCTATCGGCTTTAACACACATGTGGATAAGGCTACGCGTGTGGCTACTGATATCACTTCAGCAAACATCCAGGACTTTGGTGTTTACGCTTCAGTAACCAACACAGTTAATGAGTCTGCTCGTATCTTGACAAACGAGACTGTAACAAGAAACGGCAATGACTGGTCTTACGCAAACACTCAGTATTGGGTGCCAGGTAATATCTACAACTTTGTAGCTATTGCTCCTAAAATTGGCGCTCAGTGGTCTTACTCTACTGGTAACCTTGCACAGAATGGTGAGATTACATTCAACAATGAGGATGCATTAGCTGAGCAGGATCTTCTATTTGCTGCACGCACAAATGTAGCTGCTGGTACACTTGAGAAGGTTGGTTTGACATTCAACCACTTGCTTTCACGCGTTGCTTTCAAGTTCACTAACGGCTTCGTTGCTGCAAGCAACATGACATTGGAGGTTTATGGCGTTAAGATTGAGAACGCTGTATCTGAGGCTACTGTTGAGGTTGCTGAGGGCGCAGTTGCTGAGTGGGCACAGGTGGACAACACTACTTTCGAGCGCACATTCGACAAGGCTGCTGAGGCTACTGATGCGGCTATCCTTGCTGCAGGTGCTGCTTTCGCTACTGAGCACTTCTACCTTATTCCTATCGCACAGGAGTACACTATCACCTTCGTTGTTGATCTCTATCAGTCAGGTGTAAAGGTTGGTACTTACAACCACACTATCAATACTCCTATCAACCTTGCAAAGGGTGGTAACTATAGCATCAGCGCTACACTCAACCAGAACAACACTGGCGAGACAGCATTCGAGGCAATCGAGTTCACTGTTGATTGTGTTGAGGAGTGGCTTGATAGCGGTAGCGTTGCGCTCACAACTGTTGAGGTCGCTTCAGAGGCAGAGCTTGCAGAGGCAGTAGCTTTGGGTCAGAATGTAGTTCTTACACAGGCTGTCAGCGTTGCTAATGGTCTTGTTATAAATCCTGCAACACGCGCAGCTGATGATAATATTGTTGTAGACCTCAATGGTCAGACTTTGACCTACACAGGTAACGATGTTCTCTTCCGTGTTCATGGTGCTAATCTTACTATCAATGGCGAGACTGCAAACAGCGCTATCGTAACTAACCCTACTACTCCTGGTAACGGCGGTAACGGTTATATTGCACTCGTAAAGGATAATGGTACTGTAAACTTCTTGGGTGGTTCTTACGATGCTCAGGCTACTTGTACTATCGCTCAGGCTTATGCAGGTACTGTAAATGTACTCGCTGGTGAGTTCAAGGTAGATATGAATGAGTATATTGACGCAAATGGCAACGCAAGCTACCTCTTTAACTGCACCGACGATAATTACAAGAATGGTACAGCTGCTGTCAATGTATACGGTGGTAAGTTCTTCAACTTCAACCCTGCTGACAACACTGCTGAGGGTGAGCACACTAACTTCGTAACTCCAGGTAAGCTTGTAGAGCAGGAGGGCGATTGGTATATCGTTAAGTAATTCTACCGATATTTTGGGTGTAGGGGATTGGGTTTCCCTACACTCCCTAATAGCGAGGTGGAGAGCAATAGGGCAGTAACCTCCTCGCAATGAAGACTAAGAAAACAAATAACAAATAACAAAAACACAAAAAACTATGAAAAAACTATTTCTAATGCTTGCAGCGGCTGCAGCAGTCGCATCTTGCTCAAAGGACTACACAATCGTAGCAGACAATGGCGAGGCAATCGAGTTCGGCAGCTTCGTGGAGAACAGCACTCGTGCAGCAGTTGATCCATCTTTTGGTCAGAATGGTCAAGATCTTACTGAGTTCCAGGTTTGGGGTTCTGTAAATGGCGGTAATGGTCTTGTTAGCATTTTTGCTGGTGATGATGTTGTGGGTGAGGTAGGTTATGTAGATGATGAGAAAACTCAGCCAAACATTTGGTACTGTGATGTTAAGCAGTACTGGATTAAGGGTGCTACCTACAATTTTGCAGCTCTCGTAAATGCAACAGATAACCTTACAATGGTTGATTATTTGCCTACGAAGGTTAATGGCTTTACAGCTGATGGCGAAACTGACCTTCTTTATGCAGATGCAAAAGACATTACTGGTAAGGCATCAGGCAATGGCCCTGTAAACTTTACTTTCAACCACCTTCTTTCAAAGGTTAAGTTTACTGTGAAGAACAACTCTAAGGCAGCTGAGGAGTACTCATTTAAGGTTAATAACATCAAAATTAATGGTAAATACATTGGTGATGTTACTCTCGCAACAAAGGTTTGGGATACTACTGATGCAAAAAAAGATTTTACTGTAGCAGAGATTACTGTAAATAAGGATACAGCTGATGCTGGTGAGGAGTGTGCAAAGGAACTTTTGCTCATCCCTGGTGATTTTGCTATTACATTCAATGTTGACATCTACAATGGTGATACTAAGCTTGGCTCACAGTCTTATCCTATAGCTGGTGGTGCATATAACCAGACGCTTGCAGTTGGTAATGCATATAACTTCATTATTACAGTTGCTGTAGGTGAGGAGATTACATTCTCTGTTAAAGAGCAGCCTGCTTGGGCTGATGGTGATGGTGATGATGACACTACACTTACACTATAATCTCCTTTAAGAGATTCTTGGTTATAGGGGTTTGATCGCCCCTATGACCCCAAATATTACTACAGTAATAAGTATTAAGGATAATAAATTAACTTAAAAACAACCTATATTATGAAAAAAATTCTTTTCGCTGTTCTTGCACTTGCAGCAATGACATCGTGCTCTAAGGAGTACACAGTAGATTACAACAAGCAGGCAATCGCTTTCGGTGAGGCTTTCGTTGACAATGGCACTCGTGCAGATTATTCATCTGGCAATGAAATTGCTACGTTCAAGGTTTATGGTACATTAACTGGTAGTGATAATACTGGTGGTAATACTGTTCAGATTTTCAATGGCGCTGATGTAACTCGTCCAGATGATCTTCCAACAGGTTATAATGAATCTAAGGCTTGGAATTGTACCACAACTCAGTACTGGGTACCTAGCGCATCTTATAAGTTCGCTGCTATTGTTGATGGTGTGGCAACTACAACAACTGGCCTACCAGAAACTATTCCTTTCACCGTTACTGATGGTGATGGTGATCTTCTCTATGCTGAGGCAACTGCTACTACAGATGAGAATGCTACTCCTAGTGTTAATCCAGTTGCTTTTACATTTAATCACCTTCTTTCAAAGATCCAGTTTACAATAGCAAATACAATGGCTGAGGGTTATTCAATCCAGGTGACTAATATTACGGTAGCTGGTGTGACTGATAAGGGCGTTTACACTGTAAATGGTGGCACTTGGAATGAGGCGGATGGTGCTGCTACAGTTGCGACTCCGCTTACCTTTGGTACTACAGCTGCAATTGCTTCTGCTGACTCTGCTGTTGCATCTATGACTCATCAGATTCTTCCAGTACAGCAGACTTTGACTGTTGCTATTGCATATGATATCTATTTTAATGATGGTACTGGCGCTAAGAAGATTGCAAGCACAACAAAGACAGGTGAAATCAGTCAGTCTTTTGTAAAGAATACTGTTTATAACATCACAGCAGAGATTAATGCTACTGAGATTCAGTTCTCTGTTAAGAGTGTTAACGGCTTTGCCACTCCTAATGTAGAGGACAATATAGAGTAAAAGTATCAACTTTAATTTCCTTGCTCTTTAGGGAGCAATGATAGGTTATAGGGGTTTGATCGCCCCTATGGCCACTAGAACTAATAATAATTATATCAAAATAGTCGGCATTTTGCCGACTATTTTGATATATCACACCATGTCATTGCGAGGCTTGGAACAAACCGTGACAATCTGTTCTTCGTTGCATCGTCACAGCTATAAATCCCCGCGGTCGCTACGCTCCCTCGGGGTGATGGGAGTGAGTTATCTATACTCGCGGTTGTCGCTATTCCACTCCTTGCCACCGTCGTCGTAGAAGATAGGCGTGGAGGTGATTTTCTTCGCCTCGAGGTAGCTATCGTACAAGCAAACACCATTTGCACTATCCTCAGCAAGGTAGTAGGCGATAACGCAGCTATAGCGTTTGGTGGTGTGTATCATCTGCAGAGTGCGGTTTATATACTCCTTGCGCCATGCAGGGTTATTGGATGGGTTACCCTCTATCTTGCGTGACTCGCCCGAGAGCGATGTGTTTATAGGTGCTGTAAGGGCCACATAGATACCCTTTGCATCACAGTACTCCAGGATGTTATCTGCGACCCATCCAGCGCTGAAGCGTAGTGCGCGTGCGCCATCGTTATAGAGTTGCTCGATCTCGGCGATAGTGGTGCGTGGTGATAGCTCATGCCACTCGATATTGAGTTCCTTGCCATTTATGAAGAATTTACCCTCCTTATACTCCAATTTGCGGAGTCCCACAGCGAAGTTATAGAACTCCACATCGCGGCCCTCGATACGGTTCTTGAGGCGTAGTGACACTCGTGTAGGTGAGTCGCTACTCCATAGCACTGAGTCGGGCACAGGGGCGCCAAAGCGCATTGTGTCGGTACCATACATACCCACCTCGACATCTCTATATCCCGCGTCAAGGCGCAGTGTATCGTTAAGGTATAGCTCATAGTACAGGCGCGAGATCTTCTTTCCAAGGGTCTCGTTCTGCATAACCACGCTAAAGTCCGCGTTAACCACGCCGACATCGATATTTGTACGCCATGCTATATCGCGCACGCGCACGCGCGGTTGCGATATTATATATGCTATAGGTCGTGGCGCGCCATGCTCGAAGCACTCAATAGGTGATACGCCATCGTCGCTAAGGATGCGTAGCTCGATACGGTTTTTATCCTCCTTAGATATCTTCGTTATATTGAACTCTGTAGCTGCAAAGCCATTTGTTGAGCCACCAGCACGCTTATTGTTTATCCACACCTCATAGGGCTTATTTACCCCCTCTATGCGCATAAACACCTGTCGCTCCAACCATGAGAATGGGAAGGTGTACTCGCCTCGTAGCACGCCATCCACCTCGACCCACTCCTCGATAGGCTGCATATAGCGCTGGCGCGCCATATTATGCTCCTTAGCCAAGGCCTCGGTAGGGTAGGGTATTAGGAGTGTGCGGTGTGGCTCATCGCCCTTGCTACGCTGTGCATTAGCCGTAAATGGCGATGCAAGGAGCATGATGAGTGTTATGCAGATAGATAATCTTCTCATTCTTTCTACTTATTTGGATATGTAGAGCGGGTGTTACGCCACTCGATAATCTCTGGTGTGAGCTGGTCAACACGATCCTCCCACATACGATTCTCCACCAATCTGCGGCGGTCATAGTCTATGCGCTCAGTGATTCTGAAGCGTGGCTTCTGCTTAAGAGTCATATCGTCGCGCATCGTTGGGCGTATATCTCTATCGAATACAGAGTCACGCACAGGACGGCGGTCGTAGAACCAGTCGAAGTCGTTAAGGCGCTGCTTCTGACTCTCTGGAATCATATTCATAGGGTAGAGAACATATACAGGGTTCTGCTTGTAGCTAATCTTATCAATCTCGCCATCAACCAAGTAGAACGATATGCTTGAGCTCTCGATGTACATAAGTCCTGTAACCTCAGGGCTATCCTCCTCCTGCATATAGTAGATAGTCTGTGCGTTACCTTGCACATCGTTACGATATACCTCGCCGTTAGCAAAGTAGGCAATCATATCCTTGCCACCCACCTGGTTGTAGTACATCGTATCTATCTCCATACCCATGATTGGGTCTCCCATGAAGTGTGCCTTCTCTATCACCTCGTTACGGGTATAGATAGCCATCGAGTCCGAAGTAATCTGATTCTCCTCGTTCCACATCACGGGCTCCTTATATAGTCGAATAATCGAGTCGGTATTTAGGAGAATAAGCGAGTCGCAGACCATCTGTGAGTCTGAACGATACATCTTAACATGACGATACGCCTTGATCATCTTATAAACACTATCCTCTGGGAATGGTGGGGTAGTATCCAAGGTGTCACGGCCAAGGCTATCCATCTGTGTGCTATCCGAAGCCAAGGTGTCGGCCTCGTGGCGACTATCGCCCGACATTTCGAACTGGTCGCGGGCGCTCTGCTCGCTATCCTCAAGGGTGTCGATAGTGTAGTCTGGGCCTGTGTAGACCTTGCCGCGCTTAAGTGCGCGAGCCTTAGCCTTGTCAATCTTGCGTCTGTTGCGTGCCTCGGTCTTCTGCTTCACGCGCTCCAAGCGTGCCTTCTCCTCATCTGCAAGCTTGGCACTCTGTGCGCGGCGCTTAGCAATGATAGAGTCTATCTCTATTCTTAGGAGCGAGTCCTTGATTTGCTTTATCGAGTCGAGCTCAATCTTCTTGATTGAGTCTATAGAGTCCTGTACCAATCGCTCGGCATTGCGTATAGAGTCGCGTACACGGCGTCTCTCCTGCTTGGCTCTGTAGCGTAGCTGCTTAGGGGTGAGCACCTTGATGCTGTCCTGCGCAAGAGCGTCTGTGGCAAGAGTGTCGATATTCGTGCTATCAATCGCTATGGAGTCTATAGCAAGGCTATCTCTATTCATAGCTGGCTCATGCTCCACGGTCTCCTTATTGGCAACCTTTGCGGTGTCCTGCTTAGGCTTATTGCCAAGCTCTGCTTTTGCGCCCTCCTCTGCTCCCTTACCGAGGAGTTCCTTTTTAGCCCCCTCGTCACTATTTGTGCGGCGCTTGCTCTGGGCATCTGGTCTGTTGCCCTGCTCAAGCTTTCGTTTAGACTCCTTATTTTTTGACTCATCGTGTGATGTTGGCACATCTGTCTTCTTCTCATCACCCGGAAGAGTTGTTGGTACATCAATGTCCTCCACAGAGTTCTGACCAATAAGTGCCTCATCCTCGGCAAAGTCACCCTCCATAGGCTCGATGCTCTCCTCGCTTATATCTTCGTTCTCAGTTGTCTGCTCCTCTGTTGAGCCTCTCTCCTCTGTTGAGCCTCTCTCCTCTCTTGAACCTCTCTCTCTGTCGCCCACATTCTCATCATTTACGGCTGTAGTATCTGCCACAGGTGGTAGAACAGGGATTGTATAGAGCCACATTGTATCGGCGCATAGGAATAGAGAGTCTGGCTCCTCGGGGTTGTAGTTAATCATTGATGGACGGCGTGTGAAGAGCGCATTGTCCATATCATCCCACCACTCACCGTAGTCAGCAAAGCCGAGAATCTTCTGCGTAGTGTCATCCATCTGCACATTGCTTCGACCGATGATATGACCCGTTGTGCGGTAATACTCAATGGTGTCGCTCCATACCTCCTGCTCTTTAGTGAGTATATATGCGTTACGCTTAAGGTGGTGTAGGTCCAACGCCTTGGTATATGTACCCTCATCGGCATAGAGATACTCATCCTTGTCGTTCCAGATGTTTGTATTTGTGAAGTACTGAGCATCCTCGGTCTGTGTGTTGAAGATTACCGAGTCTCCCTTCATGATGTACTTATCATCGCGCATCTCAACATTATCCACACCTATAAGATCGTGTGTCTTGGTGTAGTAGTAGCCGCGCTGAGCCTCCAGGTGGCTCTCGTCCTTCTTTACATAGCATCCGTTGTAGAAGTAACCTATCTCCTCCTCAGTGTCGAATGTACAGTTGTAGGTGTACATCACAGCCTCGCCATCTACGACCTTAACAAGCTCTGAGTAGATTGTTGCGGTGTTGTTTGCACGGTTATACTCTGCACGCTCACCATAGGCGTATGTGTCGTTTTGGTTGATAAGAACATTTCCGAAACACTCGAAGCTCTGGTTAGGGTAGCGCACAGCACTATCGGCGAGGATAACTGTGCCGTTGTGGTGGGCGGCAAAGTTTCCTACAAGGATAAATATTGTTGAATCGCCCTGCTCAATAAGGTAACTATCGTCAGCAAGCATATCCACCATTGTCCTCTCCGAAGAGCTCTTCTTGGATTGCGCAAAGATGGCATCATAATCTATGGCATAGTGGTAGTTGTGACCACTCGCTGCGTAGAATAGTGTACCACACAGCAGACTTAATAAAACTACGGGAACAAATATATTTCGGCGCATATAGACGCTATAATCTTGTATTACTTAATCCACTCCTTATTCTCAAACTCATCACTACGGTATGCAGGGTCGATATATACATACATCGCACCTATCTTCGATGTGAGCCACTCGCGGTATACCTTCTCCTGCTTCTGGTTTAGTGCCATCTCCTCAAGACGGATGTAGTCATCCTCCAATGTCGCAGTGTGTGCAGGAATAATCTCTACAAGCTTCACAATCTTACTCATCTGGTTACCCATGAGATCTGTTGTTTTGAAAGAGTCCGATACCTCGCCAACCTTAAGACGCATAAGTGCTGCGTAGTCATCCAACGATTTACCTCCCTGAGCACTGAAATCCTCCTTGAGGAAGCGTGTTGCTGTAAGGCGTGCACCGCCATATCCTCCCATGCGAGCCAATACATCGCTGTTAGATACGATACCGCCGTTATACTTAGATATAACATCATCCGAGTGGCGCAATGCTGCATCATCAAAGCTCAACGAGTCCATGCGGATAAGGCGAGCTATGCTGTCCAACTCTCTTGCAGGCTCTGCAAGCTCCTCGTATGTGAATGTTGGGCGAAGTAGGATGTGACGGCAACGATATACCTCTCCGCGCTTCTCAATAAGCTCGATAATGTGAAAACCAAACTCTGTCTCCACAATCTCTGAAATCTGCCCAGGCTTTAGCTTCTCCAACGCCTCAGCAAAGGGGCGTACAAAGTACTGCGCAGGCATAGGCTCCATCTCGCCACCATAGATCGCTGAGCCGTCCAATGAGTACATGCGCGCCAATACCGAGAACTTGGTCTGTCCGGTGATGATACGCTCACGCATATCCAACAAACGCTCCTTGGTACGCTGCTGTGCCTCCTTCAACGATGATGGGAACTTGGTGATATGGGCATATACATACTGCTCACCAATCATCGGTAGGCTATCCTTATCCACGCGCTTATAGTAACGCTCTACCTCGCCAGGTACAACGGTAATCTTTCCTATAACAGAGTTGCGCATAGCCTCGGCGTATGCCTGCTCCTCATAGCGTGTGCGTAGCATCTCGCGGTAGGTGAATATTGGCATGTGCTCCTTTGTCTCCAACTCGGCAATACCTCCAGCCTCCGTAATAAGTGTCTGAAGATACTCCTCTATGCGTGATGCAATGCCTGAATTGTCTATATCCACAGAGTCTATGAGGGCCTGGTTATATAGTAGCTTCTGCTCAAGCAATGCCTCCAATGCCTCATTCATAGGGTCACGGTCCGAGGTGTAGCCCATCTGGCGGCGCTGCGCCACAAGAGCCTCGGCATACTCCGTAACCTCGGAGTGTAGTATGGATGAACCACCTACTACGGCTACAACCTTATCAAGCATCACCTGACGACGCTGTTGCTGTGCTGCACAATCATTCGCCATTAAGCTAAAAGCTGCGATAACGGCTATCGTGTATAAAATCTTTCTCATTATCTCTCTATCTATTATTTCTTAGTTATCAATCTCAACACTCGGAATATCCTCCTCAATAAGCTCCTGTACCTCGATATATGTTGTGTCGGGCTCTTCAATGATCTCAGGGGTATAACTCATAGACTTAAGCAACACCGTGTCGGCAAGCATCATACGGCCGCTCTCGATAGCCTCGCGCTTAAGCTCTGCCTCATACTTTCCCACGATGTTGGCACGACGCTCGGTATATAATCTGCGGCGTATATCCTCCTTAACACACTCCAATGGGGCAACATCACCCTTGCGTGCCACATCAATGATGATGAAGTGGAAGATGTTATTACCTGAAGTCATCTTCTGCACTCCGCTGTTGTTTAGTAGCTGTGTATAGCTGCTCGAACGCTCTGTAGGTAGGTTGCTCAAGAAATCTGAGTAGGATACCCACTGCGGTGTAAGGTCTGTTAGTTGTAGGTTGTGCTTCTCACATATAGCTCTCACCTCCTCAACATCGCCCCTCTTGGCCACACCCTTCAGCGCTGTTGTGAGTGTTGTGGTGTTGCGGAAGTTGGATGGAACCTTAACAACAACGCCTCGAACCTTGTCGTGGTCGAGTTTGAAGGCTGCAGTATTGGCGCGATAGTAGGTTGTAAGCTGCTTATCGGTAATCTCCAAATCTATGGCGTTGTCGATGTAGTATTGGTCGAGCTGACGAATAATTAGGGACTGACGATAATCCTCAACAAGGCGCTCGATGTTTGCCTGGTTTGATGATAGCACCTCCTTAGCGCGGCCTATCTTAAGCTGATTCAATACCCAATTCTCTATATACATCTTTACGAATGTCGTGCTATCTGCCTCAGATAGCTCCTTGGGCATTATCGTTGCAATATCTGAGCGTAGTAGCGTGTGGTCATCTACCACAGCTACGATGTTAGATGTGTCATCCTCGCCGCTCTGAAACGATACACTGTTACAAGCGGCAACTACTAAGCTAAGGGTTAGCGTGAATATTTTTACTACTTTCTGCATAATCAACTTGCAAAGATACATTATTTCTCGTTAAAAACGCACAATAATCTAAGATTATTGCAGCGACAAGGATAAAATAGATGAAGGGCAACTAAAATATCGCTTAGTTGCCCTTCATCGTAGAAGTAAATATATCTTTTCGGTGATAATCTATACAGGTTTACTCCACGAATAGTATTCGCTCAGGACCCTCATACTCAGGTAGTGGCTTTGGTGTATAGTCGGCATAGCCTATAGATATTACCGCTAGCACTCTGTAGCCCTCAGGTATCTCTGGAAGAATCTCCTTAACATAATCCTCACTGCGCTGACTTTCAGGGTCATCCTGAAGTGTTAGGTACTCACCAACATGCACCCAGCATGATGCCAGACCCTGATCCACAAGGGCAAGTTGCAGTGTATTTGCCATAAGTGCAGCGTTTATCTGCCACATAGGACTCGCCTCTGTATCACCAAGGATAACAATGGCAGCACCTGCCTCCTCCAAGAGTGACGCACCCCAGTCGCGTAGGCGACCCAAGGCGTGTACCTTGTCGAGGTTTGTTACGCCCATAAGGCGTGTTGAGCGTGTATTCTTTGATGATGGCGCGAGAAGAGCGAGCTCCATAGCTGCGAGGAGCTTCTCTTTTTCAACGGGCTTACCTGTGTAACGGCGTGTCGAACGGCGCTTTTTTACTACATCCTTAAACTCCATATCTCTAATGTTTTATATTTTTTGTTATAATTTTTACAAAAATAGTGATTTTTTTTGTAATTTAGCACCACTAACAACTAAAAAAAGAATGAAAGAGAGTATTACCGTAGCGCTAATCTACGATTTTGACGGCACACTTGCCCCTGGAAATATGCAGGAGTATGACTTTATTCCAGCCGTGGGTAAGAGTAATATGGAGTTTTGGCATGAGGCCAATACGCTTGCTGAGGAGCAGGATGCTGATCAGGTGCTAACCTATATGGCGCGTATGCTCCAAGCTGCGCAATCTAAGGGCTTGTCACTTAGACGAGAAGCCTTCCGTGAGTCGGGTCGTAATGTGCAGTTCTATAAGGGTGTCGTAGAGTGGTTTAAGCGTATAAATGAGTATGGTGCCGAGCGAGGAATAAACATCTTGCACTATGTTAATTCTTCGGGATTGAAGGAGATTATCGAGGGTACGGCTATCGCCCATGAGTTTAAGAATATTTATGCCTGCTCGTTCCTATATAATGTTGACGGCATCGCCTATTGGCCTGCTGTGGCGGTAAACTATACCAATAAGACGCAGTTTATCTTCAAGATTAACAAGGGCGTAGAGTCAGTATTCGACACTAAGGATGTCAACCGTTTTATGGAGGAGTCAAAGCGTCCGGTGCCATTTTCGCGTATGATATACTTTGGTGATGGTACCACAGATATCCCTTGTATGCGATTGGTTAAGAACTTCGGTGGCCACTCCATTGCTGTATATAATCCAGAGGAGGAGGGTCAGCGTACACTGC
>JAFYRL010000058.1 GCA_017546975.1 Alistipes sp.
AGGTATGCCTCGCCACCTGTAGAGATGGTCATCAGGCGGATAAGCTTATGAAGAGCCATACCGCGGTCAATGACAAGATTCTCCGAGGCACGATCCATAGCAAAGTACATCTCCTTGTCCATAAGGCGGAAGGCGATGGTCTTATCGCCCACCAAAGCCTGGTCGTGGCTCTCGGCGTATGCCACGGTGCGAACAGAAGTCAGGCGGTTTGTCATCTGAGTCCACATATCCCAGATATTCCAATCCTCGTCAGCCTGCTCCTTAAGGAGCTTAATCCAATAGTCTGGTATCGCCATACCCAAACGGTAGTCGAAGCCCATACCTCCATCCTCAGGCTTAATGCACGAGCCTGGCATACCACTAACATCCTCAGCAATGGTGATAGCATCGGGGCGTAGGTCGTGTATAAGCTTGTTTGCAAGAGTGAGGTAGACGATAGCATCGCGGTCAACGCCCTCGTCGAAGAATCGCTCGCGACAGTCGAACTCCACATATCCGCGGTGGTGGTATAGCATCGAGGTTACGCCATCGAAGCGATAGCCATCGAAGTGGTACTCCTCCAACCAATACTTAACATTCGAGAGTAGGAAGTGCTCCACCTCGCGCTTGCCATAGTCGAAGATCATCGAGTCCCAATACTTCTGGTAGCCCGCCTCGCCAGGCTTAGAGTAGTGGTGATTTGAGCCGTCAAGCTCGTTGATGCCCTCGGCGAAGTTCTTAACATAGTGAGCGTGAACAAGATCCATAATCACAGCAATGCCCAACTCATGCGCGCGGTCAACGAGTGAGCGTAGCTCCTCAGGAGTACCAAAGCGTGATGATGGCGCGAAGAAGTTTGCCACGTGGTAGCCAAACGAGCCGTAGTATGGGTGCTCGGCAATCGCCATAAGCTGCACGGCATTATATCCCGCCTCCTTGATGCGTGGCAGGATAAGGTCGCGGAACTCTACGTATGTGCCTACGCCCTCGCGCTCCTGTGCCATACCTACGTGTGCCTCGTAGATTACAAGCTCGCCGAGTTTTGGTGCAGTGAAGTTGTCGTGCTTCCAGTTGTATGGCTTCTCTACGACGAACTGCGCTGTGAAGTTCTTTGTAGCATCGTCCTGTACTACGCGCTTTGCATATGCGGGGATACGGTCGTTCCAGCCGTTGTGGCCGTGAACATGGATTTTATATAGCGAGCCATCGGTAAGTCTCTCGGCATACATAGCATCTGGTAGGAATATACTCCATACACCCTCGCGGTTGCGCTGTAAGCGTAGCTCGGTGCGTTGCCAGTGGTTGAAATCTCCGAAGATGTAGACATCCTTAGCTTCAGGCAACCACTCTCTAAACCACCAACCTTGCATATCTGAGTCATACTGCCAACCGTAGTAGTGATGACCATTGGCATAATTTACAATCGAACCAGCACTCTTTTCGATGTCCTCAAGACGTGCCATATACATATCGTGTCGACGGTTAATCTCCTCTTCTACAGGTTTTAACCACTCATCATTCTCGATAATCGGGAGTGTATGTTTTAGCTCTTTCATACAATTTTAGATTATTTTTAGCAAAGATATGAAAAATCTTTGTATCTTTGCCCTATATTATGTGTTAATTAACTAACAACAGAGGGGCAAAAGTAATTTGTGATGTTGGAGGTTGTTGGTGCGATTGATATGTAATATATAATGGAGTTGGAACATATTTTTTAACTAACTTAAATTATTTTTTATGTCGTTTATTGCAAATCTTTGGGAGACAAATCGTCCTATGATGATTTTGTTTGCTATTTTGATTGTAGTAATTCCATTCTTGGTATTCTACATCAGAAAGGCGAAGATGGAGCATCCTAAGGGACTTATTGCTGCTGCTTTGAGTAACATGGGTGAGCGTTTCGGTTACTACATTATGAACGCTGTTCTTTTGTTGTTCATCTGCTCTAAGTTCGGTATCAGCGATGCTGCAGCGGGTTGGATTTACGCTGTTTTCTATTTCTTGATCTACGTGCTTAGCCTTCCAGGTGGTATTATCGCTGACCGTTCACAGAACTTCAAGGGTACTATCATCGCTGGTCTTGTAGTTATGGCTTTGGGTTACGGTATGTTGTCTGTACCTGTATTCGCTGAGGCATCAGGCTTCTCATGGGTATTGGTATTCACATGCGTAGCATTGTTTATCATCGCATTTGGTAACGGTTTGTTCAAGGGTAACTTGCAGGCTATCGTTGGTCAGATGTACGATAACTTCGAGGCTGAGGCTGCAAAGCGTGGCCCTGAGGCTCTTGCTGAGGCTAAGTCTAAGCGTGATACTGGTTTCCAGATCTTCTACGTATTTATCAACATTGGTGGTGTAATCGCTCCATTCGTTGCACCATTGCTTCGTAGCGCATGGTTGAAGATGCACGCTCTTGCTTACAACGCAGACCTTCCACGTCTTTGCCATATGTACCTTAACGGTTCAGAGAATATGGCAGCTACAGATATGGAGAACCTTACAAACCTTGCAGCTGAGGTTGGTTATACAGGTGTTGTAGATGGTGCATTCTGCGATAGCTACCTTAATATCTTCAACACAGGTGTTCACTTCTCGTTCATCGCATCTGTTGTTGCAATGCTTACATCGTTGATTATCTTCATCTGCATCAAGAAGAACTTGCCAAACCCAGCTAAGAAGGAGAAGGCTGCTGCTGCAGAGTACTCTGAGCAGGAGAAGCAGGCTGATGCAAAGGAGATTAAGCAGCGTCTATATGCGTTGTTCGCAGTTCTTGGTGTTGCAGTATTCTTCTGGTTCTCATTCCACCAGAATGGTCAGTCGCTCTCAGTATTTGCTCGCGATTTCGTTAATACCAACGCAATTCCACCAGAGATCTGGCAGTGTATCAACCCTCTATTCGTGATTTTGCTTACCCCAATCATTATGTACACTTTCGCTGCTTTGGCACGTAAGGGTAAGGAGGTATCAACACCACGAAAGATTGTTATCGGTATGTTCCTTGCTGCAGTGGCTTATATCTTCCTTGCAGGTATTGCTATCGCTAACAACTACCCATCAGGTGAGGAGTTCAAGAGCCTAAGCGACGCTGTTAAGATTGCTATGAAGACCAGCCCTATGGTGCTTATCCTTACATACTTCTTCTTGACTGTAGCTGAGTTGTTTATCTCTCCACTTGGTCTTTCGTTCGTATCTAAGATTGCACCTCGCCACTTGCAGGGTATCTGCCAGGGTTTGTGGTTGACAGCAACTGCTATCGGTAACCTCTTCATCGCTATCGGTGTAACTATGCTTAACACATTCCCAGAGCAGTGGATGTGCTGGGCTGTATTCGCAGCATTCTGCCTTATCTCTATGGGTATTATGCTCGGTATGGTTAAGTGGCTTGAGCGCGTTACTAACGCATAATTTCTTGTGATAAGGGGTCATCTTCGACCTCTCAATCTAAAGCCCGAATGGGAAATACGTCAAGTATGTCCCATCCGGGCTTTCTCTTTATCGAGGCCAAATATGACCCCTTCTGACAAGAAATTAATTTCTCGCGATAA
>JAFYRL010000059.1 GCA_017546975.1 Alistipes sp.
CGTAGCCCTCCTGGTCGAGCAAGGCATCGATAGTCATAGTACGGCCGATGATAACATCTGTCTCGAACTTAACGCCGAGCTTCTTAACCTCGTTAATCTCGCGAGCAACGACTCTATCCTTAGGCAAGCGGAACTCAGGAATACCGTATGACAATACGCCACCGAGGCGGTGTAGAGCCTCGAATACATCTACCTTATAGCCGAGCTTTGCCAAGTCGCTAGCACAAGCCAAGCCTGCAGGACCACTACCTACAACAGCCACGCGGTGACCGTTAGGCTCGATAGTTGCAGCCTCAACCTCGTCGCTATGCTCCAATGACCAGTCGCCAACGAAGCGCTCCAACTTACCGATAGCCACTGCCTCGCCCTTGATGCCAAGAACGCATGAGCCCTCGCACTGTGACTCCTGAGGACATACACGACCGCAGATTGATGGCAACGAGCTATCCACATGGATAGTGTCCGCAGCAGCGCGGATATCGCCCTCACTGAGGTGGTGGATAAAGGTTGGGATATTGATATTTACAGGACATGCTGCCACGCAACGAGGATTCTTGCAGTTTAAGCAGCGTGAAGCCTCCAAAAGAGCCTCCTCCTGGTTATAGCCGTAGCATACCTCCTCAAAGTTGGTAGCACGCACCTTAGGGTCTTGTTCGCGTACAGCAACGCGTGGTATCTTATTCGCCATAGCATTTACATTTATGTTCGTGATTCTCTGCAGCTGCTCTCTCCTGGTTGCGGTACATGCCCTGACGGCGTATTGCCTCATCGAAGTCTACCAAGTGACCATCGAACTCAGGACCATCAACGCAGGTAAATAGTGTCTTGCCACCTACAGATACTCGGCAAGCACCGCACATACCTGTACCATCAACCATCAATGCGTTGAGTGATACGGTGGTCTGCAACGCCCAAGGCTTTGTAGTGAGGCATACAAACTTCATCATAATCATAGGACCGATACATACGCACTCGTCATATTTGCGACCCTCAACCTCTACAAGCTCCTTCATAAGGCCTGTAACCATACCCTTGAAGCCCTCAGTACCATCATCCGTAGCGATGTGTACATTCGCAACCTTAGCCATCTCCTCGGTGTAGATAAGCATATTCTTGCTCTTAGCACCGATGATAACATCGCACTCAACACCATGCTCATGCAACCACTTAACCTGTGGATATACAGGCGCTGTACCAACACCTCCTGCAACAAAGAGGTACTTGCGCTTGCGAAGCTCCTCAAGAGGCATGTGTACAAACTCTGATGGACGGCCAAGAGGACCTGCAAAGTCCACCAAAGAGTCTCCCTCGTTAAGGGCACATATCTTGCGTGTGGACATACCTATGGTCTGGGTTACGATAGTTACCGTACCTGCCTCTGTGTCATAGTCGGCAATGGTGAGCGGAATACGCTCGCCATTCTCAGTAGCACGCACAATAACAAACTGTCCAGGTAGGGCAGCGCGTGCCACGCGCTCGGCAGCAATCCTCATAAGGAAGATATTCTCTGCGAGCTGGCGTTTTTCAACAATCTTAAACATCTTTTTAGTTTTATTAGGTATCAATCAATTATCGCGTTTACTTTAATAGTCTGCATCGGTCTTGTCGGGTCGTTGGTGATAATACGCAAGCGCGCAGTAAATACCCCCTCCGTAAGCTCTATATCTTCTGTATTGAGCCTTACCCTTAGCTCTATGGTTTGGTTAGGTGCTATGCTCATAGCGTCAATAATACCCTCCACTGCCAGTGAAGATGACTCTATAGAGCGCACTTCAAGGGGCGATGCTCCTGTGTTGGTCACAGCAACAACCTCCTCTAAAACCATATTAGCGCAATTTATCTCCCCAAATTTAATGATTTTTTTCGAAATATCAGCATGCGGAGCAGAAATATCATCCACCATGCTGAAATTGTCGGTGATGATAGCTTCACTACCAAGCGTGTAGCGCGCATGCTTGCCCTCTACTATTATATATAATATGTCGCTGATAGTGCCATATACATCGCTCCCCTCAGCTATAGAGTAGCGTAGCGTGATGTCGCCCGTTGCCCCTGCGGGTATCATACTGGGGTGGCTGACGCTAAGATGCCCAGATTGTGTTGTGTACTCTATATCTATCATTATCGGCTCTAATGAGGTATTGACATAGCCGATATGCTCCTCCATGGTTGAGCCATGCTCTATGTAACCAAAGGCGTGGTAATTGCTTCTTAGGCGTAGGCCCCCACCCATATCAAAAGGGTAGAGCTCATCTATTGTGCGCTCCCTCTCCTGAACAAAACCCTCAATGGTTAGGCGTATCGGTGCCTCAGAGTCCGATACAATTATATATATATGTTTGTCAATGCGGCCAGGTCTGTTGAAGGGATTGAAGCGTACTGTGACCTCAAATTTTTCGTTCGGAGCTATCTCTCCCTTGGTATATTGTGCCGATGTGCAGCCACATGAGGTCTCAATTTTTGTAACCTCGATGCTGTTATTTCCTTCGTTTATTGCAAAAAATCTACATAACTGCTCACCTCCATCCTCCTTTATATGCCCAAAATTGTGGACCATGCTCTGAAATTTTAGCATACTTTGTGGCTCTTGAGCATGCGTTACTACAGAAAATAGCATCAAAATGATGATGAGGTATGTAAATTTGTGCTGTTTCATATGACAAAGATACTTCTTTTTTGTAATATTTCAAACTTGTATTTTCCCCTGTTTTGGGGTTAAAAAGGACGGTTTTTATAGAAAAAACGCGTTTTTTTAAGAAAAAGTGCATTTTTTCGAAAAAAAGTTGTGAAAAAATTTGCAGAATAAAAAATAATGCCTACCTTTGCACCGCAATCGAAAGATAACGGTTCTTTAAAACAAGCCTGAATAGCTCAGTCGGTTAGAGCACATGACTGTTAATCATGGGGTCCTAGGTTCAAGTCCTTGTTCAGGCGCTAAGTGCATGGGTTGCACAAAAGGTGGCAAACGAATCTGCAGTGGTAACGACCAGTAGTTGGAGAAGGAAATAGTTACTACGATAAGCAGACGATGCGGTCGAGCTTCTGAAAAGATGTCGAGACTCTTAAAAAACTTGTCGAAAAGTTTGCAGATTAAAAAATAATGATTACCTTTGCAGTCCCAAGCCTTAACAAACGGGAGTTTAGCTCAGCTGGTTCAGAGCATCTGCCTTACAAGCAGAGGGTCGGCGGTTCGAATCCGTCAACTCCC
>JAFYRL010000060.1 GCA_017546975.1 Alistipes sp.
TTATCTTTTTCGAGGGCGCTATGCGGGCATAGCAACCGAGGAAAGATAAGATAGATGCCGAAATAGACACAAAAGCAACCGAAATATAAAATAAAACTACCTATTGTTAAACTTAATTTACTAATTTATAGAACATCCCTATAAAACCTTCGAAATTATATCCTCTCGTACATCTGTCCTGGGAGTGTACGAATAAGCCCCTTTATTTCGAGGTTCATAAGCACCATCATCAACTCTCCAACCGTCAAGCCAGAGCCATTCAATAACTGCTGCATATCGGGTTTAGCCACATTATTGAAGAGCTCCATAACGGATAACTCCTGCGGCGTAAGGTCGGGAGATAGATTCTGACTCACACCCTTTGTAGTGTTGGAGCGACAATAGCCCTCCCAATCCATATCATCTATAATATCGCGCGATGTAAGCACCATGCGGGCAAGCCCCGAACGAATAAGATTGTTGGCACCAAACGATGAAGCATCGCTGATACGCCCAGGCACAGCCATAACAACCCTACCATAGCTATCTGCAATGTTTGCTGTAGATAGTGCACCTCCCGATGCTGGGGACTCAACAATCACAACACCCATGCTTAGACCTGCAATAATGCGATTGCGGGCAATAAAAAGCTTTCCATTCTGTCGGCTCTGCGATGTAAGCTCCGAGACTAAAGCTCCGCCATTACGAAGTATATCTTCGGCAAGTTGACGATGTGGCGTAGGGTTTATCTCTGGCAGAGCATTTGCCAAGACCGCAACGCTTGGCACCCTATTCGCCAAGGCTGCACGATGACACGCAGCATCAATACCATAGGCAATGCCGCTTACCAAGGTAAAATCTTCAACCTCCGCAGCAAGTCCCTCAACAAGCTTATTGGTAGCATACTGCCCCGAGGGCGACATCTCGCGTGTTCCCACCATCGAGAGCGTCGGCCTGGAGAGGGCATCAATATCTCCTTGAACAAAGAGCACATGCGGTCTATCAGGCGTATGTTTCAATAGAAGAGGATACTCTTCATCTGTTGCTGCAACCATGCTTATGCCATTCTTGCGACAATACTCCACCTCCTTGAGCGCCTGCTTTATACCCTCGCCTTTTGTTATATTCTCGGCAATATCTTTGCGTAGACCCACAGAGGCAATAAGGTCACTGCACGAAGCCTCATACACCGCCTCCGCACTACCATAATGCTCTATAAGATGCGCAGCACCACGCGCACCAAGCCCACTCACAAATATTAAAGCCAAGTCCTCAATTGTCATACCCTACCACATATTTTCACTAATACAAAGGTATGAAATATTTTCAAATAACAATAGATAAGACCATGTAAATCATCCTACAAGCAACGAGTTATAGCATCACCCGACATTCTATTTCATACTACATAGAAAAGGCGTGAGTACATTGATACCCACGCCACAATTTACACATACAAACAGAATAATCACTTAGAATGTAAAACCCACCTGGATATTACATAAGACTACTGTATCAACATTTTCATAATAATGCCACTCATAATATGGAGCTATTTTTGCTGTAGCACTTACAAATATACTATTTTTACTATTTATTTTGTAGTCCACACCAACGCCCAACTCAGCAAGAGGGAACCATTTCATTGAATCCAATGCTAAATATGAACCATATGATGCTAAAACAAATGGGCTTACCCTTTTCTCTGTGATATAATATTTTGAATGCAAATAAATTGGCATAAGACAATCCATATTTCCATACCAATCCCAACCAAGGCCAACACCAACTCCTACTTCAAATCTATCAATTGGCTTAACACCAATAGTATATTCAAGCGAGAGATGCGGAAAGATATCAGGTTTAATCGCATGAATAACTGTTCTATTATCTAGCACCACAGCCTTCATTAACCTAATCACCCTATATGAGCCATCCAACTTAATCTGCTTAGGGAGATACTCATCATAAGAGACTACAATCTTATCAACATATGATTGACTATGTATTTGGAATTTTCCAAACTCATCAGTAACACAAAGAAGGTCTCCGTATACCGTTGAAATACGAGCCCCACTTAATGGTTGCTTACCTTCTCCATAGACACATCCGTATATCAACCTACCACTCTGTCCAAATGTAGAGACAAAAACACAAGATAATAGAATAGTCAATAAGAACTTTCTCATAACTTTACCTATTATTAATCACTTTCTTTGAATGAGTTGTTCGATCTTGAAAATATGGATTATCATACCACTCCTTTTCACTTAGATTTCTAAAGTTCTTGTACTTTGCAGGATAACCCGTAACCACAACTGATGTAATTTGACCAATAAAATTGTATTTTATCTGTGTCTCTGGGCCAACCAATACATCTGCATCACCATTTGCAAACAGAGCTTCTCTAATGGCTGTATTAACTGTGTTTTTTGCACCTGCATTTCTTACACTCCTTGGTGGAACATAAGTATGCATAATCTTATTTTCTGAGATATCTAAGTCTACTATAACAGGAACCGCATAAGGTGTATTCACAGTAAAATCACGATTGGTTGATGTGTTCATCAAAACACCACAAGATGTAATAGACAACGCTAATACAGCTAATAGTAAAAGTTTCTTCATGACCAGCAAAATTTATCTTCACCGTAGCACCCCCTATACGGTAGTTTATAATAAACAGAAAGTGTGGAGATGGTCGTTATAATTTAATAGCGAAACACTTTCACTAATAAAATAATATGTCTTCCGAGAGCATACCCTCGACAATACAAAGATAGAGAATTATTTTCTATATGCAAAAAAATCCGCAGGTTAAATCTTTATTGAGGTCACTGCACGAAGCCTCATACACCGCCTCCGCACTACCATAATGCTCTATAAGATGCGCAGCACCACGCGCACCCAACCCATGCACAAATGTTATAGCTAAATCCTCTATTGTCATTGCATCAATATCTTTTCGCTACAGGTTACACAAAATTACGAAATAATTATCAAGGATGCAAATTAAAGTGAGAACTGAAAATATCGCGAGAAATTATTTCTTGTCAGAAGCCGTGAGATGTGGTGCATCGCAAAAGAGAGTGACTGTCCAACAAGTTAATGGACAATCACTTTTTTCTTATGAAGTTGTATAACAAGAGCTAATTTTAGGCGCACGAAGCTCGAAAAAGCGGAGTTTACTAAGCGTAAATGAGCATTTTGAGAGCAAGTGCAACGCCAAAGAAGCCTTGTTAGACAGCTTCTAGCTTTTTGGATGTGCCGCATATTGCAGTTTATAGAAACAAATTTTGTTGGGAGAAGGCGGCAGATACAACGCTCGGCAAAAATCCCGACAATGGGCCGTACGCTAAGTACTACCCATTGTCGGGAATTATTGTTAGCGGCAGTAGATGTCCGCCTTATCGCGACAAAGAAATTACTCTTCGTCGGTATCAGTGTAAGCCTTAAGAAGCTTATCCTGAACATCTGCTGGCACCTGCTCGTATGATGCGAACTGCATTGTGTATGTAGCAGCACCTGATGTGAGTGATGACAATGATGTTGAGTAACGGTAAAGCTCTGCAAGAGGTACGCGAGCGTTGAGACGGTCGAAGCCCTTATCTGACTCCATACCCATAATCATCGCGCGACGGTTCTGGAGGTCACTCATCACAGCACCCATATACTCGCTTGGTGTCAATACCTCAACATTGTAGATAGGCTCCATAATCTTTGGACCTGCGTTACGGAACGCCTCCTTGAAGGCATTACGGCCTGCAAGCTTAAATGAAAGCTCGTTTGAATCTACTGGGTGCATCTTACCGTAGTAGATAACAACGCGGATGTCGCGAGCATAAGAACCTGTAAGTGGACCCTCATCCATCTTCTCCATGATACCCTTCAAGATAGCTGGCATGAAGCGAGCATCGATAGCACCACCAACGATAGAGTTGTAGTACTGAAGCTTACCACCCCATGGAAGGTCATACTCCTCCTTACCCTTAACGCTAACAGCGATCTCCTGGCCGTTAACCTTATACTTAGTAGGCTCTGGCATACCCTCGTAGTAAGGCTCGATAACCATGTGAACCTCACCGAACTGACCTGAACCACCAGACTGCTTCTTATGACGATAGTCTGCCTGAGCTACCTTCGTGATGGTCTCACGATATGAAATCTTTGGAGCGAAGTACTCAATCTCCATCTTGTTCTCTGTAGATAGACGCTGCTTAAGGATGTTGAGGTGATGCTCACCCTGACCCTGGATAATGGTCTGCTTAAGCTCCTTAGAGTAGTCAACAAGGATTGTTGGGTCCTCATACTTAGCGTCATTCAAAAGCTTACCGAGCTTCTCCTCGTCGCTCTGATCCTTAGCCTTAACAGCTGCGCGGTAGCGAGGCTCTGGGAATACGATAGGCTCAACAGCGATAGGAGCTGCAGGAGCTGCAAGAGTATCGTTAGTGCGTGTACCCTTAAGCTTCACAGTGCAACCGATATCACCTGCTGAAAGCTCAGCAACCTTAACACGGTTCTTACCTGCAACAGCAAACAACTGAGATAGCTTCTCCTTGTTACCTGTACGAGAGTTTACAAGCTCCATACCCTCAGTTACCTTACCACGAACTACGCGGAAGTAGGTAATCTCACCGATATGCTGCTCAATCTGGCTCTTAAATACGAATGCTACTACTGGCTCCTCCTCGTTAGCCAAGATCTCCTCACCCTCAGTTGAGAGGAATGCAGGTGCCTTCAATGGGCCTGGACCTACATTGATGATGAACTCCATAAGACGCTTAGTACCGATATCGCGCTTACCTGAAGCACAGAAGATAGGCATAATGTCACGCTTAGAAACACCGAGCTTCAAACCTGCACGGATATCATCCTGTGTAAGAGAACCCTTCTCGAAGTAGAGCTCCATAAGAGCGTCATCATATACTGCAGCAGCCTCAGCAAGCTCCTGGTTGAGAGCCTGAGCACGCTCCATCTCACTCTCTGGAATAGGATACTCCTCACGTTTACCATTCTCATCCACGAACTTGTATAGCTTCATCATCAATACATCGATGAATGAATCGAAACCTGCGCCCTGGTTAACAGGATACTGCACGATAACAGGCTTAACAGATGAGTTAGCACGCACGCCCTCAATAGTAGCGTCGAAGTTAGCCTTGTCACCATCAAGCTGGTTAACAACACCAATAAGTGGCTTGTTGAGGATACGAGCATAGCGAGACTGAAGCTCAGAGCCTACCTCCCAGCCATTCTGTGCATTAAGAACCATAACACCGATATCACCAACCTTAAACGCTGAGAACAACGAGCCACAGAAGTCATCAGAACCTGGGCAGTCGATGATGTTGAGCTTACGGTCCATAAACTCAGTAAAGAGGGTTGTTGAATAGATCGAACGCTTATATTCGTGCTCGATATCAGTATTATCTGAGATTGTGTTATTATTCTCGACACTACCCCTGCGGTCAATCACTTTACCCTCGAAAGCCATTGCCTCTGCAAGGGTAGTTTTACCGGCGCCAGGCGCACCAATAAGAACGATGTTCTTAATCTCTTTTGCTGAATAGTTTTTCATAGTATATTAGTTTTAGTTTTTAGGTTATTCTCCGGGACTTAAGTCTTAGATTGCGGCATGTTATGCAGCGTCACATGAGCCTTAAGTGCCTTTGCGGATTATAAAGTTAAGCACTTTTTTCCGAACTTCAAAATAAATAACGAATATTTTTCACAAATAGGTTATTTTCCTCGCTTTTGAGCAACCATTCACCCAATACTATATTATATATATGTAGCACGGTCTTATCTACACACTAAAACTATTCAGCAAAATCATTCCTCTTGATTACATAATTATGCATTTTAAGAATGTGGTCATTATAATAAAAAGTGAGGCGTCTGCACGCAGTTATAAACATGCGTCGCAGACACCTCTCCTTTGAGTTTATAAACTCTCTTTGTTCCGTATTAGAGGGCCGTGATTGTTGCTCGTGATTGTGCGGTGTTCTCCTTATCAATCACCAACGATGCAGGTAGCACAAAGCTACTCTTTGCGGCATTCTGCTCATTCACAAGGGCGCGGAGCTCCTCGATATCCGACTTATTATCTGCCGTAGGCATAGTGTAGAGACGACCCAAAGCACCCACCTTACCATCATTATCCACAGCATAACTTAGCGCAGTCTGCTCGACATTCCAATCTACAAGGTAGTAGGTGTATGGCTGGTTGACTGGGCATTTTGACCAGTAGCCATCAGCCAATGCCCATATTTCTGCATCCGAATAGTTAAACGCATTTGAGCAATCACCCTCAACCATAGCAGCAAAGAGTGAACGAGCATCCTCAATATCGTTGTACTTAACCACGGTAATAACCCTGCCGCGTGTGGCTGCAGCATCCTTAAATATTGTTCCTGCCTCATCATCACCAGAGTAGTAACCCACCAACTCTACGGTTGGGGTAATAGTGCCAAGCACATCGGTCTTAGCCACCGCATCGAAGGTAAAGCTCTTCACCACATGGCCCGTATGCACATCAAGAGCGTAGATATAAGCCATAATCTCTGTCTCTGGGGTCAAGCCGCTAACCTTAACCGACGCATTGCCATTGTAGTAGTATGTATCCAATATCTCAGCTACGGTGATAGATGGGTTGAACTCCTTAGAGGCGCTATATAGGTAGTCAAAAGCCTCCTCCTCTGCCTTTATAAACTCCTCCTCGTTATACTGCTCCTTGACACAGCCGCCAGGTATATAGTATATTGTCTGGTCAGAAGATTTGATACCCATATTAAAGCCATAAGGCGAGATATTCGAAGTAGATATTGTGAACTCCACCTCCTCAACAGAGCCACCAGGTAGTGTGCGGAAGGTCTTCATATAGGCATCTGTGGTGATACCGCCACTATAGCCAAAGGCGATAACATAGTAGTCAGTATCGGCTGCTGGGAGCTTAAGAGCACCGCTACCCGTATGCTCTACAACACCGCGGTCATTAGCCATAATAGACATCCAGCCGCCCCACTGATCAACAATCTGGTGCATGAGGTCATCGGCAGTGGTCACGCCATCCCATGGCTGCACCAACGCACAGTACTGCTCGTTGTTATTCGATGGCGTGATACGCAAATTTACAGACATCTGACCGATATCCCACACCTCAATCTCAAACGACATCTTCACCTTCTCGGCATTACCTGTGATATAGCTACCCTTAGTTATATCTGTATTGATAACAATACCCTCGCTATCGAGAATAAGGCCAGCGATGAGGTAGTAGTACTCGGTATTCTCCTGTAGACCCTTTGCCTCGAGCTGCTGGTGTCCCTTATGCATAAGAGCCTCGATAACCTGTGCCTCGCTGTAGCCAGCGCCGAGATAGGCGTTAATATCCTGCTGGAAGAAGTACTCAAAGAAGTAGCTCTCTGACATTTTATAGCCATTCTCGTCCACCACATAGTAGTTGTACTGCGACTTAGGGAGCGTGCAGATATACCAATAGGTATCATTCTCTGAAGGTGTAACATCAAATATAACGCTGTTGTTTACCACCGAACACTTCACATCGAAGCTAACACCGCTATTCTCCACCATTAAGGTCTTAAATGACACCTTTACAAGCTTGGTAAGCTGAGTGTAGTCGTTTGCGGCATCAACACCAAAGAGCAGTACATAATACTCTGCACCAAGCTTTAGACCAGAGTAACGGACGCTCTCCATAGCACCACGCTCCACGATAGTAGGCATATACTCCAAAAATGTCTTACCCTTATCATAGGCCTCGCCCTCAAGCTCCTGATATATAGAGCTTACCAAGAACTCCTCGCGCGTAAACTCCTCAACAAACTCCTTCTCGTAAATTAGACATAGATACTCCATATCAAGCTCCTTAGGTGTCACCGAGAGTGTCACTGTAGAGCGGGTAATCTCATCTATAACAACCTCAAATGCTGATGCTTCAGCAGAGGGATCATTAGGTGTTGGCGTAGTTGTAGGCTCATTGTCGACACATGACGAAACCAACAACGCTACAATAGCCGTAAAGAGGGTAACTAATCTTTTCATATTCGAATGTTCTTAAAATTTCCTACGCAAATATATATCCAACGCGTGGATTTTGCAACTAAAAACATGCGTAATTGTTTGAGATTGAGAAAATTTTACTACCTTTGCGGTCCCAAGCAGGCACTTATGGGGTCATGACATTTGATCATGATTGAGTGGTGCTGAAGTTAAACTATTAAGTATTAAACAATTATGAAGACAATTCAGATTAACGGTACTGCGCGTAACGACTTCGGTAAGAAGTTCGCTAAGGCAGCTCGTCGCGAGGGTCAGGTACCTTGCATCGTTTACGGTGGCGGTGAGGAGAAGGCATTTTTCATTGATGCTAAGGAGCTCGGTCAGCTTATCTACACTCCTAACTCATACATCGTTGAGCTTAACATCGATGGCACTATCGAGAAGGCAGTTATGCGCGAGGTTCAGTTCCACCCAGTACGCGAGCAGGTTCTTCACGTAGATTTCTACCGTGTTCAGGAGGGTAAGCCAGTTGCAGTTAGCGTACCAGTACGCCTTACAGGTAACGCTGAGGGTGTTAAGGTCGGTGGTAAGTTGGCTCTTTCAGCTCGTAAGCTTACTGTTAAGGCTTTGGCAGAGTTTATTCCAGATGAGATCGTTGTTGATGTTACTCCATTGAAGGTTGGTCAGACTATCTTCGTTGGCGATCTTAAGGAGGAGAACCTTACATTCGTAACTCCTGCAACTACTGCTGTTTGTGCTGTTCGTGTAACTCGTGCTTCACGCGGTGCTGCTCAGAGATAATCGTTGCATAGGATAAAACCTTGTAAGGATGAAATATCTTGTTGTAGGGTTGGGTAACATCGGCTCTGAGTATGCCGAGACTCGCCACAACATTGGTTTCAAAGTATTGGATGCCTTAGCTGAGGCATCCAATATCTCTTTTACGACGGTGCGTTATGGAGATATGGCCACCCTGAAGCATAAGGGTCGCACAATACTACTTTTGAAACCATCGACATATATGAACCTCTCGGGCAAGGCTGTGAGATACTGGATGGATCAGGAGCGCATACCACGCGAGAACTTGCTTATCATCTCCGACGATATCGCCCTACCATTCGGCACTTTCCGTATGCGTAAGAATGGCTCTGAGGGTGGACACAACGGCCTCAAGAACATCACCGAGTGCCTTGGCGATAACCAGTATGCCCGCATGCGCTTCGGCGTAGGCGGTGACTTCCCTAAGGGCCGCCAGGTGGACTATGTATTAGGCGAGTTCAGCGACGATGAGCGCAAGGCGATGCCTGATAGACTTAAGCTCTTTGGCGATGCAATCCTTGCATTCTCAGCCATCGGCCCCGACCGCACGATGAATAGCTACAATGGAAAATAGAAATGGTTGCCACAAACGGCAACCATTTCTGTTTTCAACTGAAAGGTGAAAACTGAAAACTGAAAAGTGTGGTGTCTGCGACGCGTATTCAAAGTGAAAGGTGAAAACTGAAAAGTAAGGTATCTGCGATGCATATTATAAACTCGCGCGAAGCGCACCTCACTTTTCACCTTTCAGTTTTCACTTTTCAGTTACAAACAAAAAAAACTCTGCCCGATGCCTAAGCACCGAGCAGAGAATTTTATTTGAAGTATTTACTACTACTTTGTAGGAGCAGCAGAGCCAGGAGTCTTAACCCAGATCTTCTTACCTGACAAATCCCAGTAAACATCGTATGTGCCTGATGCAACCTTACAGTTACCACCACCTCTTGACATAGACTTACCAGCAGTTGCGTTAACAGTAATTGTGCCACCGCAACCATAGTCCTCACCCCATGAGTTATTAGCACGCACCTTGAACTCACCTGTAAGCTTAGCATTCTTCGCAACATAGAAACCAATAGTACCGTCCCACTCAAGCTTAATATCTGGTGTACCCCAGTTATTGTGAGCACCACACAAGCCCCATGATGCACCAGAGAGGTCTGGCGCTGCACCATTAGCTGCCTGCTCTGTTGCAGTAGCAATATCAGTACCCTCTGTCATAACATAGATACGCTTGTTTGCATTGTCAAAGTAGATATCGTATGTACCTGCATTGATAATAGATAGGTTAGAACCACCGCTATAAACCTTAGTCCAGATGTTAGTTTTGAGGTAGTTGATACCACCACCGTAGCTTGTATTCCAGTTACCAACAGCCTTAACCTTAACCTCCTTATAAGCGCCAATAGCAACGCCCTTAGCAACGAATAGGTTATCAGTATCTGTTGTGTACATCACCAAGTCACCCCAAGAGTTGAAGTCACCAGCCAAAGCCCATGTAGATGGCTGTGGCTCACCCTGAACAACCTCTGGCTCTGGATTCTCCTTATCCTCAACGAAGCTAAGAGTAGTACCATTAAGCAATAGGTAGTAATCCTTGTCAAGAACACCCAATGCGAAGTCTGCAGTCTGTGCAGAACCATCGTTAAGGATAATATTAAGCTGCATGTTTGATGCTGCAAGTGGCATCTCCCATACCAAGTAATCATAACCATTGATAGTCTCAGTAGCTGTTGACTTTGTACCTGGCCATGCACCTGTATGCTGAGTGTCTGTAGCATCCCAAGAGTAAAGATTTACATTTGTCCAAGTATTGTTGTACTGGTGTACATATACCTTGTATGCTGTAGCAGGCACAGCTGGCTCTGGATTCTCCTTATCCTCGATAACGCTAAGTGCAGTACCGTTAAGCAATAGATAGTAATCCTGGTTAAGAACACCCAACTTGAAGTCTGCAGTCTGTGCAGTACCGTTGTTAAGGATTACATTGAGATTAGTATCGTTAGCTGCAGTTGGCATAGTCCATACCATATACTCGTAGCCATTGATTGTCTCAGTAGCTGCTGTTGCTGAGCCAGGCCATGCACCTGTGTGCAAAGCACCAGCATCATCCCAAGAGTATAGATTTACAGTAGTCCAATCGTTGTTGTACTTGTAAACATAGATCTTGTACTCTGGCTTTGGAAGCTCAAGCTCACCAAGGTTGTAAATCTTCTTAGCAGCAAGATTCAAGGTCTTCTCCTTGCACTTCTCGCCGTTGATTGAGTAGCTCAAAGTAACCTCGTCAGCAGTATTGATTGCAACCCATACATCGTTACCAGCAGGAAGGGTAATTGTATTGCGCACATTACCATTATAGTCGAAGATATAAGCTGATGCATCGAGAGTAACCTCATAAGCCGATGAGTAACGCAAGAACGCGCTCTCAACCTGAAGGTTAACATCCTCAGCTGGGTTGAAAGACTCTACTGTAGCCTTAATCTTACCACCAGCCTTACCAGCCTTACTATTCAAGGTGTTGTAATCAGCATCATGTGTCAAGAAAATCTCAACCTGCTTGCCAACCAAATCCTTAGCAGCATCATTTGTACAAACAAAGCGGTTCTTATTCTCCGCGCTGTTCTTGAAATCATATACAGTCCAACCAGACTTAACAGACAATGTCTCGTCACCAGTCCAAACAGTATCCCACTTACCTGTACCCTCGTTGAATACAACATCAGTACGGGTCTCTGCAAGGTCAATAGTTGCCTCGAAAGACAAGCCCTGCTGAGGAGCTGAATCAAGATTCTCGCTCTTCTCTGAACATGCAACTGCGCCCAATACAACCAACGCAGCAAGCATCAAATTCCAAAATTTCTTCATCTCTTTGCTTTTCTTTTAGTTGTTTAACATTGGAGATTACCAGTTGACATCCTCCTCATCATAGCTTGTGCCATCACCCAAGCCAAATTCGTTTGAGACCTCGAAGCCTCGCTCAACACACACCTCAACTACTGAAGCACTTGGAGCCTCATAGCGAGGAGAAGCTGTAATACAGTTCATCAAATTCTCTTTTTTCATAGATATAATTTTTAGGTTGTTTGTATACTACATTGTACAAAGGTAGTCATTATACGATAAAATATGCAAAAAACATCAATTTTTATTGACGAATAGGCTATATATGATGACGAGTAAGCGAAATTTGCCGAAGGATTACACCTATTTGCATAGGTGCGAGCAGTATAAATAGCTTTTTATGAGGATAATATGCACTATAAAGTTCTATACACCATATCATTTTGATGCATACAAGCCCACCTCAAGCCATAAAAAAATCTCTGCCCGAGCCAAAGCCCGAGCAGAGATTATTATTTGAAGTATCTACCAACTATCTTGTAGGAGCAGCTGAGCCAGGAGTTCTCACCCAAATCAGCGCACTCGACAAGTCGAAGTAGACATCATAAGTACCCGATGTGACCTTGCAGTTGCCACCGCCGCGTGTCATAGACTTTCCAGCGGCATCGTTAACTGTTACTGTACCACCGCAGCCGTAGTCCTCGCCCCAAGCATTATTGGCACGCACCTTAAATTCACCTGTAAGCTTAGCATCATAAGCTACATATAGGCCAATTGTACCATCCCACACAAGCTCAATATCTGGAGAACTCCAGCTGTTGTGCGTACCACACAAACCCCATGATGCGCTTGAGAGGTCTGGAGCTGCACCATTGCTTGACTGATGTGTAGCTGTTCTATAGTCAACACCCTCATCCATAACATAGATGCGCTTATTTGCATTATCAAAGTAGATATCATAAACGCCCTCATTTACGACAGACAAGTTAGAGCCACCGCTAAATACACCTGTCCAGATATTAGTGTTAAGGTAGTTAATGCCACCGCCAAAGTTTGTATCCCAGCTACCAACAGCCTTTATCTTAATCTCCTTATATGCGCCAATAGCAACACTCTGAGCAACAAAAAGATTTGATGTTGTAGTTGTGTACATCACTGTATCGCCCCATGAGTTAAAATCACCTGCCAAAGCCCACTCAGAAGCTACGCCTGCAATCTCCTCACCTGGATTCTGACCTGAGTTATTGCCTGGATTATCCTTATCCTCGATAAAGCTAATCACATCACCATCAAGCAATATATAGTAATCCTGATTGAGTGTACCCAAAGCAAAGTCTGCTGTCTGATTGCCTACGCCACCATTGCCGTTATTAAGAATAATATTTAGGTTGCAGCCATTAGCTGTAGTTGGCATGGCCCATACCAAATAGTCATAACCATTGATAGTCTCAGTAGCTGATGGTGCAGAACCTGGCCATGCGTTTGTGTACAAAGTCTCCATATCATCCCAAGAGTAGAGATTTACAGCACTCCAGTTATTATTCTGCTTGTAGACATAAATCTTATACTCTGAAGATGGATCTACAGGCTCGTTGCCATCGTCAGGGTTAAGAGAGCCATTAGTAGTCTGCTCAGTTGCAGCAGTGTAGTCACCACCAGCCTCGATAAGGTAAATCTTACCGTAGCTATCACCCTCAGCATACTCAAGATAGATGTCATAAACACCGCTCTTTGCAATAGCGATATCTGAGCCATCCTGATAACCCGTCATCCACTTATTAGGCATAAGGTTATTTATACCGCCACCAAAGTTCTTATCCCAAGAGCCTGCAGCCTTAATCTTAAACATATCACCAGAGTTTAGTTCCACGCTCTGTGCAACAAAAAGATTAGCTACATCAGTAGAATACATTAGCATATCGCCCCATCCGTTGAATGTGCCAGCTACAGCCCATGTTGACTGATTTACAGCAGGAGGCTCTGGTGTATAACCTTCGCTATTCCACTCACCTGTCTCCCAACTTGTGATGTAGTAGTAGTTATTTGGAGCTACACCTACAGTAAGGTCTGCAGTCTGTGTCCAAACATGATCAGACTCTGTATCATTATTCCATGCGAACTCAGTATATGCTGGGTTCATACGGCAGAAGATGATATTTGTCATATTCTCAGGGATAACAGCACTGTAAATACCATCACCATCCTCATCTGTCAACTTAACATTTGTAGAGTCACTACTCTCCCACAAGTATGCAGCAAACCAGGCATCTGCGCTCTTCCAATCATCGTTAGGCACGAGATAAACAACCTTACCCTCAGGCTGTGGCTCTGGCTCTGGGGCTGGAGCAACCTCTGGCACAATCTTACCAAGGTCATAAAGGCCACCCACAGCCAAGAGAATCTCCTCAACATACAACTCCATATTACCTGCGATTGTTGCAGTTAGAGATACCTTATCAACACGAGGAGTCAAAGCTACCCAGATATCATTACCAGCCTTAAGTGTAACATCAGCAACGATGTTCTTGCTGCCATTAACGCCTGAGAAGATTGCAGCATCAGCTGATATAGTCACATTATAGTCACATGCAAGGCGCAAGAAAGCACTCTCAACGCCAAGGCTAACCTTACCCTCCTCAGGGAAAAACTCATACTCCTTGCGAAGGCTAAGACCACGCTTACCTGCATCGCTATCTACAACACTACCATTCTCATGCTGTGTTGTAATGACAATATTCTTTGCATTACGCAATGCCGAAGCGTTAGCATCGGTAGATACAAAGCGGTTAAGCTCCTCTGCCGAATTAGCAAAGGTGAAGTTACCCTTGTCAGATGTAACATAGAGCTTATCATCGCCACTCCACACTGCCTGCCAAGCATCACCATTCTCAACAACATCAGCGCGAGTCTGTTCAATCTCTGCGATGAACGAGAAGCTCTCATTGCCATTGCCCGAAATATCTGCACCTTCTTCTGTACATGCTGCTGCGCCAAACATTACAGCAACAGCGAGCATCAAGTTCCAAAACTTTTTCATTATCATGATTCTATTGTTTGTGAATAGACAAAGGTAGTGATTATCAGCTAAAATATATAACAAATACCGACCTTTGTTGACGAATAGGCAATAATTGTTGACGAACAAGCCAAAACAACCGAAGGATAACAACCTCAATATTTATGCAATGGAGAAGATAATACATAAAGCAACGCTACCTTATACAAAAAATCTCTGCCCGAGCCGAAGCCCGAGCAGAGATTATTATTTGAAGTATCTACCAACTATCTTGTAGGAGCAGCTGAGCCAGGTGTTCTCACCCAAATCAGCTTATTAGACAAGTCAAAATAGACATCATAAGTACCTGGCGTAATCCTGCAATTACCACCAGATTTTATCATTGGCTCGCCCTCTTCACTATCAATGGTTATTCTACTATCACTACCATAGTCATCGCCCCACTTGTTATTAGCACGCACCTTAAATTCTTCCGTGAGTTCTGCGCCATAAGCAACATATAGACCCATTGCTTCATCCCACTCAAGCGGAATATCTGGTGAGCCACCCCAATTATTATGAGTACCACACAATCCCCATGACTTCTCAGCAAGAGAGGGGTCATCGCCATTATAATCCTGCTCTGCTGCCGCAGTATAGTCAACACCCTCTTTCATAAGGTATATACGCTCGTCTACGCTATCGAAGTAGATATCGTAAACTCCATTCTTGGAAACAACAATATTTTTTCCACCAGAAGTACCACTCATCCACATATTAGGCATAAGGTTAGTGATGCCGCCACCAAAGTTTACATTCCAAGAGCCAGCGCCCTTAATCTTGAACTTATCGCCAGCCTTCAGTGCTAAGTTCTGCTTAACAAAGATATTTGCAACATTTGTAGTGTACATTGGAGCATCGTTCCAATCGTTGAATGTACCTGCTACGGCCCAAGATGACACCTCGCCAATTTCACGATTTGGGTCATAGCCAGCGCGATTCCACTCGCCCGTATCAACGCCTGTAATATAGTAATAGTTATTAGGCGCCACACCAACAATAAGGTCAGCCGTCTGTTTCCAAACACGATCCCCACCTGCATCATTCCACGCGAACTCAGTATATGCAGGGTTCATACGACAGAAGATGATATTTGTCATATTCTCAGGAATAACAGCGCCATAAACGCCGTCACCATCCTCATCTGTTAGCTTAACATTTGTGGAGTCGTTACCCTCCCACAAGTATGCTGCGAACCATGCGCCTTCGCTCTTCCACTCCTCGTTAGGAACAAGATAGACCATCTTATCCTTAGGCTCAGGTTCAGGTTCTGGAGTAGGTGTTGTAGTTCCATTTGCACCAATCTCACCAAGATTATATATAACACATGGCTCCAAAATAATCTCATCAACAAACAGCACCCTCTTATCTGCAACCATCACAGTTAGCGAGGTCTTCTCTACACATGGTGTAAAGGCCACCCAAATATCATCGCCGGCCTTAAGAGTGATACTCTTTTCGAGATTGCTACTACCATTGATGCCTGAGAATATTGCAGCATCAGCCGATATAGTCACATCGCTATCACATGAAAGGCGCAAGAATGCACTACTAACCTCAAGGCTAACCCTACCACTCTCTGGGAAATACTCATACGCCTTACGAAGGCTTAGACCACGCTTACCAGCATCACTATCTACAACGCAACCATTCTCATGTTGTGTTGTAATAACGACAAATGCTGCATCACGCAATGCCTCTGCACCATCGTCTGTTGAGACAAAGCGGTTAAGCTTATCTGCCGAGTTTGCAAAAATGAAACTACCCTTATCGGATGTAACATAGAGTTTATCATTGCCACTCCATACCGTCTGCCAAATGCCGTCATTCTTAACCATATCGGCGCGGGTATGCTCAATATCGGCAGTGAAATAGAAGCCCTCCTCGGTAGTACCCCAATAATCTGAACTATAATCCGTGCATGCTGTCACTCCAAACATGACAACAACAGCAAGCAGCAAGTTCCAAAACTTTTTCATTTTTCAATTCTACTTCTTAACACCAAGCACGCCCTTCAAATTCTTAGCCCATAGGCCCTTAGCACGAAGCACCTGCTCGAATATATCTCTCACTGCGCCATGACCGCCATTATACTCCGACACATAGCGCGAGGCCTCAACGCACTCCATAGCCGCATCAGCAGGACATACAGGAATACCTACACGCTGCATACACTCCAAATCTGGAATATCATCACCCATATAGATAACATTCTCACGGTTGATGTTATAGTCGGCAAAGAACTCCTCAATAGCCTCAATCTTATCCATGCAGTTAACATAGTAGCGCGTAACGCCCAACATCTTCAATCTATTCTCCAGCATCGCACCACGACCGCCCGATATCACACACACCTTAAGACCCTCACGCAAAGCGTAGGCAATAGCATAGCCATCCTTAGCATGGTAGCGGCGAATAAAATCACCATCGGGTGTAGGGGTGATACCTCCATCTGTCATCACACCATCGACATCCAATACAATCGCCTCAACAAGGGCTATATCCTCTTTGAAGTTTCCCATATACTCTCTGTTATATCTTTGTAAATTTTCTGTTTTGTCTCCTCGCCTTTTAGACCCTTAATATGCTTTTCCGTAATTGCCTTATCACCCCTCACCGCTGGACCTGTCTGCACAGCAAATGGATCTCCCGAAGCTATCGCCTTGTTTGCAGTTTCATTGATTATTGGGCGTAGAACATCGAACGACAACCCCTCTTCATCTACAATCTCTGTGGCCAAACCATAGAGGTGGTTTGTAAAGTTATTAACGAAGACTCCCGCAAGGTGAATCTTGCTGCGACGCTCGCTATCGGCATACTCCACACGAGAGCTTATAAGCGAAGCAAAGGCCGTCAACTTTTCAGCCACCTCCTCATTATCTGCCTCCACGAAGATAGGCACATCGCTAAGACGAATGATACGACCCGATGAGAAGCTCTGGAATGGGTACAATATGCCTCGTCTACCAGCTCTATCTATCACACTCATAGGCACACTACCCGCAGTATGCACCACCAAAGCACTCTCTGGGAAGTCAAACTCCTTTGCCACCTCCTCCACCGCGCGGTCACTTACCGAGATGATGTATATATCTGCATCTGCCAACTCCTTAGGATCCATACTCCATGAGCAATGACCAATGTTCGACACGGCCACACATCGCTCTCTGTTACGCGCCATAATCTGACGAAGATCAATATTTGGTATGGTTGACATAGTGCGGGCAAAGGCCTCGGCAACATTTCCAGAGCCTATGATAACAACCCTTACTCGACCCTCAACATTCGCAGTACGGCGTAGGCGACGGCTATCAATAAGCTCATAATAATCACGGTGTTGGCGCACATGACATATCTCACACCCAAGCAAAAATATAAACCATGACACCTGCAACCAGATGATAAAGAGTGGCACGGCAGCAAAGCTACCATAGATAACACTCAGCTGCGACATGGCCATCTGCAGATATACATATCCCCACTGCCATACTGAGAGCAGCACACCCGCAAAGATACCCGAACGCAGAGCGTTACTCCATGCAACGCGCGTAAATGGCAGGTACTTATATACGAGTGATGTAGCAAGCGAGGTAAAGAGTATGGCCAACGAGCGAGAGAGCAGATTACTCATATCATTCGAGAGTCCGATTGCCGAGATTATATCATAGGCAAACGACATAGCGAGGATAAGCAACGCTGGCACAAAGAGGGCAATGATAAGATATGCCGTATAGCGATGTATAAAGCTGCGCTTACGCGTCACCATCCATATACGATTAAACGATCCTTCAGCAGTCTTAAAGAGCGTGAAGACCACGAACAGAAGGATGACAATGCCCACGATAGCAAAGATGCCCGAAGGCACTATATCCACCGCAGCACGCGCCGCAGGGATAACACTATCCAAAAGATCACTCCACTCTGGTACTGAGATATATAGGGTATTGATGCCGTTATCAATAACACCCAAATGACCCAATATCATAAGCACAACGGCAAGGATTGGCACCACTGCAAACATGCTATATAATGTCAACGCCGCACAATCCACAAGCGTGCGATTTAGGTTCAAACCTCTGAGTGTGTAGTATATCAGTCTATAGCCACGATGTAGCGCGCTATGTTCTGCCTTATCGACACTCAATAGCGTATCATTCAAAAGATGATTTATACGACTAAAAATATTCATTAACAACCCTTTATTTCTATTATCCAATTCTCTGAGGCTATGGCTGTTATGGCAACCATACGCTCCGAGCCTGCTCGCATACGCGTAGCACGACGCACAGCATCGACACTGAGAGGCGTATCGCGCTTGAGTACCTCAACACCAACACCCTTAAACTCGCGCTTTAGTTGCTTAGGATTATACCTTGACATACGCTCAATAGCATATACTTTAGCTGGCAACACCTCCTCGGGTAACGCTTCGGCAAAGGCATAGCCGTTATTACTCCATATCTGAGCGAAAGGCTTAAATGCCGCAATGGCAACACGGCCCTTCTGTAGAGCGACATCTGGGATAATGAGATACTTGGCACGCTCCACATCCAACGGCTCAACCGTAGGCATCACACGCATACTCTGAGGCTCAAACTCCCAGCTGCCAACACCCGCAACCACTACTCTGAGTAGCTCCTTTTCAGCGCCCGTATATATGTTCAGCTCCTTGCACTCACCACCGATTGATACGACCTCAACCTCGGAGCCAGGCAGTAACCTAAAGGCCTCATCCACATCAAATAGCGGAGATAGCTTTAGTCCCACACGACTTGCAATCTCCCTAAGGCGCGGCATAAGCGAGATAACATCGGGCGAACAATCCTCCATACGGACCATCTTCTTACCCTCTGGCGAGCGACGATCTGGATCGGCAAAGACCCAATCGAAGTGATCCGTTGTAGTAGCCACATACTCCTCCGCCGAAGTTGTTATAACTTCCACATTATCAATTCCGAGCAGCGCAAAATTATATCGTACAACCTTAGCCAACGCCTCATCACGCTCAAGAGTAACAACCCTATCGAAGCGCTTAGCAAAGTGCATGACATCAATGCCCAGTCCACATGTAAGATCCAGGAGCGCACCGCCACTTATAGCCTTGACACTGGCGCTCTCCTCACTTGATGATTGCTCGAAAGCACGAGGTGGAATAACGCATCCCGCCTCATAGAGGCGTGGCAATTTATGGCGTGCTCGTTGCAGGTACTTCACCTGCGTAGCCACCAGCGAGGCATTGGCAATATGTTTATCCATTGCCACCGCCACAGGGTCTCGCTCGATATTACGCAAAACAAGCTGGCGAAACTCCTCATTAAGCATTATATCCACATCACTCGATATCATAAGACAAAGTTAACTCTTTTTTTCTATTTATCGACCAAACAAGGGCGGTAATAGCAATAAAAACCACATAATATGTGGTGAGCGTGGTTGTGGTTATTGTATATTCAACACTTGCAAAGGGGAGCACAGAGAACCTCTCGACGACACTATTCTGCAGCGCTGCAGCCCACTCCGCCACATAGCCAAATGGTGCTGATAGCGGGTGTGGCAAGACTAAAACAAAGATACCTGCTGCCACAACCACATAGGCAAAGAGCAGTACAACGGGCGTTGCAACGACACCAACAATAGGGATATTACCGAATGTATGCGACACAATGGGAAGAGTCCATAGTGTTGCAACAACGCCTATGATAACAGTGGTTATCAATGACTTAACAACCGCACTTTTAAGCTTTATACAACGGATTATAGGGAGCCCCCATGCCACGATACCCACTACGGCAAGCACAGATAGTTGAAAGCTTATATCATAGAGGTAGTCAGCTCTACACATAAGCATTACAAAGACCGTAAAGGCCAAAGCATTCATAGAGTCATACTTCGGAGATAGGATATTTGAGAGGAGCAACACACTGAGCATAAGTGCAGCACGCACAACAGATGGTGATGCACCGCTCAAAAGAGCAAAGAGCCACACTGCGATAATCGTCAATATGTTACATAGAATGTGGCCTCGATGAATAAAACATAGAGGACGGAGCAGTGCGTTAACAACCAACAACACAATGCCGAGGTGCAATCCCGAAACTGCCATAAGGTGTGCAAGACCCGTTGTGGAGTATGCCTCGCGTAACTCGGCAGTCATAGCATGACGCGAGCCCGCAACCATAGCCTCAACGACACTATGCGATGCGCTATCCGATGCATATTTATCGAGCTTTTCTATGGCATATCTGCGTATACCGCCCGTCATATTATGCTCAATACCAAGTATATTGGTGTTAGATAGCGCCACGCCGCCAACATACCCTCTGCGGTGCATAAGGGCGTTATAACTCTCATACTTAGATATACGCTCCCTGAGCCTACCTATCAGATGAACTCTATCGCCATAGCTCAATGTATCTGTGCGTATCCACAACTGCACGCGCTCCTTAGCATCATGCCAACAATCATCCATCCACGCCTCAACACGCCCCTCAGCAACACTATAACCCTCACGCTCAGCAATTGGGCTCACAACACTAACACGCATCTCCACCAAGTCATCATAGGGGATAGCAGATGACCGAGCACCAACCTCCACAGCCAAGTAACCCATGAGCATAAGTGCTAAGCCCACAAAGCCGTACGACACACTGCGTGGCAGAGCTACGACAGCACAACATAACGCAACGACACTCCCCACAATGGCACACCATAGCGGCATAACATAGCTCTGCGCCACTACAATACCCGCAATAAAGGGGACAAGCACAAAGAGCATAGGCACCGCCCTAAGACGATGCCTAAACCTATCCATAGATAGCTCACTATGCCAATGGTCTAATACGGACATCTGTTACTTCATGAAGCATCCCAGCCAAAGCCTCAACATCCGTAGGCTCATCAACCTGTCCATAGTGATATGGGTAGTATATCTTTGGGTGCAAGGCCTTGACCGCCTCAACGGCCTGTTCAGGAGTCATTGTATATGGCTGATTTACACTTATAAAGGCTATATCTATGCCCTGCAATGCCTTCATCTCCTCGGTAAGTTCCGTATCGCCAGAGATATAGATACGAACAGCATCACCCAAGGTCACCACATAGCCACAATCCTCCCTCTCCTTAGGGTGGAACTGCGTGTGACCCTCCGAGGTGTTATATGCCGCAACAGCCTCAACCTTAACTCCCGCAATAGGCTCTGCCACACCCTTGGGCAGCATGGTATAGCAATCGCCACCAAAACCCTCGGCAGATGTCTTATCCAGGAGCAAGCATGTATCATCCTTATGCAAGGCTTCGATAGCCGACATATCAAAGTGGTCGAAGTGGTGATGCGTAACGAGGATTACATCCGCCTTAGGTAGCGCGCTATAATCGGCATTCTCCATCACGGGGTCAATATATATCCAGCGTCCCTCATACTCTATAGCTATCGAGGCGTGGGCAAAGAACCTCAATTTGAAGCTCTTACCATTTATGTTTACCTCATCCGTTGGATACTCTTTTGTTGTGGTCTTGCCACCAAACAATCGCTTAAATAGTGACATAGGCTATCCATTTATAAATTTCACAATCGCTGCAGTAAGACCCTCGGTGAGGCCAAGCTTTGAGTTGGTATATACACCCATAAGCTGCTCTATGCGATCCGAGGTATCGGCATCCTTAAGTATATGCGTCATATTCTCAAAGTTGACATGCTCGCCACGCTTAGCCTTAGAGAGCAACTGTATTGCATTCTCCTTGGTTACCTGTATATCCCTACCCCCAGAGACGATAAGCACAGGCTGCTCAACGCGAGATATAAGCTCCGCAGGGTCAAATGCCATGGAGCTACATAGGAACTTCTGCACCGAAGGGTGGAACAATGAGAGTAGCTCATTAGGTATGTTCTCCAAAGCTACCTCCTCGCCTCGCTTAATGCGCTGAATAAGGTTTGTTGCCGTCATCATAAGTCCCAGATATTGAGGCACAAGCTGCGCTGAGAGCTGAGCATTAAGTATCCTATCCATTGGGAAGCCTGCAGCAGAGAGAAGAACTATACTATCAACTGCAATATCCTCTCTAAGTGCAAGATGCAGGGCTATAGCACCGCCCTCGCTGTGGCCCGCAACTATGACCTTATCAAATCCTGCTGCGCGCAAATACTCAACACATCGTGCCGCATCCAATACGAAATCCTCAAACACAACATCGACATAGGTGCTCATATCTCTTACCATGCTAAGCCCTACGCCTCGCTTGTCGTAGCGCATAGAGGCTATACCCTCCTTAGCCAACTCATCTGCAAGCATCTTGTAGCAGTAGGTGCTTAGTCCCATGCCAGAGTTTCCGTTCCTATCTGTAGGTCCAGAGCCCGCAACGATAAGCACCGCGGTGTCACTACCGCCATTTGGCATAACAAGACTACCCGACAACACGCCCCAATCGCACTCAATAGCAACCTCCTGCTCCTGTGCCATTGCCGTACATATAGTAGCAATAAGAGCCACAACAGATAAAATAAAGCGTTTCATATCCTATATATCTAAATCTACAAATGAATCCTCAACAACCCTACGCAGATGCTTGCGGTCAAGATGTGTATATACCTCCGTGGTGGAGATGCTCTCATGCCCTAAAAGTTCCTGCACCTGGCGGATATTTGCTCCACCCTCCAGGAGGTGTGTCGCATAGGAGTGACGCAGCGTGTGAGGGCTGATATTCTTATCTACACCCGCCAAGCGCGCCGCCTGCTTAATGATGTTAAATACCATGATGCGTGTTAGAGGCTCACCACGATTATTTAGGAAAAGTGTAGCCTCCGTGCTTCGCTTTGGTCTACGCAACTCCATGTATAGCTGTATCTTATCACGCGCTGCCGAGCCTACAGGCACAAGGCGCTGCTTATCACCCTTGCCCACAACACGAATATAACCCTCTCCAAAGAAGAGGTTGTCTATACGCAGTGACACAAGCTCCGAAACACGCAACCCCGTCGAGTATAACACCTCAACAATAGCATTATCCCTACACCCCTTTACCGTAGTCATATCAAAGGTTGCAATCATGGCATCTATCTCCTCCACGGTAAGCACATCGGGGAGTAGACGCTCTGCCTTTGGCGCCTCGACACTCTCGGTGGGCATCTGCTCAATCTTCTCCTTGATAAGCAGATAGTTGTATAGGCTCTTCACGCCACTGAGCTTACGGGCCTGCGAGGCACTGCTACAGCCAGACCTATAGAGCCAATCCATATATTTGGATATTATCTCCGAAGTGACATCCTTAGGCACAGCCGTATGCAGGCGAAGCACATAATGCATAAAGTCGTCATAATCACGCATATATGCCGCCACAGTATTCTCCGATAGTCGTCGCTCCGCAACTAAATATCGCCTATACTCCGTCTTAACCCTCTCCCACTTCTTCTGAATATCCATACTTCACTAATCTATCGACCTCTGCAAATCCTAAGTATATAATTTTATAATTGTCATTTACAATTAAACCTTGTTAAAACCTCAATGATAAAATGCAACTAATTCAATACTTTTTATTACTTTTGTGGTAAAGATACGAATTTTATTTTAGAAAACAGCAAAATGAAGCAATATATAGAACTTTGCATTGTGTGCGAGGGCGAGGAGCAGGCAGATATTGCGACAGCCTTTCTTGCGGACTATCCCTTTGAGAGTTTCGATACCGAGCCAACAAACGAGGGCGTAACGCTCAAGGCATACATCCTTGCGGAGGTATGGGAGGAGCATCGTGCGGAGGCACTATCATCCATAGCTGACTATGGCACACTGCTAAGTGAGAGCATAATAGAGGATGAGAATTGGAATGCTCAGTGGGAGAATGACGGCTTCAAGCGCGTTGAGATTGAGGGTGTTATGGTCATTCGTGCGCCACACCACGAGCCTGCCGAGGAGGGTATTATTGATATTGTCGTAGCCCCACAGATGTCCTTTGGCTCAGGCCATCACCAGACAACACGCATGATGTGCAGACTTATACACGCCCTACAGCCCAAAGGTCGCATCCTTGATGTTGGCTGTGGCACGGGCGTATTGTCGATTGCCGCAGTGCGCTGTGGTGCAGAGCATGCCGATGCCATAGACATCGATATATGGTCGGTGGAGAGCGCCAAGGAGTCGGCACACCTCAACGGCATAGAGGAGCGCTTAAAGGTCATACACGGCACCGTAGAGCTTATCGAGGGCGAGAGTTACGATATGGTTGTTGCCAACATCAACCGCAACATCATCCTTGCAGATATTAGCCGCTATGTCGCAGCACTCAACGCGGGCGGCAGCCTACTTCTAAGTGGTTTCCTTGGCGAGGATATCGAGGATATAACAGCAGCAGCCACAGCCTTAGGTCTTAAGCATGAGCAGACCTTAGCCGAGGATGAGTGGCGAGCTATGCACTTTGTAAAGTAATGCGATTATGACTATTCTACCTTTAGTATACTACGGCTCTACGGAGTATTGGTCGGCACTTGTGAATGGTGGCGAGGATGTTATCATAGATATTGGCGAGCACTATGTGAAGCGCTCAGATAGAAACCGCACCGAGATAATGACCTCAGGAGGTGTTATGCAGCTCTCCGTGCAGCTACGCCACGCCAACAAACCCCGTCAGCCGATGCAAAAGATGGAGATTGACTACTCAAAGCGTTGGCAGCATCAGCACCTTATAGCCATAGAGTCGGCATATCGTTCATCGCCCTACTACGACTACTACGGCGAGCGCTTCCACGACCTATATACCAAGGAGTGGAGGTATCTCGTAGACCTCAATATGGCGACCTTAGAGCGTATGTGTAAGATTTTGAAACTTCCTGTACCTCAAATATCTACGGAGTATATTACAGCGACAGAGCATGATATAGACATGCGCCCAAAGACACCAACGCATATATTCACGCCAGAGCCCTATATTCAGGTCTTTAGTGACCGTCTACCCTTCGAGCCCAACCTCTCGATCTTCGACCTTGTGATGTGCGAAGGACCCGAAGCGGTGAACTACCTTAAGGGATGTTCTATAAATTAGTAAATTAAGTTTAACAATAGGTAGTTTTATTTTATATTTCGGTTGCTTTTGTGTCTATTTCGGCATCTATCTTATCTTTCCTCGGTTGCTATGCCCGCATAGCGCCCTCGAAAAAGATAA
>JAFYRL010000061.1 GCA_017546975.1 Alistipes sp.
ACTTGAGCTATCTCCTCAATGCGGTTGCGCCATTTATAAGCTCTGATATTCTTCTTCATAATGGTCTATTTTGTTACAAATATACCAAAATTTATCAAATATCAAAACTAAGCATTGATCATTTACGTGTTTTATTCCAATATAGGGGTAAAATATTATATAATCGTATATGTTAACTTGGTACCTTTGCACCGTGAAACAATAAAATATCAATTATTTGCTTATGACAAACTACAAATTAAAGACGGGTAAGGTCGAGAAGATGGTAGTAGACACTTACCAAAAGATTGAAAATGGCGTTGTCGATGGTTACCAGGCTGTTGAAGATGCTGTGGTAGGAACTTATAAGAAGATTGAGGATAAGTTCGTAGAGAAATTTTTAGATGAGAAAATCACAAACAATGAAAAGTAACATTCGTATGAGAAGAGCTTTTTTGATGATGTTTCTTGCCCTTATGGCAACCAACACCCTGTCTGCACAAGTGGATAGTAGACGTAAGACAAGCGGAGAGGAAGAGAAGACAAAGGTAGAGAGCGATACTACGAAGACCTACAAACTAAAAGGTGGCAAGGTAGAAGATGCCGTTGTAGGTACTTACCAGAAGATTGAGAATGGTGTAGTAAATGGCTACCAGGCTGTTGAAGATGCTGTTGTAGGAACTTATAAGAAGATTGAGGATAAGTTCGTAGAGAGCTTCTTAGATGAGAAAACAGAGAATACAAACACTAATAAAGAGTAGAACGCGTATGAAGAGATTATTTTTGATGATGTTTGCGCTATTGCTAACAAGCAATATGTTGTCGGCGCAGGAGCAGAACAAGAGCAGAATGTATAATAGAACCTACAGAGCTGATATGGAGCTTGTATGGCATAACCCTCGCACCTGGGGTTTTGCTACCTCTCACGGCTATAGCTTTGGTAATGGCTTGTATGTTGGTGGTGGCGCTGGGTTTACAGCAGAGTTTGCTGATTATAACAGTGACCCTGCCTATATTTTGCCCCTCTTTGCAGATGTTAAGTATAACTTCCTAAATAAGAAGATATCGCCATTTGTAAGTGCAAAAGCGGGTGGTTATGCTGATGTAACAAGCACAGATGTTCAAGGCATTCGTACATTTATCAACCCCGCTATAGGTCTTGATTTCAACAGAGTATCTATAGAGGTTGGATATGAGTATCAACTTGGATGCTGGGGACATAGAAATGGCGAACACATCCACCAATTTAAGTGTGGTGTAGGTTTAAGTTTCTAATGAACTGTCTGCAAATGAGAAGAGACTGGCTAAAATGTTGCCAGTCTCTTTTATGTTTATCTGTCATTGATGCTATTTAACAATGCCGATAATATCGCTTAGGCGCTCGATGCCGAGGCGTTCCATCTCCTTTGGTAGAGCCTCGATAATCTCCTTCGCCGCGTATGGGTTCTTGAGGTTTGCAGCACCTACCTGCACTGCTGTAGCTCCCGCCATCATCATCTCGATAACATCCGATGCTGAGCTTACGCCACCGCATCCCATAACGGGAATCTTGCAGGCGTTAGCCACCTGATATACCATGCGCACAGCTACTGGGAAGATGGCATCGCCCGAGAAACCTCCCATCTTATTGGCAATTACAGGCTTACGGCGCATAGTGTCAATACGCATACCGAGCAAGGTGTTAATCAAGCAGATACCGTCAGCACCTGCCTCCTCGCAAGCGCGAGCAATCGACACGATATCGGTAACGTTTGGGCTAAGCTTGATAAATACAGGTTTCGTGGTTACAGCCTTAACACGACGTGTTACCTCGGCAGCCGACTCTGGCTGTGTGCCGAAGCTCATACCGCCATTATGCACGTTAGGGCATGAGACGTTGACCTCGATAATTTCTACCTGCTCCTCCTTATCAATCTTTGCGCAGCACTCCTCGTACTCTTCCAACGAGAAGCCGCTGATGTTAGCTACGATTGGCTTGTGGAAGATTTGGCGAAGGTGTGGCAACTCCTCCGAAATAACCTTATCTATACCTGGATTTTGTAGTCCCACAGAGTTGATAAGACCAGCCTCGCACTCGGCGATACGTGGGGTAGGGTTACCAAATCGAGCATCTCTCGTTGTGCCCTTGAATGATATCGCACCGAGGCAGTCGAGGTCGTAGTATTCCGCAAACTCTCTACCAAAGCCAAATGTTCCAGATGCTGGAATTACTGGGTTGTCGAGCTTTACACCGCAAAGTTCGACAGAAGTATCAAAGTGCTTTACCATATTATCTCATCTCGTTTTAGTACAGGACCATCCTTGCAGATGCGCTTGTTGCCATACTTGGTCTTGCACGTGCAACCCATACAAGCACCAAAGCCACAACCCATACGCTCCTCAAAGCTATACTCACCATCTACCGTTGTAGCATCATACAACGCCTTAAGCATTGGTAGTGGACCGCAAGTGTAGAGGTAGTCGAACTCCAAGCCCTCGCCACGGATAACATCTGTAACGAAGCCCTTCGAGCCGAACGAACCATCTGCCGTAGAGCAGTATACATCTACGCCCAAAGCCTTAAACTCCTCGTAGTAGAATACCTCCTCCTTGGTGTTAAAGCCGATGATAACCACTGGGCGCTTACCCTCGCTAAGGAGTCGCTTGCAGAGGTTATACATTGGAGGCACACCAACGCCACCACCCACCAAAAGTGGGCGTGGACCGCTATTCTCGGTATTAAAACCATTGCCAAGACCTGTGAGGATGTCGAGTTTATGTCCCGCTGTCATACCCTTCATCTGTTCAGTACCGCGACCTACTACCTTATATATAATAGTAACGCTCTTATCGTCGTAGTCCGATACCGAGATTGGGCGACGTAGGAACTTGCCCTCAAGCTCGATGTTGATGAATTGTCCCGAGCGGGTGATATACTGAGTATCGCCCTCCAACACCATACGGTAGACCGCAGGTGTTAGAGGCTCGTTACTTAGTATCGTATAAATATCTCTCTTATACATAGTTATTCTGCATCAATGGTTGATACACCGAGTGTGATCTCCTCCAATACATCGAGAAGCACGCTTACTGTCTCCAATGCTGTGAAGATTGTTACATTGTTCTCAACAGCGCAACGACGGATATCGTAACCATCAAGACGTGAGCTGTGCTGGTTGATGTCAATGGTGTTGATTACATAGTTTACGTGACCCTTGCGGATAGAGTCGAAGATCTCGGTTGAGCCCTCGCTGAGCTTCTTTAGACAGCGTGTGCGAACACCATTCTCGCGCAAGAATTTTGTCGTACCGCTTGTAGCCTCGATGTTGAAACCAAGCTCGTAGAAGCGACGGATAAGTGGCAATGCGCGCTGCTTATCTGCATCGGCGATAGATACGAAGATAGTACCGTAGTTTGCAATGGTCATACCTGATGACTGCAAAGACTTGTACAAGGCACGGCGCAACGATGCATCGTAGCCGATAGCCTCACCCGTAGACTTCATCTCAGGCGATAGGTAAGAGTCCACACCACGAATCTTGGCGAATGAGAAGGCAGGAGTCTTTACGTACCAACGCTTCTTCTCGTCAGCGATAACCTTATCTACGCCCTGCTCCTTAAGCGACTTGCCAAGCATTACGTTTGTAGCAATCTTCGCCATTGGAGTACCTGTAGCCTTCGATAGGAATGGCACGGTACGTGATGAACGTGGGTTAACCTCGATAACATAGACCATATCGTTGTCGTCGGCGATAAACTGGATGTTGTACAAACCGATGATACCAATCTCCTTACCAAGACGGATTGTGTAGTCGATAATTGTATCCTTAACCTTCTGGCTTACGCTGAAAGTAGGGTAAACGCTGATAGAGTCGCCAGAGTGGATACCAGTGCGCTCAACGTGCTCCATAATACCTGGGATAAATACGTCGGTGCCGTCGCAGATAGCATCTACCTCCAACTCCTTACCCATGATATACTTATCAACCAATACTGGCTGATCCTCGTTAACCTCTACTGCAGTCTTGAGGTAGTGGCGCAAGGCCTCCTCGTTAGATACAATCTGCATAGCGCGACCACCCAATACGTAGCTTGGACGAACCAATACAGGGTAACCGATGCGTGTAGCTGCTGCCACACCGCGCTCGATGTCGGTGATAGCCTCAGCATCTGGCTGTGGAATGCCAGCCTTGCGCATAATAGCCTCGAAACACTTTCTATCCTCAGCGTTGTTGATAGCCTCGATGCCAGTACCGATGATGTTTACGCCGAGGTCTGCCAAAGGCTTAGCAAGGTTGATAGCAGTCTGACCACCGAGCGATACTACAACACCTGTAGGCTTCTCCAACTCGATAACATTCATCACGTCCTCCACCGTTAGTGGCTCGAAGTAGAGCTTATCGCTTGTAGTGTAGTCTGTAGATACGGTCTCAGGGTTATTGTTGATGATAATAGCCTCGTAGCCCGCCTCACGGATAGCCCAGATAGCGTGTACTGTAGAGTAGTCGAACTCAACACCCTGACCGATACGGATAGGGCCAGAACCAAGCACCACAATCTTCTTACGGTCGGTAACGATAGACTCGTTCTCCTCCTCGTATGTAGAATATAGGTATGGCACATCTGAGTGGAACTCTGCAGCGCAGGTATCAATCATCTTATATACAGGGTATACGTTGTTCTCCTTACGAAGTAGGAATACCTCGCTCTCGGTCATATCCCACAATCTGCCGATAAACTTATCGCTAAAGCCCATACGCTTAGCCTCCTTAAGAGTCTCGATATCGCGTACATTAGCCTTGACAACACCCTCCATCTCTACAATGTTCTTCAACTTCTCAAGGAAGAAGAGGTCAATCTTTGTATTGTCGTAGACGTGGAGAAGGTCTACACCGCGACGGATAAGCTCCGCGATAGCGTAGATACGGTCATCAGTGCCCTTGCGAATATATGCCAAGATGCCCTCTACAGACATAGTGTCGAACTTCTTGTGGTAGATGTGGCAAACGCCAGTCTCCAAAGAGCGTACAGCCTTCAATAAGCCCTCCTCGAAGGTACGACCTACAGACATAACCTCACCTGTAGCCTTCATCTGTGTGCCAAGCTCGTTTGATGCATCGCTAAACTTATCGAATGGGAAGCGTGCAACCTTCGTAACGATGTAGTCCAACGTAGGCTCGAAGCTTGCAGGGGTGTTGGCAATACGAATCTCATCAAGTGTCATACCTACAGCAACCTTAGCTGTTACACGTGCGATAGGGTAGCCACTCGCCTTAGATGCAAGTGCTGATGAGCGGCTAACGCGTGGGTTAACCTCGATGATATAGTATTTGAACGATAGTGGGTCGAGTGCGAACTGCACGTTGCAACCACC
>JAFYRL010000062.1 GCA_017546975.1 Alistipes sp.
AGATGATGTATGCGTACGCAATACTACATCAGGATTGCTCTCGATGAAGAATGTGTCCTGCATATCGCGTGCTGGGTGCTCAGGTGGGAAGTTAAGGGCTGAGAATACATGCCAGTCATCCTCAATCTCTGGGCCGTCAGCCACGGTGTAACCGAGGCGTGAGAAGATGCCAACAATCTCATTTTTAACAATAGAGATAGGGTGACGCGAGCCTACAGCCTCCTCAGAGCCTGGGCGTGTCATATCATCAATCTTCGATGCGCTCATAGCTGCAGCATTGCCCAACTCCTCCTTAAGGGTGTTGATGCGCTCTGTAGCTACATTTTTGAGGTTGTTGAGCTTCTGACCGAGCTCGCGCTTCTGCTCTGCAGGTACAGTCTTGAACTCCTCCATAAGGGCTGAAATAGCACCCTTCTTGCTGAGCATCTTAATACGAAAAGCCTCAACATCGGCAGCTGTCTTAGGTGCAAATGCCTCAACCTCGGCTAATAGTTGTTCGATTTTGGTAATCATATATCGTATAGTTTAATCTTCTAAACTGCAAAGGTAAGAATTATTTTCCAAAAAAGTAGTAACTAATTAAAAATTAGTTGCGGTTAAAAGATTGTTATTTTGCGCAGTCGGTGGGTAGGATGGGTAGTGTGGGTAAGCGCGAGCATCATTTATCTGCACGGCTGTGCGTAGCGCTCGATAGTGACAACGCGGACTCACGCACGACCTCTTACCCATACTACCCATTTTACCCAATATTACCCACTCTACCCATAAACCGCACTCCCCTGCCATCACAAATTGCAACATCAAAATTAAGTGACTAAATCAAACAACACCCCAAATATTACCCTTTAATAATTTTGTATATTGGCTAACAATTGCTACATTTGTAGTAGCATTGCGGAATACGCAGTGAATTATTATGGCTTTATGCTATATCACAAACGATTATATTGCACAAACTGCTTCGTGTTAATATTCAAAATGTTATGAAAAGATTTCTGATCGGCATTTTACTGATGATTACTCTCTCAGGATGCTATACAACGACATATTTTGTAGAATGTACACATAAAATAGATGAGGGATATTCAAATCCAAAAACCAATAATCAGGTTATCGGTGAAACCTCCTTTACAGATGAGTATTTAACCATTATGCCTATAAGTATAGATCCAATTATTAACCTAACTATTTGGAATAACTACACTTCCTCTATTCGTATTCTATGGGATGAGGCTGCATACATTGATATAACAGGAAATGCTTACCGAGTAATTCATAATGGAATAAAATTTACTGATAAAGAAAAGGCACAAGTAGCATCTACGATACCTACAGACGCAAAAATTGAAGATTGTATTATTCCAGTAGAAAGCATCGAGTATATTGGAGGAACTTGGACAATCACCCCTTTTGAATCATACAAATTCGATAACTTAGCAGAAGCTGAGGACGCAGTATCTATACTTAAAGATGACCCAAGTCTAATTGGATGTACACTTCTGTTACCTATTATGGTAGATGACAAAAAAATCGAATATACCTTGCATTTCAATGGAGATAAATATGGTATTAGTAGCAAAGAGGAGTATGATAAAGATACTACCGAAGGATTATTCGGAATGGTCTCAGCTATCTCTTTAGTATTGCTAATTGTATTTACTGGTCTTTAAAAATATAGGCGGTAGATGATGCTACCGCCTAATTTTTGTATAATATTTCACCCCTCTACGATATCGCAAAATCGCGAAGGCAATCATTGAGCGAAGTCTTCTTATCGGTTGACTCCTTGCGTCTGCCGATGATTAAGGCGCACTGAACGCCATATTCGCCTGCAGGGAACTTCTTATTATATGTGCCCGAAACTACTACCGAGCGTGGTGGGACATAGCCCTTATACTCCACTGGCTCAGAGCCTGTTACATCGATAATATGTGTTGAGCCGGTGATAACGGTATTTGAGCCGAGAACAGCCTCGCGGCAGATATGTGCGCCCTCAACAACAATAGAGCGAGAGCCGATAAAGCAGTTATCCTCGATGATAACAGGCGATGCCTGCACAGGCTCCAATACGCCACCGATACCCACGCCACCGCTAAGGTGTACATTCTTACCAATCTGCGCGCATGAGCCTACAGTAGCCCATGTATCTACCATAGTGCCGCTATCGACATAAGCACCAATGTTTACATACGACGGCATAAGGATAGCGCCTGGGGCGATATATGCGCCATAGCGGGCAACAGCCTGAGGCACAACGCGCACACCAAGCTCCTCGTAGCCACGCTTAAGCTCCATCTTATCGTACCACTCCAACTCACCAGCTGTCATAGTGCGCATAGTCTGAATAGGGAAGTACATGATGATTGCCTTCTTAACCCACTCGTTAACCTGCCACTCGCTACGCTCCAAGTCAATAGGCTCGGCACAGCGAACAACGCCCTTATCTACAGCCTCCACAACACGGCGGATAGCATCCTTAACATCCTCATTCTGAAGCATCGAACGGTCGTTCCACGCCTCCTCGATTATACTCTTTTCTATCTCAAACATAACTCTACAAATTTTCTATACATCTAAGCAGAGCCTCCTCATCGTAGCCACACTCATGGTATAACTCCGCAGGTTTGCCATGCTCCACAAAACGATCCTCAATACCGAGGTTTACTACCTTAGGTGTAAGTCCTTTGCGACTAAGGTGCGCCACAACGCTCTCACCCACACCACCTCGTATAACGCCATCCTCAATGGTTATTATACGCTTATATTTTGCCCCTATCTCCTCCACAAGAGCCGTATCTAAAGGCTTAGCATAGCACAAATCATAGACAGCGACACTGCGTCCACTGCGCTCTGCAGCCCTCATAGCAACATTTACCATTGTGCCTATCGCCACAATAGCCATATCCTCGCCTTCACGGAGCATCTCACCACGACCCTCCTCAACAGCCGTAAATGGTGTATTGCGCCACTCGACACCCTCACCAATACCGCGTGGATAGCGTATAACGGTAGGGTGGTTGGCCATAGATGCAGTATACATCATCTGGCGTAACATCCACTCATTGCGCGGTGCTGCAATAGTGATATTTGGCACACAACCAAAATATGCAAGGTCAAAAGCGCCATGATGCGTAGCACCATCCTCGCCAACGATACCCGCACGGTCAAGACACATCACCACAGGAAGGTTTTGAAGCGCCACATCATGGATAACATTGTCATAGGCGCGCTGCATAAACGAGGAGTAAATATTGCAGAATGGACGACTGCCACCAACCGCAAGACCCGCCGAGAAGGTCACAGCATGACCCTCTGCAATACCCACATCGAAGCATCGCTCAGGCATCTCGCGCATCATAATATTCATCGAGCATCCCGACGGCATAGCTGGCGTAACACCCACTATTCGTTTATCACGCTTAGCCAAATCGAGAAGCGTTGTTCCAAACACATCTTGGTATCTATCAGCACTATATATTGTCTTTACGCGCTCTCCCGTAGCAACATCAAAGCGACCAGGAGCATGCCATACCGAAGGATCAGCCTCGGCAGCGGCATAACCCTTACCCTTCTTTGTCTTTATATGCAAAAGCTTAGGCCCTCCAATATCCTTAAGGGCTGTAAGAGTAGAGATAAGCGCCTCTATATCGTGTCCATCAATAGGACCGAAATATCTAAAATTCAAACTCTCGAAGAGGTTGCTATTCTGTAGCAAACCATGCTTTATGGCATTACCCGTCTTACGCACAAGACGATGCAAAGGTGGAACAACAGAGAGTCCCTTCCATAGTGTTCGCTTAAGGTTATTGTACCAGCGCGATGTTGATATACGCACAAGGTAACTATCCAAAGCACCCGCAGGCTTATCAATCGACATCTCATTGTCGTTGAGGATAACCAGCAAATCTGTCTTTGGCGACGCACCCGCATTATTCAGACCCTCAAAGGCGAGACCACCCGTCAATGCTCCGTCACCAATCACCGCCACAACATGGCTCTTATCGTCACATACCTCCAACGCCTTGGCTATACCAAAGGCGGCAGATATACTCACCGAAGAGTGTCCCGCACCAAAGGCATCATACTCGCTCTCGGAGCGGCGCGGAAAACCACTTATACCATTATATCTACGATTATCCTTAAAGAGATCTCTGCGCTCGGTGATAATCTTATGTGCATAGGCTTGATGACCCACATCCCAGACGATGCGATCCTCTGGTGTGGCATATACATAGTGTAGAGCTATTGTAAGCTCCACAGTACCAAGACTTGAGCCAAGGTGTCCAGGGTTTACAGCACAGCACTCGATGATATAACGACGCAACTCATCGGCATAGGCTCGCAACTCCTTGACGCTTAACCTACGCAACTCCTCTGGATTATTGACCCGATATAGATAGTTGTACTCTGCCCCCATTATTTCTTCGTTTTACTCCCACCAATGCGATATGTAACAACTTACAAATATAGTGATTTTTTTATAATGCCTCACACTCTTTGAAACAAAAAGATTATTTAGAACTTCAAAAATCAAAATCCATAGAGAAAATATTGTATAATTTAGCAAAAATTACTACCTTCGCATAATTTAATTAAACATGTATTCTTAATATGGCAACATCAAAATATCACAGAATACTCCTCAAGCTTAGCGGAGAGTCATTGCAGGGTAGTCAGAATTATGGTCACGATGTAGAGGTACTAAACGCCTATGCAGAGCAGATTAAACGCATCAAGGAGATGGGCGTGGAGATAGGTATCGTCATCGGCGGTGGTAACATCTTCCGCGGCATCCAGGGCGCTGGCCGTGGCTTCGACCGCGTGAAGGGTGACCAGATGGGCATGCTCGCTACAATCATCAACTCACTCGCATTGCAGTCGGCATTGGAGTCTGCAGGCGTAAAGGCTAAAGTTTTGACCTCTATCCGTATGGAGCCTATTGGCGAGTACTACTCTAAGGCTAAGGCTATCGAGTATCTTGAGGCTGGATATGTAGTTATCATTGGTGGTGGTACATCTAATCCATACTTCTCAACAGACACTGCTTCTGCACTTCGTGGCATAGAGATTGAAGCAGAGGTTATGTTCAAGGGCACACGCGTGGACGGCATCTACACTGCCGATCCAGAGAAGGACCCTACAGCAACAAAGTTCGACACTATCACCTTTGATGAGGTTATTGCTCGCCGTCTAAAGGTTATGGATCAGACAGCATTCACCCTCTGCCGCGAGAACAATCTATCGTTGATAGTATTCGATATGGATACAGTTGGTAACCTTGAGAAGGTTGTTGCTGGTGAGAATATTGGTACTATTGTAACACTTTAATAATTTAGAACATTCCGTATTATGGCAATTAAGCAGACTTATAAGAAGCGTGGCTCAACGCTTACGCTTTCGGCACTACTCTTGGTGCTTATAGCCCTTGTGGTGGCTATTATCTTCTGGCCTGTGGAGGCAACGGCAACAGATAGCAGCGTGCCTACAGCACAGGACGATATCGAGGCAACAACACTCATCCACGCGGGCGATATGGCTCCCGACTTCACTGTCGAGATGCTTGACGGCAGCAAGGTGACACTTTCGGAGCTTCGCGGTAAGGTTGTATTGGTAGGTTTCTGGGCTACATGGTGTCCTCCATGCCGTCAGGAGCTATCACACATGCAGAAGGATGTTATCGACCGCTTCGCAGGTAAGGAGTTGGTTGTTCTACCTATCTCGCGCGGCGAGAAGCGTCAGACAGTTGAGGAGTATATCGCTAAGATGGGTTACACCTTCCCTATTGGTTTGGATGGTGACCAGTCTATCTATAAGAAGTATGCAACCAACTACATCCCACGCAGCTTTGTAGTGGGTCGTGATGGCAAGGTTGTGTATGTTGCAGTTGGCTATGACGAGCAGATTGCCAAGGAGATTGACGAGGCTATTAGCGAGGCATTGAAATAAACTATTAACGAATTTATAAATATAGAATTATGGATACCAAGACTATTTTAAGTGAGGCAACCGACCGCATGCAGCGTGCTGTTGACCACCTTGTTGAGGAGTTGCTCAACATCCGTGCTGGCAAGGCATCTGTTAATGTTCTTAACGGTGTATTTGTAGACTATTACGGCTCTCAGACCCCTGTATCAGGTGTTGCGAGTGTTACCGTTCCAGATGCTAAGACTGTGCTTATTCAGCCATGGGATAAGAATATGATTCGTCCTATTGAGAAGGCTATCATCGACTCAAACATCGGTCTTACACCTTCAAACAATGGTGAGCATATCCGTCTATCTATTCCACCTCTCACTGAGGATCGCCGTAAGGAGATTGTTAAGAATGTAAAGGGCGAGGGCGAGACTGCACGCATCAGCCTCCGTAACGCACGCCGTGATGCTGTTGAGGCATTCAAGAAGGCTCAGAAGGAGGGCATGTCTGAGGATGAGCAGAAGGATGGCGAGGCACAGGTACAGAAGCTTTTGGAGAAGTTCACAAAGATCCTTGATGCAGAGTTGGAGAAGAAGGAGAAGGAGGTAATGACTGTATAGTCCCCCTCGTATACCTTCATTATAAATAGTGCGACTCTTACCGCATGGCTGACGCAAATCAGCAGCAATGGTAAGAGTCGCACTACTTTTATATCTATGCTCTAAAGGCAGATATCGCGCATCTGTGGATACTGCTCCTCCATGCTCTGTAGTAGCTTATACTGCGCACGAGCACGAACAAGATTATGTTCAGGGTAGGCAATCTTGTAGTATGTATCACCATCGATATAATCCATTAGGAAGCGTAGCACCTGCTCATAGGTAATGTATAACGCCGAGAAGGCAAGCCACTCACGCTCCGTAGCGGTAAGTGTAGCGCTGCGCTCAGCGAGATATCCCTCAGCATAGCTACGGAAGAGCTCCATGCTCATTGACACATTCTCCAAATTGGTATCGTCCTCAGCACCTGTATTGGTATATGAGCGTATAGCATCGCCAAAGTCATTGAGCGATGTGCTGAGCATTACTGTATCGAGGTCTATGACACACAACACCTCGCCAGCCTTATCGAAGAGGATATTACTTAGCTTAGTATCGTTATGTGTAACGCGCCTTGGCAGTCTACCATCCTCAACCATAGCCCAGAAGCCAAGCATCTTCTCTCGGCGAGACTCTATCCACTCTATCTCTGTAGATAGTGACGCCTTACGCCCAGCCTTATCCTCACTAAGCGCCTTGTCCCACTGCTCAAAGCGCCAGCGAATATTGTGAAAACCCTTGATTACCTCTGCCAAAGGCTCCTCGAAATCAGCCAACATAGCCTGAAAACGACCTATGCCACGACCACCCATATATGCAAGATGTGGCGTATCGGCAACAGCATGTGTTACAGCACCCTCTATCAGGAGCATCGCTGCCCAGTAGTTCTCACCATCATAGTGGTATAACGCACCCTCACGCGTAGGTATAAGTGTTATAACCTCACGCTCTGGGTCACCACCCAACGCCTCAACCTTACCCCTTAGATGCGCCGTAACACGGGCGATATTATCCATCATCGCTGGCACATCCTTAAAGATATAATGATTCTTACGCTGTAGGATATACTCCTTAGTACCAGCCTCCGTGGTAACGATATATGTATCGTTGATAAAGCCCTCACCAAGAGGTTTAATCTTCGAAACACCACCCTCAAAGGCGAAGTTCTCAGCGATAGCAATTAAGTTATTCTGACCCATAGCCTACTCCGCAAAATAGAATGTTAGACCGTCAATCTTATTCCACTCACCGCGTGTGAAATCTGGCACCTTAACAGGCTTGCTGCCATTCTCGATAGAGAGGCGTGTAAGCTCTCCCATGCTGCTCCACTCCGCTGCATCGTAGACATCCATATCGAGAGGTAGTCCATGGCGTAGACAGTACACCAAGCGGTAGTCCATGATAAAGTCCATGCCACCATGACCTCCCACATATAGTGAGTAGTCCTGCAAAGGTATACCCTCAATCTCCTGCAACTGCACAGGGTGACGATACTTCATCATCATCTCTGCTGCAACCTCACGAGGAGCGAAGCTATGGTGGTCGAGAGCCTCGATATCTGGCATAGCATCATTATCAACACTGCGAATCTGGTCGAGCTTAAATGTGAAGCCTGCTGAAGGATACTTATTAGCAAAGCCCTCAGTGCCTACAAGCTGATACATACGGCTGTATGGGCGTGGTGTCATAACATTGTGCTGCATATCAATCGTACAGCCATTTACTGTACGGATAAGAGTGTTAATCTGGTCACCCTGACGGCATGTATCCATATCCATTATCTCCTTAACAAGCTTTGTACCATTCACCGAGCGTGTTGACATCGCTACAAGGTAGTCGAGTCTATCGCCACGGTGTATATTCAGCGCCTGGCAGTTAGGACCTATGCCATGCGTAGCATATATATCACCATTGTTAGCCTGGTTATACTCCAAACGCCAATTATCAGCATAGTGTCTCCAATATGGCTCAAGGTTGTGAATATATGCACCCTCAGCATGTATAATCTCACCAAATAGACCCTGCTGCGCCATATTTAGCGTTGTAAGCTCGAAGTGGTCATAGCAGCAATTCTCAAGAATTGTGCAGTGTACACGGTTACGCTCAGCAGCATCCACCAACTGCCAGCACTCCTCAACGGTATTTGCCGAAGGAACCTCTATGGCTACATGCTTGCCATGCTCCATAGCATATACAGCCACAGCAACATGTAACTGCCATGGGGTAGCGATATATACAAGGTCGATATCCTCACTCTCGCAAAGCTCCTTGTAGCCCTCATCACCGCTATATACTCTTGCCTTAGGCATACCTGCCGCCTCAAGATAACGCTGACACGCCTCGGCACGCTCCTCATACTTATCACATAGAGCATTTATCTTGGCACCGTCAATGTACACAAATCGCTCCACAGCACTAGGGCCTCTCATGCCAAGACCCACAAAACCAACTCGCACTGTATCGAGTGGCGCACAGCGTAGCTCCAAGACGCTCTGCTGTCCCTCTATACGCTCTGGCTCATCAAGGACAATAACCCCATCAACAACCTTATAATCGACACTCGCCTCATAAAATTTCTCACTCTTACAACCTGTCATAGAGCATACTGCTAACAAAAACAGTACACCAAAAAGTCTCATTCTACGCATAGTATATCATTTATTTAGTTTCTATGCACAAAGATAGGAAATTGTATTGACTTTACACACCTTGACTTACAATTATATTTTTAAGACTCAGTATTTTTGTATAGTTTTTGTGATTACTATAATTCTCGCTTATATGTATATCAGAAATCAGTATAGAAAAGTAGTCATAATTGATAATAAAGTCACTATTTTTGCACTGACAAAAATGTAATAACTTAATGATAATAGAGATATATGAAAAAATATTTTGATCTTTCAGGACAAGTGGCAGTAGTAACAGGTGCATCAGCGGGTTTAGGCCTTCAGATGGCGCGTGCCTTTGCAAGTCAGGGTGCAAATCTTGTATTGCTTGCACGCAGAAAGAGCCTCTTGGAGCAGAATGCTAAGGATATAAACGCAGAGTTTGGTGTTGAGGTGTTGCCTATAGAGTGTGACATTACCAAGACCGAGCAGGTTATTAACGCCGTAAACCTCACCATGGAGCGCTTCGGCAGAGTAGATATATTGATGAACAATGCTGGCACAGGTGCTGTAGCACCAGCCGAGGAGATTACCGACGAGCAGTTTAAGCATGAGTTGGATATCGACCTCTTTGGCACATTTGTTTGTGCAAGGGAGTTTGGCAAGAGGATGATTGAGGCGGGCTATGGCCGCATCATCAACATCGCCTCGATGTATGGCCTTGTGGGTAACCTTATCGTTGGTAGCTCACCATATCATGCCGCTAAAGGTGGCGTAGTAAACCTCACTCGCGCCTTAGCAGCAGAGTGGGGCAAGCATGGTATCACCGTAAATAGCATCTGCCCAGGTTACTTCTACACCGACCTAACAACAAAGACGCTCGATAGCGACTACTTCCAAGATATCGCAAAGCGTAGCATCCCTATGGCGCGCTACGGTAAGTCGGGAGAGCTTGACACCTGCGCCCTCTTCCTTGCCTCACCATTTAGCACCTATGTGAATGGTCAGAACATCGCTGTAGATGGCGGCTATACCTGCGTGTAAAACGGGGCAAATAGTACATAATCAAGGGTTTGGCATCTGTAACGCAGCTACAATAATAGCTGTGCTATGCAGACCAAACCCTTAACTTTTATTACTCCTTTAATCTTATTAACATTGTTTTGTTTATAACTCATAACAACTAATAATAAATTGTAGCCATAAAATAGGGTCAGTTAGCAGAAAAATTCATAATTTTGTGGATGTTTTCATAATTCGCACGACTAACTATGGCAAAGCAATATAAGAAACCTTCGGAGAATAATAGCGAGGCATACGCACAACTTACGGGTATAGATGGCGTAGTACCACCACAGGCGATAGAGCTTGAGCAGGCGGTATTGGGAGCGTTGATGCTTGAGAAAGATGCTATTATCGATGTGCAGGAGTATGTCAAGACCGAGACCTTCTACCTTGAAGAGCACCGCATAATCTTCAAGGCTATACAGGAGCTATCGTTCGAGATGAAGGCTATCGACCTCTTCACCGTGACCGAGCGCCTTAAGGCACAGAAACTATTGCAGAAGGTTGGTGGTGCAGCATACATGGCAGAACTTACACAGAAGGTTGCTTCGGCAGCACATATTGAGTTCCACGCCAAGATTATCGCACAGAAGTATGTGCAGCGCGAGCTTATACGCTCTGCAACAGAGATTCAGCGCCGCAGCTACGACGAGGAGGTAGATGTTACCGAACTTATTGGTTATGCCGAGCAGGAGATATTCAAGGTATCGGAGGGTAATGTTAAGCGCTCCGTGCAGTCGGCATCCGACATCCTACGCAAGGCGTTGCTACAGATTGAGGAGGCTGCAAAGACTGCGGGTGAGTATAACGGTGTGCGCTCAGGCTTTACAGATATTGATAGTATTACCCTCGGTTGGCAGCCATCCGACCTTATCATCATCGCGGCACGACCATCTATGGGTAAGACCGCCTTCGTGCTTACCATGGCGCGTAACATGGCGGTGGAGTTCAAGACACCTGTAGCCTTCTTCTCACTGGAGATGTCATCCGTGCAGCTTATGAACCGTCTTATTGTTGCTGAGACACAGCTAAGCCCTAAGGATTTGCGTACGGGTAACCTCTCTGCCGAGCAGTGGAAGCACCTCGAAGCAAACACTGTTGACTTGGGCCGAGCACCACTATATATTGACGATACCCCAGCCCTCTCGGTATATGAGTTCCGCTCTAAGGCGCGACGACTAAAGACACAGCACGATATTAAGCTTATCATCATTGACTACCTACAGCTTATGACTGCTGCAACACCTGAGACACGAGGTAACCGCGAGCAGGAGGTGTCACTCATCTCGCGTACATTGAAGGCTATCGCTAAGGAGTTGAATGTACCTATCATCGCCCTTTCGCAGCTTAGCCGTAATGTCGAAAACCGTGGCGGTACTAAGCGCCCACAGCTTTCTGACCTCCGTGAGTCTGGAGCTATCGAGCAGGATGCCGATGTTGTAGCATTCATCCATCGTCCTGAGTACTATGGTCTTACAACTGACGAAAATAATATGTCTACAGCAGGTATGGCTGAGATTATCATCGCCAAGCATCGTAACGGTGAGGTTACAGATGTACCTCTACGCTTTATCAAGGAGCAGGCTAAGTTTGCCGATGCCGACTCTTCGGTTACAGCATCCGTTATGCATGGCAGCGCATATCAGAAGGAGGAGTATGATGATTACAGCTCAGCAGGAGGCTCAGCCATGGGCATCGCACCTGCGGGTATGGGCGGTTTCTCTGGAGGCTTCTCAGGCGGTGCATCAGAGTTTGACCTACCATCCTCATTCAACAATAACGAAGCGCCATTCTAAGGTATGTTTGTTAGGGTAAACACAGGAGCAATATCAGGTATTGATGCCGTAGAGGTCAGCGTCGAGGTTAATGTCGCTGGCGGAGGTCTTGGTCTCTTTATAGTAGGTCTTCCAGACAACACTATCAAGGAGAGCCAGGAGCGTATACATGCCGCCTTCGAGAACTCAGGCTACAAGCTACTTGCTAAGAAGACCGTGGTAAACCTTGCCCCTGCCGACCTACGCAAGGAGGGTTCTCAATATGACTTACCAATAGCTATAGGTATCCTTGTCGCCACTGAGCAGATACAGTCTGACCTTATCAAGGACTCGATGTTTATTGGTGAGTTATCACTCAATGGTACATTACGCCCTGTTAAGGGTGTACTTCCTCTTGTTGCCTTAGCGCGCGACAAAGGCCTAAAGCGTGTATTTATGCCTTTGGAGAATTGTGCTGAGGGCGCAGTAGTTGAGGGTGTTGACTGCATTGGTGTAGGCTCACTCTTGGAGCTTTGTGAGATACTCGCAGGGCGCATGTCATATATCCCCGCAGAGCCTATAACCCCAACAACGGAGAGTCTTGAAGATAAGCTCTACGCTGAGGATTTCGCCGATGTTAAGGGTCAGGCTTATGTTAAGCGTGCCTTGGAGATTGCCGCTGCGGGAGGTCATAATGTTATAATGGTAGGTGCTCCAGGCTCGGGTAAGACAATGCTTGCCCGCCGCATGCCTACGATTATGCCACCTATGACCATGGAGGAGGCTCTCGAAACAACAAAGATACACTCTGTAGCGGGTAAGATAGGCTCACATCGAGGCCTTATCAACGAGCGTCCCTTTCGCGCACCGCACCACCTAACATCACAAGTGGCTCTCATTGGTGGAGGTCAGTCACCACAACCGGGTGAGGTATCCTTAGCGCATAATGGTGTACTCTTCTTGGATGAGATGCCAGAGTTTGGTCGTAGTGTCCTTGAGGTATTGCGCCAGCCATTGGAGGATAGACACATCAACATATCGCGTGCTAAGTATTCGGTAGATTATCCTGCTAACTTCACGCTTATTGCCTCAATGAATCCTTGTCCTTGTGGCTACTATAACCACCCAACCAAGGAGTGTACATGTTCTGCTGCCGCGGTTCATAGATATATGGCACACATATCAGGTCCTTTGATGGACCGCATTGATATACACATAGAGGTCGTTCCTGTATCAATATCGGAGATATCCACTACGGAGCGTGCCGAGCCAAGCAGCGCTATACGCCGCCGTGTTGTTGCGGCACGCGAGATACAGCGAGAGAGATTTAAGGAGCTTGATATACACTGCAATGCTATGATGAACAGTTCGATGCTTCGAAAGTTCGCACCATTAGACAGAGCTTGCTCCGAGATGTTAGAGTTTGCCATGTCACGCCTCAACCTCTCGGCTCGCGCTTATGATCGTATCATTAAGGTGGCACGCACCATCGCCGACCTTGAGGCAAAGCCCAATATTGAGCCAAGCCATATCTCCGAGGCTATAAGCTATCGCTCATTGGATAGAGAAAATTGGGGACGATAACTATAAAACTGAAAACCAATTTAGGTTTTCAGTTTTTTTTAATACCTTTGTAGAAACTTATCACTAAAATGAAAAATTGCAATATTATACGATTTTGTGTTGCAGTGGCGTTACTACTTTGCGTAGCAATAATTCCACAGAGAGTAAGAGCAGAGGAGCCATATAAGAATGGTATAAAAATAACCTTCTTGTCGTGGTCTACGGGAAGTACGAAGATATCCTATGAGCGTGCATTTCCAGAGCTAAAGCAGAGTGCTGAGATATGCAGTAGCCTAATATGCGCTGGTTACGATAAGTATAAGAATGACCCTTTGGGCTTCACACTTCGTTATAGCCATAAATTCTTTGTTGGCCCATACGATGTTGCTAAGCCATTACAGGGAGCATACCTACGCCCAGAGATTATCTATTCGGACTACAAATATACTCACTCTGTAACAGGACTACGCACCCCAGCTCGCATGTGCGCATTGCTTGCCACAGCAGGCTATCAGCACTGCTTTGGTCACATGGTTATAGATGGCTGGGTAGGTGGTGGCTACGCCTTTGGTAAGGCCTCGGAGACTGGTTATCACCATGGTTTCCAACTATGGAAATGGCTTGGTAAGCGCAATGATAATATAGCGCTAAGTTTCAGTATTAGAATTGGTTATATTTGGTAAAAAGTTATATTATGGATTTCTTAAAGACTCTTGGAGCATCGTTGCTCGCATGGATTATCGGTTTTGGTCTTCTCTTTATTGGTACTATAGTAATTATCGTTAGTACTGTAGTGTCGATGATACCAGAGGATAAGGTTACTACAGTGAGTGAGAGTGTACTATACTTTGATCTTAGTACGCCTATTATAGACTCTCCTATGACCTCAATATTCTCAACTATGCAGTACTCTATTGATGGTGCTGAGCCTGTCACAATGTTGGAGACCTTGGCAGCCTTGGAGTATGCTGCTAAGGATGACAATATCAAAGGTATCTGCATTAGCGTAGGTAACAATGCCACTATCTCGTTAGCTAATATCGAGGAGCTACGCATTGCCTTGCAACAGTTCAAATTGTCGGGTAAGTTTATCGTAGCCTTTGATGATACATATACACAATCGGACTACTACCTAAGCAGTGTTGCCGATAAGATTATCCTCAACCCTGAGGGTAGTTTTGAGTGGCGTGGTACAGGTATGAGTAATATCTTTTATAAGAATTTGCTCGATAAGCTCGGTATTGGTGTAGATATCTTCCGCCCTACAGCATGTAAGTATAAGAGTGCTGTTGAGCCATTCTTCCTCACTAAGATGTCTGCGGCTAATCGTAAGCAGAGCGAGGAGCTTGTAAACTCTATCTGGGATAGCATCTGCTCAGATGTTGCACTTAGCCGTAATTTGAATGTTGCAACACTTAAGGAGTATGCTAAAAATCTCTCTATCTCGCTTCCTGAGGATGCTCTTAATGCGGGTATGGTAGATATGCTTGGATATGAGGATGACCTATATAATCTATATAAGGAGTATGGTGTAAAGACAAATAAGCAGGGTTTGGTTAATACTATCTCGTTTGGCAAGTATGTCCAGAGTCTTAGTCTGTCAAACTTCACAGCTACAGTTGAGAGTAATAACTACTCACACATCTCAACACCTATGGTAGCTATCATCTATGCAGATGGTCAGATTGTGGATGGTAACAAATATGAGGATGGTTCGGTATATGGCAGTCGTTTGGCACATGAACTCCGTGCAGCACGCCTTGATGACCAGACTAAGGCTGTTGTTGTACGAGTTAATTCACCTGGTGGCTCAGCCCTCGCCTCAGAGATTGCATGGCACGAGATGACACTACTTCAAAAGTCTAAGCCTGTAGTTATCTCTATGGGTGATATGGCAGCAAGTGGTGGTTACTATATCTCTGCTCCTGCGGACTATATCTTTGCTGACCGCTCAACACTAACAGGCTCTATTGGTGTCTTTGGTATCATTCCAAATGTTGGAGGCTTGCTCGAGAAGAGACTCGGTATAACCTTTGACTCGGCAGCAACATCTACTGCTGCTTCAGGCATCGCTGGCATCACACCTCTAAGTGCTGAGGAGAAGAGATCTATTAGCAAGGGTGTAGATAGAGTATACACCACATTTACACAGCATGTTGCCGATGGTCGTAACCTCGATTTGGAGTATGTTTACACCATTGCCGAGGGTCGAGTATGGAGTGGCGCTATGGCTAAGGAGATAGGTCTTGTAGATGAGATTGGAGGTATTAACATGGCTATTACGAAGGCTGCCGAGTTAGCAGATATAGCACCAGATTTCAAACTTTATGAGTTTGTATCACCTAAATCATCTTTCGAGCAGTGGGTTAGCTCTATGGGTATGGTCTACGCTAACCGCTGGGGAGTTGATTACACTATCTTCGGTGAGGAGATTCGTGATATTATAATGGAGCTACCTGTAATAACATCTATGGATGGTATTCAGACCCAGCTATATGGTGATGTGAAGATTGAATTTTAACTTAAAAAAGATAAGAGATGAATGAACAGTTAGAGGCTCTACTACGCCAGATTATACACCCTGAGACGGAGCATAATATCGTAGATAGTGGCTTTGTAGATCGTGCTGATATGGGTGAGGATGGCTCTGTTGCTGTCACACTTCGCTTTCAGAAGGCTCGCGATCCATTTGCACAGAAGATTAAGCGTCAGGTTGAGGATTTACTTAAGAGTAACTTCCCAGAGAATCAGGTTTTGGTTATCATCCGTGAGGCAGCACCTAAGCCACGCCGCCAGGAGAACCCAACAACCACTTCAGATATTTGTCATGTTATAGCAATAGCATCGGGCAAGGGTGGTGTAGGTAAGTCTACCGTTACCGCAAATCTCGCTGTTGCACTTCGCCAGCGCGGCTACAATGTAGGTATTGTCGATGCAGATATCTATGGTCCATCACAGACTAAGATGTTTGGTGTTGAGGATTATGTTCCAGAGGCGGAGCGTGATGAGGAGGGACACGACTTTATCATCCCTGCACAATCTTACGGCATCAAGCTTATGTCTATAGGCTTCTTTATTCGTCCTACAGATGCTCTTATGTGGCGTGGTGGTATGGCTGTGAATGCTCTTCATCAGCTTATTCACCAGACACGCTGGGGTAAGCTGGATTACCTATTGGTAGATCTTCCTCCAGGAACAGGAGATATACACCTCTCTATTATTAAGGAGCTAACAATCTCTGGTTCTGTTATCGTCTCTACACCTCAGCAGATTGCTGTTGCGGATGTTGTTCGAGGGGTCGAGATGTTCCGCCATGAGGCTGTTAATATTCCTGTATTGGGTATTGTAGAGAATATGGCATGGTTTACACCTGAGGAGTTACCAAATAATCGCTATTATATCTTTGGTAAGGGAGGTGCTAAGAAGTATGCTGAGGAGGTCGGTGTAGAGCTTCTTGGTGAGGTACCTATCATACAATCTATTATGGAGGGTGGTGACGAGGGTCGCCCAGCTGGTAATTTTGATCCACGCGTTGAGGAATACTATGCTGATATCGCCGCAAAGATTGTTGAAAAACTACCTTCGGAGTGTTAATATGTAAGTTGAAAAGTTTTAAGCAATTTTTGAAAAATAGATTTGCAACATTAGAGGTGGCCGTTGTATATACGGCCATCTCTTTTTTGCAAGTAAAAAGAAGAAATTTTGTATCAACACCAAAACTCAACTTTTTCCAACTTTATAAACTACAAATGTTAATAAATCCAACACACAAAATTGTTGAAAATAGATATTAACATCTGTTTATATTTTTTATAAAATATTTATTATAAATAACTTACATAAAAAAATAATTAAAACAAAATAAATAAATATGTTGAAAACGCAACATGTTTTGAGTTACTAACACTTTCAACAGCTATTATTATTATTTTGATTTATTATTTATATAAATATAGTATAAAAAAATAAAAATATAATGTTGAAAAGTTTGGGGGAGGAGGCTCGTTTATGATATTGTATTTCGTAGAAATACTATCTTTGATAAATACCACTCACTACAAAGTTATACCCTTATATTGGTCTATAGGTTGAAAATCAAAGATTTTTAGCTTATTACACCAATTTTTTAGTATATTTGCATAATTTTAGGCTGAATATATCTAATTATGCAGATAGCTAATAGTAAAATTGAGGAGCTTAGAGAGATGCTCCTTACGCCACAAAATATAGTGATTCTATCACATACTAACCCTGATGGTGATGCTATAGGTTCATCATTGGCTTGGGCCGAGGTACTCAAGAGCAATGGTCACAATGTGAGTTGTATTGTACCAAATAGATTTCCATACTACTTGGACTTTATGCCTAACAGTGACTCTATACTTATGTATAAGGGTGATATCGGAGGTCGCACCAATAATGCAGTGCGTAGTGCTGATATAATCTTTTGTTTGGACTTCCATACAATGTCGCGTTTGGATGGTCTTAGCGATGTTATTGAAGAGAACCAGCATGCCAAGCGAGTGCTTATAGACCACCACTTGGACCCAATGGAGGATTTCGACCTTATGATATCCTATCCTGAGGCGTCGAGTACATGTTATCTTATGGCACTTATCATTGAGAAGTTATACGGCGTAGAGTCAATAACTAAGAGTATGGCAGAGAACCTCTTTGTCGGTATGATGACAGATACAGGTAATTTTGCCTTCTCGACAATCACACCAGACCTTTTCCGTGTAGTCTCTATATTGGTGAATACAGGTATCCATGTGCCAACAATACATAACAATGTATATAACTCATTCTCGGAGGGTCGTGCGCGTCTGTTTGGTTATGTCATTAACCGTAAGATGAAGATCTTCCATAATGGCACTGTTGCCCATATGTCACTCACAAGCGAGGAGATGAAGCGCTTTTGGTTCCAGCAGGGCGACTCTGAGGGCTTTGTGAACTATCCTCTTACAATAAAGAAGATGAAGATATCGGCGATGTTCACCGAGCATAACGACTTTATCCGTGTATCACTCCGCTCACGCGGCGATATAGATGTGAATGTATTTGCACAGCGATACTTCAATGGTGGAGGTCATAAGAATGCTGCAGGTGGTAAGTCGTTCATGTCTATGGATGATACCCTAAAACACTTTGAGGAGTCAATAAAGGAGTATAGTCGTGAGGGTAACATTTAACCCTATACTATCTTCTTTAAGGAGTAGAGAGTAAGAAAAAAGTTAAAGTTATATAAGATGTTTAAGACCTATTTCCGACTACTTGGCTTTGCGAAGCCTCTAAGTCGTTATACCATCCCATATTTTGTGTTTGCGGCGCTACATGCTTTGTTTAACACATTTAACTATGCGATGATTATCCCTATCCTAAACGCTATGTTTAATTCGGATGGTGGTTTTGTGTTTACGCCTATATATGTCCTTCCAGAAATATCAATCAACGAGGATGGTCTAAATACGGTTATTTCATATATCTACACTCATGTTTTTGGTGAGGAGTTCGTGCAGATGAAGTTCCTTGCGATGCTTGGTGGTGTGTTGGTATGTATGAACCTCTTTAGTAACCTCTTCCGTTATGCTGCGGCAATGACTGTTGAGAGTCTAAGAATCAACACCTTGCGCCGTATGCGTAACGAGATGTTTGCTCATGTAGCAAATATGAATATTGGTTACTTCAGCAACCAGCGTAAGGGTGATATTATGTCGAAGATTACTCAGGATGTTATGGTCGTGCAGTATTGTATCACCAACACCTTGCAAGTGGCCTTCCGTGATCCACTTCTTATCATTGGTTATATGACCTTGATGATTGGTATCTCTTGGCAGTTATCACTCTTTGCAGTACTCTTCCTACCTATCGTAGGTCTTGTTATTGGTCGCATCGTAAAGCGTCTGCGCCATCCAGCAAAGCGTGGTCAGGAGCGCATGGCAGATCTTGTGTCTGTAGTTGAGGAGTCACTATCGGGTATGAAGATTGTTAAGGGTTACAACGCTACAAACTTCATCGTTGATAAGTTTAAGAAGATAAATGCTGATATGTCACGCTTGATACTCTCTATGGCGCGCCGTCAGCAGTTGGCGTCACCTATGAGTGAGTTCTTGGGTCTTACAGCCGTAGCTATCATCTTGGTATTTGGTGGCTCACTTGTGGAGCATGGTATGGTTACAGGTGCAGGTTTTATAGCCTTTGTAGCCGCTTTCTCACAGATTACACGCCCTTTGCGTTCGTTTATTGACCAGTTTGCTAATATCAACCAGGGTGTTGCTGCTGGTGAGCGTATCTTCACTATCATCGACGCCGAGAATGAGGTTAAGGATAAGAAGGATGCTAAGGAGTTTGAGGGCTTGAAAGACTCTATTGAGTTGCGAAATGTTGAGTTCTCGTACGATGGTGAGCGTAAGGTTATCAACGGTGTAAACATCAAGATTAAGAAGGGTCAGACCGTAGCTTTGGTAGGTCCTTCGGGAGGTGGTAAGTCAACACTTAGTGAGCTTATTCCTCGTTTCTATGATGTGAATAGTGGTGAGGTATTGTTTGATGGTGTTCCTGTAGGTGATTATAATCAGGAGTCTATACGCTCAAAGATGAGTATTGTATCTCAGGAGACTGTTCTCTTTAATGATAGCATCGAGGGTAATATACTTATGGGTCGTCCAACAGCTACACATGATGAGGTTGTTGAGGCTTGTAAGGTTGCTAACGCTCATGGCTTTATTATGGAGAGTCCTGAGGGTTATGATACCAATATTGGTGATAGAGGTACTAAACTTTCGGGAGGTCAGCGTCAGCGTCTAAGTATCGCTCGTGCTGTGTTGAAGAATCCTGAGATTTTGATTCTTGATGAGGCTACCTCGGCTCTTGATACCGAGAGTGAGAAGCTTGTACAGGATGCCCTTACAAACTTGTTGAAGGGTCGTACCTCTGTGGTTATTGCTCATCGTCTAAGTACTATCTATAACGCTGACCGTATCTATGTTATTGATGAGGGTCGCATTGCTGAAGAGGGTACTCATAAGGAGCTTTTGGAGAAGGGTGGTATCTATGCCCATCTTATAGAGATGCAGAGTTTCTCATAATGAAGAGAGCTATAATCATTGGTGCCTCATCGGGCATAGGTCGTGCTGTGGCGTCACTCCTTGTTGAGAAGGGGTGGCGTGTAGCTGTTACTGCGCGCCGTACTGATGCTTTAGATGAGCTTCGTGTTATGTATGGTGCCGATAGGGTGACAACCATGGCTATGGATGTTACCAAGGCTGAGGCAACAACAATCCTTGATAATCTTATAGAGGAGTTTGGTGCTCCTGACCTATTCTTCTATGCTTCGGGTATTGGAGGTCAGAATAGGGAACTCGATATTGAGAAGGAGTTGGATATTATACGCACCAATTGTGAAGGCATGGTGCGTGTTGTGGATCACTTTGTAAACTATGTACGCCGCAGCGAGGAGTATAATAAAAGGCGTAAGGCACACATCGCTGTTATAACCTCTGTAGCTGGCACACGCGGTATAGGTACTGCGGCAGCATATTCGGCCTCTAAGGCTATGCAGAGCGAGTATGTCACAGCTTTATCGCAGCTATGCTATATGGAGGGTATTCCTGCCCGTTTTACAGATATACGACCAGGTTTTGTAAAGACAGCTATACTTAATCCAAATAAGCACTACCCAATGCTTATAGGCGTGGAGCGTGCTGCACAGCATATCTATCGTGGCCTTAAGCATAAGCGCCGGGTACTTATCTTTGATTGGCGTTTTAAGCTACTTGTGCTTTTCTGGCACCTTATACCACGATTTGTTTGGGAGAGACTCAAGGTTAAGAACTAAGGTTCAAAATTACATCTTAAGGCTATGGGCGCAGGTCTATTAGCCTTAATTTTTGCTATCATAACATCGAGATAACTCTGAATATCGTCACGCAGTTGTTTATATAGTTGTGAGTCGGTGTAGTTCTCGTTATCGAGCAATACATCGCGTATTGAGCGTAGAGTATTTGTGTAGTTCTGAAGCTCATTCTTGAGAGTTATACCCTCAACCTTTGAGTTGTGTATCTTAGCTACAGATAGTTGTCGTAGCTTGTCGCATACAGATGTAAGCAATGGTAAGACCACATTATCCATCAATGTGTGACCATGCATATAGAGGTAGCAGTTCTCCTCTGTTACACCCATCTTTTCCACCTCTTTTGCTATACGCTCAACATCATCAATAATATCTGGATTATCTCTCTTTAGAGCCTCAATTCTACGCTCCACATTACGCTGTAGCCATGCTAAGGTATACTCACCATTTTGGCGTATATCTACATATCCAAGTCGTACCGAGGCACGAAATTCAGATAGGGTAAATAGCTTCTCGGTGTGGTGTTTTGCCGAGTGTAGATACCATAGAAATAGCGGATAAATAACCTTTGAAAACTCAGCCATGAAGCGCACAAAGTCGAAGATGCGAGTATCGTTCTTCGTTGCCTTAACACATACATTATGTAGTGATGGGGCGTAGCATAGATAGTTCTCTGTGGCGTATGTGTATGTATGGAACATATTCTTTGCTCCGAGCACCTTTGCAGATTGTTCCGTAGCGCCATTAAATAGATAGTCGAAGTCGGAGTCTACACATAGCAATATATCCTCCTCGTTGCAATGCCCTAACATTGATAGAAGCACTTGCTTGCCCTTAGGTAGGTCATCACGGTTTGGTACAGATATTTCAAAGCGCAGATATGGATTCTTGAAGTGATCAAAAATACCGCGCCAGAAAGCCACATCCTCATAACCCTCGACATACACATGAACAAGATATCTATCATCCTCAGGTGGTAGAATATCTGGCAACTTATGCGGATTAAAATGAGTGGGGTCACCCCTTTTTACTCTCTGTTTCTCTCTATTCATAGCGTAAAGTTACAAAATTTTTATAACTTTGACCAATAAAAACGAATTATACTTCACATTATATGGCAAACGATTGGAAAGATAGATTGGGTGTAGTATTCTCTACCAACCCAAATTTTGAGTATGATACCGCCACTGAAGAGGGTGATACCACTCTACCCCCAAATAAACAAAACCTTAAAGTGTGGCTCGATAGACTTAAGGGTGGCCGTGTAGCTACCGTGGTGCGTGGTTTTGTTGGTTCCTCGGATGACCTTGCCGAGCTTGGTAAAGAACTTAAAAAGAGTTGTGGCGTAGGTGGTACAGCCAAAGATGGTGAGATAATTATCCAAGGTGATCACCGCGATAGAGTCATAGAACTACTTACAAAGGCGGGATATAAATGTAAGAAGGCCGGCGGATAGTTCTTTCTTGTGATAATGGATCGCACTCGGCGCCATTCTGACAAGAAATAAATATTTGGATGAGTTACAAAGGGTTCTGATATTATTTTTTGACAGCGTATAGCCATAAAAAAACATTGAGCAACCAGATCAGTTGCCCAATGTTTTTTTTATACCTAACGGTAGTTGATTACTTAATTGCGATAGCGTCAATCTCAACCAAAGCACCCATAGGCAATGCTGCAACCTGGTAGCAGATACGAGCAGGCTTGTCACCTGTGAAGAACTCAGCGTAGATTGCGTTCATAGCTGCGAAGTCAGCGATATCAGCAAGAAGAACAGTTGTCTTAGCTACATTGTCGAATGTGTAGCCAGCCTCCTCAAGGATATAGCCGAGGTTTGTCAATGCCTGGCGTGTCTGTGCCTCTACGCCCTCAGCCATCTTACCTGTAGCGCCGTCGATTGGGAGCTGACCAGAGATATAAAGAGTTGCATCGTGAGCGATAGCCTGTGAATATGGACCTACAGCCTTAGGTGCCAATGGAGAAGCGATAACTTTTTTCATTTTGTATAAATTTTAATTGATTTGTATTATCTTTGTTGCGACTACAAATATACACATATTTTAGAAAAATATATGAGACGAGCCCTTTTATTTTTATCAGCGATATTTTTTATCTTGGTTGCTGTAGGTTGTTGTGACTGCCGTAAGCGTGCAAAGTTGGAGAAGCCTCTTGTAGGCACGGAGTGGCAGTTGGTGCAGATTATGGGTCGAGATTTCAAGGCTGAGGGAGATAGTTATACACTCCTACTACATGATAATGGCACTGTAACGGGTCAGGGTGATTGCAACCGCCTTACAGCAAAATATAGTGTTACACCAACACGCTCATTGACATTCGAGGAGTTGGGCTCTACACGCATGCTCTGCCCAAATTTTGAGATGGAGAATATCTTCTACGATATGATTGAGAGTGTAACGCACTATGAGATGGATGCCGAGAGTATGATACTCCTATCTAAAGGCACTCTTGTGGCTATTATGCGACCTAAAAACCTTCAGTAGCTGTGAATATAGAGTTGATCGTTGTCGGCAAGACCGACATGAAGGAGGTCGAGGCCCTTGTTACGATGTACACCAAGCGCCTAAACCACTATGTGCGTTTTGCTATTACGACCATTGCCGATATACGCAACACTAAGAAGCTCTCCGAGGCTGAGCAGAAGCGCCTTGAGGGCGAGGCTATACTACGCCTTATCAACGACTCAGACCACCTTATGCTCCTCGATGAGCATGGCTCGGAGTTCCGCTCTATAGAGTTTGCCGAGATGATACAGCGCCGTATGTCTGCCGGAACAAAGCGCTTAGTCTTTGTTATCGGTGGCCCTTATGGCTTCTCGGATGCTGTCTATCAGCGCGCCAACAGCAAAATATCGCTCTCGAAGATGACCTTCTCGCATCAGATTGTCCGCGCCATCTTCACCGAACAACTCTACCGCGCCTTTACCATTCTTAAGAACGAGCCCTACCACCACGAGTAACTTTTCGAAGTGAAAGGTGTGATGCGCTTTGCGCGAGGTTTTTGCGCAGCCGGTGGGTAGAGTGGGTAAGCGCGGGCATCACAAGACTGCACCACTGCAGATACCCGTCATCATTCTTTTTCAAAATTTTCGCTAAACTCTTGGCGAATAGAAAAGTTATTCCTATTTTTGTAATGTCAAGGGTACGCCCTTGGCAGACATATTTATTTATTAGTGAAAGTGTTTCGCTAATCCTTGGAAATGAAATTTGGCGATTTTAGATGAAAGGATAACGAATGCTTACATCACTTGTATTGGTATGCTTCGTCGGCACTTTCTGTGCCTACTCCACATACTGTACAGGTGTGGAGTATTGTTTATTTTCGTCGAGGCCACGCCAAATGCCTATTTCCAGATAAACGAGCATCTCCACACTTTCTTTGTTTATAACCACCGCATAGGAGATGCTACGGTACACAAACAAACACAGTTATGAAGGCAAAACATCTACTTTTTGCTCTCTTCGCTCTTGCGCTCGGTG
>JAFYRL010000063.1 GCA_017546975.1 Alistipes sp.
CCCGTGACGGGAGCCTTGGCAGGTGTGGTGATGAGTAACGAGACAGAGTACCCCGAGGCTGTAGATGTGGTGGGTTATAACTATACCGAAGATCGCTACGACACCGACCATGCTAAATATCCCAATCGTATTATCTATGGCAGTGAGACACGCAGCGACTTTTCGGCATGGAAAGACGTGCGTGACAAACAACATATCTTCGGACAGTTTATCTGGACTGGTACAGATTATTTGGGTGAGTCAGGCGCATGGCCTTCGCGCGGCCTTCATACGGGTCTGTTAAACTTTGCTAACTATGTCAAGCCACGTGGTAAGTTTCGTGAGGCGCACTGGAGTAGTGAACCAATGATATATATCGGTACCTATCGTCGCGGTCGTGGTCGCTGGAGTGACCATCTTTCTATCGATGCCTTTGATTTATGGAATTATCGTGAGGGTGAGCACATTCGTGTAGTGTGCTACACCAATACGGCAAAGGCTCAGCTCAAGCTCAATGGTGAGGTTGTTGGTGAGATGAAACCCTATGATGATGAACACGGCATGATTTACTGGGATATACCCTATGCTTCGGGTACTCTCACAGCCGAGGGCTACAATGCTGAGGGTAATCTACAGGCTACCTATACCATCAAGACAAGCGGACGCCCTTATGCTCTGTGTGCCTCACTGATAGAGACCGCTACGCAACCTTATGAATCTATTGAGCATCCTACTTATCAGATATTGGTGGAGGTGCTTGACGAAGAGGGTACGTTGGTGAAGCTTGCCGACAATATGATTACCTGTCATGTAGAGGGACCTGCTCGACTATTGGGCCTCGAGAATTCAGACAACAGCGATATGAGTCACCCTAAGGCACGTCAGCGTCGAGTATATCAAGGTACACTTGTGGGTTATGTGCAGCGTATGGGAGATGGGTCAGTGACGGTCACCTTCAGTGCTCCTCTGCTGGGAGATGCTACAATAGAGTTGTAGTAAGTGTGATTGCAGGTATAGTTTGAGGTCTTATTCCTCTTCGCCTATTACGCCTGGGTATATCTCATTGAGCTTGGCTCTCATTTCTAATAGCTCGGCGCGTATGCTCTTGAGACGATCTATTATTTCCTGTTGGTTTACTACCTCTTGCTTGCTTGTTTTGAGACGTGTGCGTGCAGCCTTAATGGTCAATCCTTGTTCTTTGACGAGGTGTTTTATTAGACGTATGAGGTCAATGTCGTCCTGTGTATATTGACGTATACCCGAACCGGTCTTCTTTGGCTTGAGGGTAGGAATCTCCTTCTCCCAAAAGCGTAAGGTGTGCTCGGCGATACCTAACATGTCAGACACCTCGCGAATGTTGTAGTATAGCTTCAGATTCTTGGCCATTGTATGTGATTAGTCTAACACCTTACCATGGTTCTCAGCCATGCGTATCATTTCGTCGTACTGCTCGGCGTCGAGGTCCATAAAGTAGTAGTTGGCGGGGTTTACAGGGCGGCCCTTTTGTAGTACTTCGTAGTGTACGTGGGGTCCTGATGATTGGCCACTATTTCCAGATAGAGCAATGATTTCTCCTCGTACAACTTTCTGTCCAGCTCTAACCTTGAAGCTTTTGAGGTGAGCATAGCGAGTCTCATATCCATATCCGTGGTCTATGGTGACAAGGTATCCGTAGCCCTTCTCCCAACGTGCTTTCTTGATTATGCCATCGGCAGTAGCATATACGGGGGTGCCTATATCGCAGCTAAAGTCCATACCCTCATGGAAAATGCGAGTCTGATAGATGGGATGTATGCGATAGCCATATCCTGAAGCCATGCGCTTGAGGTCTTTATTGGTGATGGGCTGTATGGCTGGAAGGTGGCTCAGCATATCTTCGTGGTTCTTGTAGTACTCTACTACCTCATCGAATGATTGCGATTGTATGTAGAGTTGGCGAGCGAGCATGTCCATCTTTTGCGTGGTAGCAATCACTAATTCGGCATTCTCTAACTCCTCGAATGCTTCGTAACGGTTGGTGCCGGTATAGGTGGCATTGCGTACGTCGCCCGATACGGGCTCGGCCATAAACATTACACGGTATAGATTGTCGTCTCTCTGGCGAATATCCTCCATTACTTCGAGTGACTCGTCGAGGCGCTTTGATAATACACGATATTGGGCTTCCAAGTTGGTGTTCTCTTCTCTCAAGTCTGCAGTACTCTCGGGAGTACCTAAGATGAGTACGTTGACAAAATAACCCACAAAACCGAGCGCGAGGAATACGATAGCGTTGCGAAGATAGGTGAGCAAGCGATTACGCATGCTGGGGTACACGCGGTCGTAGGTCCTGGTCTTTTCGTTATATTTGTAGTAGACGTTTCGCATAGTTAATGGGCTTGTTGCTGCGCTTCGTTGGAGGTAGGAGACGAGCTCCGCCTAATTTTCAGTACAAAAGTACGAAAAGACGCGTTTTTATGCAAATGATTATCTGATATTTTAGGATTATTTATGAATGAAGCGCCTCCCTGGAGGCTATGTCAGAGAAAAAGCGGTGAGCAAAGGTTGTCTTTGCCCACCGCTATCGTGTGTCTTATGTGTCAAGTTACTGAGGACG
>JAFYRL010000064.1 GCA_017546975.1 Alistipes sp.
ATCTTTTTCGAGGGCGCTATGCGGGCATAGCAACCGAGGAAAGATAAGATAGATGCCGAAATAGACACAAAAGCAACCGAAATATAAAATAAAACTACATATTGTTAAACTTAATTTACTAATTTATAGAACATCCCTATATTTATTACACGATCCAATTTGTTGCCAGAAGGGGCCATATATGTTAGCTGCTCGCAGACTGAAAAAGCGGAGTTTACTTGAGGTAAATGAGCATTTTTCAGGCAAGGCAGATGACATAGATGACCCCTTATCACAACAAATTTATTATACTATGCCCTCAACATTACCATCCTCAGCCAAGTGAATATGACTTGCCTGTGGATTCTTGCTAAGACCTGGCATACGCATAATATCACCAGCAAGGGCTACGACAAAGCCACTACCCGCATTGAGCTCGATATCCTTAATGTTGATCTCGAAGCCCTCAACAGAGCCGTAACGCTTAGCATCAGCACTGAAAGAGAACTGAGTCTTAGCGATACATACTGGGAGGTTACCCATGCCCCACTTCTCAAGAAGAGCAATCTCCTTCTGAGCCTTAGGTCCAAAGACTACTGAGCCAGCACCGTAGATGTTCTTAGCAACCTTAGTAATCTTCTCCTTGATAGAGTCCTCAAGGTTGTATGCGTAGTTGATAGGCTTAGATGGCTCTGTCTCGATAAGCTCAACTGCAGCGCGTGCCAAGTCAGCAGCACCAGCGCCACCCTCAGCGTATGCGTTGTTGATTACGCAGCGTACACCCAATGACTCGCAGTGCTCTATAACCATAGCAATCTCCTCATCGGTATCGCTTGCAAAGCGGTTGAAGCATACAAGCACTGTCTGACCAAACTTATGAAGGTTTGCCACATGACGGTCAAGGTTAGCAAAGCCCTGCTTTAGACCCTCAGCATTAGGCAACTTAATCTCTGTCTCTGGTACACCACCATGCATCTTAAGTGCAAGTGTAGAGGCTACAAGGACAGTAAGGTCTGGCTTAAGATCTGCCTGGCGGCACTTGATATCGAGGAACTTCTCAGCACCAAGGTCTGCACCGAAACCAGCCTCTGTAACTGTATACTCAGCGTGTGACATCGCCATCTTAGTAGCGATAACAGAGTTACAGCCGTGTGCAATATTTGCGAAAGGACCACCATGGATGATTACAGGGTTATGCTCTGTAGTCTGCACAAGGTTAGGGTTGATAGCATCCTTCAACAAGGCCACCACAGCACCTGTAACACCAAGGTCATTTACTGTAAATGGAGTATCATCGTAGCGCACACCCAACACGATGCGACCGATGCGTACATACAAATCCTCAACGCTACGAGCCAAGCACAAGATAGCCATAATCTCAGATGCAGGGGTAATATCAAAGCCTGTCTCTGTAGGGATACCATTTGCCGAACCACCAAGACCCGATACGATGTTACGCAACGAACGATCGTTCATATCCATTACTCGACGCCACATAACCTTCTTCAAGCCAACCTGCTGTGAGCGATTGTGGTATAGGTAGTTATCCAACAACGCTGCGATAAGGTTATTTGCCGATGTGATAGCGTGGAAGTCACCAGTGAAGTGGAGGTTGATATCCTCAGATGGCAACACCTGAGCATAACCACCACCTGTAGCACCACCCTTCATACCGAAGCATGGGCCCAACGATGGCTCACGCAAAGCAATGATAGCATTCTTGCCAATATGGTTAAGACCCATACCAAGACCAATGCTCACGGTAGTCTTTCCTACACCAGCCTTAGTCGCTGTGATAGCTGTTACGAGGATAAGGTGGTTCTTCTTAACCTTAGCATCGTCAATTAGCTTATATGGAACCTTTGCAATATACTTACCATAGTTGAATACCTCCTCATCAGGAAAGCCAACGCGTGCTGCAATATCACGGATATTCTCAAGCTTCGTTTCGCGAGCAATTTCGATATCTGTTTTCATATCAATATTTTAGATTGGTTATAGAGAGAGCAATTTATTACTAATTACTCACTACTAATTACTAATTGTAAAAGTTACTCTTTGCCGATTACTGCCTCCAACTCCTCAACAGTCAATGGAAGAAGCTTATCGCCAATAAAGCGGCTACCTGTCTCTGTTACAAGGACATCATCCTCGATACGGATACCGCCGAAGTTGCGGAATGAATCCAACTTATCGAAGTCTACGATGCCATTAAACTTACCCTCAGCACGGCACTTGTCGATAAGCGCTGGGATAAAGTAGATACCTGGCTCATCAGACATAACGGTGCCTGGCTCTACGCGCCATGAGCCACGGTGAATACATGTTGCAGACTTTGCAGCGCGCTCAGCAACGGTTGTAAAGTCAAACGAACGCTCACCAATATTCTCCAAGTCATGAACATCCATACCCATACCGTGACCAAGACCGTGAGGCATGAACATATACAATGCACCAGCATCAACAGCATCCTCAGGTGTAGACTTGATAAGACCCACACCCTTCAAGCCCTCAGCCAATGAGAGGTAAGAAGCACGGTGAATATCTGTATACATAGTACCTGGCTTAATCATATCCTTAACCTGACCATGAGCGCGAAGCACGATGTTGTAAATCTCCTTCTGAACATCTGTAAACTTACCATTTACAGGATATGTACGAGTGTGGTCTGAGCAGTAGCCCTCAACAGACTCACCACCACCATCTACCAACAACAAACGACCAGACTCCAAGACGCCATCGTGGTTGTGGTTGTGTAGAATCTCACCATGCTGTGTTACGATAGTTGGGAACGACACACCCTGACCGTAAGACTTTGCAATACCCTCCAAGCGACCTGCAATCTCACGCTCTACAACACCTGGACGACACATACGCATCGCTGTGATGTGCATCTGGTAGCCAATCTTAAATGCACGCTCCAAAGCCTCAATCTCCTCTGCCGACTTCTTCTCACGCATCTCAGCTACAGCAAACATCAAGTCGAGTGACTTGCGCTCATGAAGCATATCGAGACGAATACCGAGCATCTCAGCCATTGAGATCTTTAGCTCAGCACGATATGGAGGAAGGTAATGCACAGGACGATTCTGCTCGATAGCCTTGCGTAGCACACCACGAATATCATTCAATGGGAATGCCTTCTCAACACCTACCTCAGCACCCTGCTCAGCGATTGTAGGCATAGGACCTGTCCAGATGATATCCTCCACAGTGAAGTCATCACCGAAGAGCATAGCCTCACCAGACTCTGCATCGATAAGACCGATCAACGATGGAACATCCAAACCGAAGTAGTAGCGGAATGTAGAGTCCTGACGGAAATAGTATGTATTGTTAGGATAGTTATTTGGCACCTCAGGATTACCTGGAAGAAGAATCAAACCCTTGCCAACGCGGCGTGCTAACTCTGCACGACGACCAATATAAGTCTCTTTACTGAACATTGTTATATAGTTTTTAAGTTGTTATCGTTTTACCTCTTTATAAACCTTATCGCCTCGGCGCACCTCTGACACAGTCTTTAGCGACATATAATCGCCCTGCTTTGCGCTCTGAGCTGGAAGTTCCTTCACCATGATGCCGTCAGCATTCTGTTCAATGACACCCGTCTTCTCACCCATAAAGAGAAGCGCATCACCCTCCTGTACCTCGCAGGCCTCAACCAAGACCTCAGCAACACCTATACGCTTGAAGTAGTTGGTAACCTTACCCATATACACCTTCTTTAAGGTTGCTGATGAACCATAGTGCTGGCTATGCTCCACCATGGTCTTAGCAGCATAGTAGCCACCCCAGAAGTCGCGATTAAAGACAGTGCGGAGCTTCTCCTTAAGTGGAGCTACACTCTCCTCGTTAAACTCACCTGCCTCCAACAATTTGAGTGCTGCATCGTAGCTCTCAACAACACGCTTCACATACTCGCCACCGCGCGCACGACCCTCAATCTTCAAGACACGCACACCAGCGTTGATGAAGGTATCAAGGAAGTCGATAGTACACAAATCCTTTGGCGAGAGGACATACTGTCCATCAATATCGAGTTGCTGGCCCGAGTCCTTATCAGTAATAGTATACTTGCGACGGCATATCTGACGACAAGCGCCACGATTTGCCGAGTGGTGAGACTCATGCTCCGAGAGGTAACACTTACCAGACATCGACATACACATAGCACCATGCGCAAACATCTCAATCTTTACAAGCTCGCCCGCAGGTCCGCAAATCTTCTGCTCCTCAATCTGCTTCGAGATAGCAGCAATCTGCTCCAACGACAACTCACGCGCCAACACCACAACATCTGCCCACTGTGCAAAGAACTTAACGGCAGTGATGTTCGAGATATTGCTCTGGGTAGAGATATGCACTTCGATACCCACCTCGCGAGCATATAGGATAGCTGCAAGATCTGTAGCAATGATAGCATCAATACCCTCAGCCTTAGCTCTATCAATAATGCGACGCATAACCTCCATCTCATCATCGTAGATAACGATGTTTACAGTGAGGTAGGTCTTAACACCCGCCTCATGTGCAATACGCACAATCTCTGCCAGGTCATCAAGGGTGAAGTTCACCGATGACGCTGCACGCATATTGAGCTGCTCAACGCCAAAATACACAGAGTCTGCACCTGCAGCGATGGCAGCATTGAGCGACTCATACGACCCCACTGGGGCCATTATCTCTATATCTTTTCTTCTAATCATCCTATTACTTTTTACGACCCATCAAATTACGAGCAAACTCAACCAATGTAGCAGCACGCTCACCTCCTATTGAAAGTGTATCGAGGACAGCCAATGCACGCTCGAAACGAAGCTCAATTTGCTGCTCAGCAATACGCTTTACATCAAGTCTATCGTAGAGCTCTTTAATTATAGAAATCTTCTCTGCATCCGAAATATCTGTGCGACGATGCGTTGTACAGAGCACCTCGCGCTCCTCTGCCGAGGCGCGATTCAACGCCTGTACCATAAGGTAAGTCTTCTTACCCTCCAAGATATCGCCACCAATCTTCTTGCCGAGCGCTGTATCACCATAGCTATCCAAGACATCATCCTGAAGCTGGAAGGCAAGACCCAACTCCGTAGCGAAGCGGTATATCTTCTTGACATCCTCCTCCAATGCACCCGCCATCGTAGCGCCAATCATCGCCGAGCCAGAAAGCAATGCCGAGGTCTTACGCTCAATCATCTGCATATACTCCTCAACAGAGACCTTGGATATGGTCTCAAAGTCCATATCATACTGCTGACCTTCACACACCTCCAATGCCATATCCGTAAAGATATTCATCACTCTTGGCAAGACATCCGAAGATATGCGTGCAAGGTACTTATATGCCGAGATGAGCATTGCATCACCCGATAGAAGTGCCACATTGCCACCCCACTTAGCATATACCGAAGGCTTACCGCGACGCACATCGGCATTATCCATGATATCGTCATGGAGAAGTGTAAAGTTGTGGAATATCTCCACCGCCAAAGCTGCAGACATAGCCTCCTCAATAGAGCCACCGAAGGCCTCCGTAGTGAGCAACAGCAACACAGGACGCAGGCGCTTTCCACCACCCGACATCGAGTAGATAATAGGCATATAGAGCAATTCAGGCTCCTCAGGTACACGAAGCTGCGCCAACGCAGCCTCAAAGGTTTCCAATATTTCGTTGTTTGTACAAGCCATAATTATCCTATTATTAAAATATGGCTCAAATTTACAATTATTTTTGGAATTATTAAAATTATTTTGATAACTTTGACCAATTATTTACACAAATTATTATTGAACTATGACAAAAAAATATGCAATGGGTATCGACATTGGCGGTACCAATACAGCTTTCGGCCTTGTTGATGAGGATGGTAATGTCATCGCCGAGAGCAAGATTTCAACAGATAAATATCGTTTCTACGATGACTACAAACCATATGTAGAGGCTCTTGCCACAGCAATGAAGGAGCTTATCGCATCACAGCCAGAGTGCAACCTTATCGGCATTGGTGTTGGTGCTCCAAATGCAAATATCCACACTGGCGTTATCGAGACTCCTGCAAACCTCTGGAAGTTCGAGGACCCTAACGACCCACGCCCTAATACACTTCGCATCTTCAAATTTGTTGAGGATCTTGGCAAGTTCTTCGAGGGCGTTAAAGTGATGATTACCAACGATGCAAACGCTGCAGCCATCGGCGAAATGGTGTTTGGTAACGCACGCGGCATGAAGGACTTCGCGATGATCACCCTCGGCACAGGTCTTGGCTCAGGCATCGTATGCAATGGCGAGATGGTTTATGGTCACGATGGCTTCGCTGGCGAGTATGGTCACATCGCTGCTGAGTCTCGTGAGACTGGCCGCCAGTGCGGTTGCGGCAGAAAGGGTTGCTTGGAGGCCTATGTATCTGCTACAGGTATCAAGCGTACTGCTTTTGAGCTTATGGCTACAATGACATGCGATAGCGAGCTACGCTCTATCCCTTATGACAAGTTCGAGGCTAAGATGCTTTCTGATGCTGCCGACAAGAACGACCCTATCGCTTTGGAGGCTTTCGAGCGCACAGGTAAATATCTCGGCTTGGCACTTGCTGACCTCACCGCTACAACATCGCCTGAGGCCATTATCCTCTTCGGCGGCTTGGCTAATGCTGGCGACTACATCATGCGCCCTACTCAGAAGTACATGGAGGAAAACCAGCTTATGGTATTCAAGAATAAAGTCAAGCTCCTTATGAGTGGTATCCAGGATAAGAATGTGGCTATTTTGGGTGGCGCAGCACTTATCTGGAAACAACACCTCGAGGCAGTAATTGAGAACTACTAAATAGTAGATAGTATCGAATAGCATACACTGTTTATCACTAATAATTAAGGGTATAGAGTCTATCTATACCCTTAATTATTAGTAGCCAAGCACACAATAATAAGCGTTATTATCCCCTTATAAAATATCTTCTTTTTACATCATCGTAAAAATCCGCAACAGCAAGCATTATCGCACTCTCAACCACCCCGCCAAGTTCCTCATTTCTATAGCTATCAAAGAGCCTCAACGAGGGCGAAAGACGCAGATAGGAGGAGATAATTGGCGGTATTCTACGATGCATAGAACGCATCCTCGAAAGCAAAATTTTATAGTTCTCCTCGGGCTTTGCTCCAACAAATATTTCACCATATCGTCTACGGCTAATACCCGTCTTAAATGGGCGTTTTGCCGTCATTAACAACTCCGTTGACGAGCCACCATATTGCATATATCCCACCAATAGATTACGCGCCCTAACACCCAACTCATCATAGAGTGTAACACGCCCACAAAGATACTCCGCACGAGCTCCATTTACAACTCTTGCAACGCCCTCCCACAAAGCATCTAATGCATACATTGTCAATTTATTAGCACCACACTGATAAGCTGGTGCAACAAACGAGCGCCCAAGTTCAACAGCGCGCGGCAAATACTCCGTTATGAAGCGCTCAGAGAGATGATAATAGTTGCTTATAGAGAGCTTCTCTGCCTCCACCTCTCGCCCTACGGCATAGCGATAACCTCCAGCTATTTCAGAACGCTCCCTATCCCAAACAATAAGTTGGCGATATGTACCATTCAAGTCAGCCTCATCACCCCGTCCATCATCGAGTGCTACACCAACAGCACCATAGGAGAGCTGACGGACTCGACATATCTCAGCCATAAGATTTGGCGAGGAACTACCATCGACTGAGTATATATCAGCATCCCAACGAGTTGCGCGACCGAGATAATTAGCACATCGCAACTCCTCCACCAAGGCCTCATTATTTATTGACAGAAGTTTCATTTTTTCACCCTCTACTATATCGTTTTTGAAGAAAAATTTGTAAATTAGCCGCGTTATTTTTTTACTAAAGTAAAACAGACCCAAATGAGCATCGAAACATACCATATTCCCGTAATGCTTAAGGAGTGCATCGAGGCCCTCGCAATAGACCCTAACGGCACCTATGTCGACCTAACCATGGGCGGCGGAGGTCACACCCGCGAAATCCTTGCCAACCTTGGCGAGGGGGGACACCTCTACTCGTTAGACCAAGACCCCGACGCCGAGGCCAATGCGCCACAAGATGAGCGCCACACATTCGTAGCCTCAAACTTCCGCTTTGTGCGCGGCGCCCTACGCCTTCGTGGTGTAGAGCAGGTAGACGGCATCTTGGCAGACCTGGGTGTATCATCACACCACTTCGACGCCAAGCACCGCGGCTTCTCATTCCGTGGCGACGCTCCCCTCGACATGCGCATGAACACACGCGAGGGTCGCACAGCTGCCGACATTGTGAATACATACACAAATGATGCCTTAGCGAAAATTTTTGCAGAATATGGTGAGTTGGATACCACATGGAAGATTGCGAACTGCATAGAGCGCGCCCGCAACGAGAAGCCTATAACCACAACCGCCGAGCTTGTGGAGGCCGTAAAACCATGTACACCACCTAAGGACGAGGCTAAGTTCCTCACTAAACTCTTCCAGGCACTTCGCATCGAGCTAAATGGCGAGATGGAGGCCTTGAAGATGGCCTTAGAGCAGAGTCTCAAACTTCTAAAACCTGGAGGCCGCTTAGTGATTATGTCATACCACTCGTTGGAGGACCGCATCGTCAAGAACTTTATGCGTAGCGGCAACACTGAGGGCGTCATTGAGAAGGATTTCTTTGGTCGCGCAACAACACCTTTCAAGGTTATTACACGCAAGGCCGTTGTACCAACAAACGAGGAGATAGAGATTAACCCACGCTCACGCAGTGCCAAGTTGCGCGTAGCTGAGCGCATAGCCGAGTAACAAGGATGCACAACACCGAGGATAGAGAGAGAGTACGCAAAGAGGTTGTAATCCTTAGCGAGGAGGACAACACTCAAACGCGACACGACAACGAGCTTTATGAGGAGGTCGATGAGGGCACTGATGAGGAGTTAGACGAGGATGAGGAGAGCGAGGAGAAGAGCATGCCATGGCTTATAATCACCACGGGCAAGATACTCACCGAGGGCTCACTACCCTATCATCACTACTTCATTGCCATTGCCTTCATGTGCTTCTTTAGCATCTTCCTAACCTTCATGTCGCTGAATGCCGACAGAGAGTATCGCCAACGCGAGAAGTATGCCTCGGTACTCCATGAGCGCGTAGTGCTTAGGGAGGAGCAGCGATACGAGCTATCATCCAAGAGTGCCGTAACAAGCCGACTTAAGAGCCACGGCATAGAGTTAATTGAACTTTCGAAGAACAGTCGAATAATTGAGAAATAATGAGCGAGCGTAGCACACATAACGACACCACAGGCAAGCAGAGAGCTAGAGCCACCAAGCGCGATATCATATCGCGTGTTAGGTCCCTCTATGGCATCCTCTTCGTCTTTGCCCTTGCTGTAGCTGTGCGCCTTGTATGGATTATCCTCTTCAGCCCATCGGTTATTCACAATGCCAAGGTCTTGGAGGAGGGCGTTTACCGCATAACAGATGTCAAGGCACGCCGAGGCACTATCTTCTCGCGTGACGGCGAGCCGTTGGCAATATCGAGCCTACGCTACAATGTCATCCTCGATTTCGGTTCTGAGGGCATACTTGGTGCCGACACCGCCGTATATCGCAAGAATGTGGATATACTCTCGAAGATGTTGGCACAGCACTTCAACGAGGAGGATGCACGCGAGAATGGCTACAAATACATCTCAGCTAAGGAGTATCGCAAGATATTGATGAACGAGCGCTACCGCGAAGGTAAGAAGCGCCGTGCCTACAAGATAATGCCACGCGCCATAACCGAGGATGAGTGGGCGATGATGAAGAGGTCATTCCCTATCTTTAATCGTAACATGGGCTTTGTCTTTAGTGCCACCACCGACAATAAGCGACTATATCCATTCGGGGATATTGCACGACAGACCATTGGTCGTTACGACACCCTTGTAATTCAGGGCAAGAAGGTACCAGGTTCAGGCCTTGAGCTTCAATATAACGAGGAGCTTCGAGGAGAAAATGGTCAGGTTAAGGAGCAGTGGATAGCACATGGTTTCTGGGCACGCACACACGACAAAGACAACATCCCTGTGCAGGATGGTGCAAATGTTATCACAACCATAGATGCGGGTATTCAGCGCATAGCACATGAGCGTCTTGACAGTATGCTCCGCAACGAACAGGCATCCTTTGGCGTGGCGATAGTCATGGAGGTAGAGACAGGCAATATTCTCTCTATGGTTAGCCTTGGATCTGCTAAGGAGCGAGGCACAACATATAGCGAGCGAGTGAACAACCACGCCCTTAAGACCGCGATTAGCCCTGGTTCAACAATGAAGCTCGCAACGACTATGGCGCTTCTTGAGATTGGAGGCTACGACCTTAACACGAAGGTAAACACCGAGCACTCACGACCTCGACACGCAGTAAAGGTTGGTGCTGCCAAGATAGAGGACTCGCACGATGTTGCAGGCGAAAAGAGCGATGGTTATGTAACTCTCAAGGATGCCTTTGCCCACTCCTCGAATGTCTACTTCGCCAAGGCTGTGTATGAGAGGTTTAAGGATAACCCCTCGGAGTACACCGACTATCTTGCTAAATTGCGTTTCAACGACTATATCGGCATGGAGGAGTATGGCGAGGAGCGCGGTCGCCTGATTATGGCAAGCGACCCAAAGTGGAACACCAAGGGAAGTACTGCCTCACGCCTACCACGCTTGGCCTATGGCTACGAGTTGGATGTACCACCTATCCACATGATAACATTCTTCAATGGTGTGGCAAACAGGGGACGCATGGTAGCCCCCCGCTTAGTGGATCGTATAGAGCGTGACGGCAAGATTGTAGAGCGCATGCCTGTGGTAACACTTGTGGATAAGATGTGTTCAAAGAGTACACTATCACAGATTGACAGCTGTCTAGCTGCGGCAGCAGGACGCTCGACACACAAGTTCCGCGACCTTGCGATACCATTTGGATGCAAGACAGGTACGGCGCAGGTATGGAGCACCTTTATCAGCGACAGCCGCATCGACTATATGCAGATGCGCGATGGACTAAACGGACCACAAGATAACTACTACTATGGCTCGATTGTATGCACTATGCCGTTGGAGAGACCAAAATATACAATCCTTGTTGGAGTATGTAAGCAGGTAATTCCTGGTAGCAGTAGACACTTCGGTATTGATGTAGCAGGACCTGTGGCATCGGATATCATGGAGTATATCTACACCACAGACCCATCATTGCACTACACGCTGGAGAGACCTGAAAAAGCATACGAACCACAGAGCATAAAGCGCACCATGGCGGATGCCGAAATCGTAGAGGGCAAGGTGCCAGATGTTAAGGGCATGGGACTCACAGATGCTATATATCTGTTGGAGCGCAGTGGATTGAAGGTAACACACTCGGGTAGCGGCAAGGTTAAGAGCCAAAGCATACCTGCAGGTAGAGAGATAGCAAATAAAGATTTAACCATACACCTCAGTTTGGGGCGATAAAGACCTAAGAGGAATAAGAGAATGAAACGACTTAGTGAACTACTTGACAATGTTCAAGTTTTAGAGATAGAGAATAGTACCAATCCTGAGATTAGTGGATTGGAGTACGACTCACGCCGCGTAGAGAAGAACTCATGCTTCTTTGCCGTGGTAGGAGGTGCTAACGACGGCCACAACTACATAGACTCAGCTATTGAGCTTGGAGCTAAGGCTATTGTCTGCCAGCGAATGCCACAAGACCGCAAGGAGGGTGTGGCATACATCGTTGTTGAGGATAGTAATATCGCTATGGCAGCAATGGCAGCAACCTTCTATGGCGACCCATCTGAGGAGCTACGCTTAGTGGGTGTAACTGGAACAAATGGTAAGACTACTACAGCAACCCTGCTCTACGACATGTTTACAGCTATGGGTTATAAGGTAGGACTCATATCTACGGTTGTCTACCGCATAGGGGAGCAGCGCATAGAGTCTACGCACACAACCCCCGATGCCATACGCCTAAATAAGATGATGCGCGAGATGGTTGATGCGGGATGTGAGTACTGCTTTATGGAGGTGTCGTCACACGCTGCCGCACAGCATCGTATAGACAACCTCAAATTTGTGGGTGCCCTATTCACAAATCTCTCCCACGACCACCTCGACTATCACGGCACATATAAGGAGTATATACGAGCTAAGAAGTCATTCTTTGATATGCTCGGCAAAGATAGTTGGGCTGTAGTAAACATTGATGACAGAAATGGTGAGGTAATGTTACAAAACTGCGTGGCTAAGCACTACCGCCTATCGCTACGCTCCATGGCCGACTACAACGCTAAGATTATCGAGATGCTGCCTAATGGCATGCTACTACATATCAATAGCAAGGAGCTTTGGGTGAAGTTCACCGGGCGCTTCAATGCCTACAACCTAACTACGGTATATGCAGCAGCTACACTCCTTGGTGTTGATAGCCTTGAGGTGCTCACAACGCTCTCAAACCTCACACCTGTAAGTGGTCGCTTTGAGACCATAACAGCCAAGGATGGCACAATGGCCATTGTAGACTACGCACATACGCCTGACGCTTTGGAAAATGTTCTTACGACAATCGAGGAGCTACGCCAGGGCGAGCAGAAACTATATGTAGTGTGCGGATGCGGTGGCGACAGAGATCGCACCAAGCGTCCTGAGATGGCAAGCGTAGCGCTTAAGTATGCCTCAATGGCGATATTTACCTCGGATAACCCTCGCACCGAGAGCCCTGAGGCTATCCTTGACGATATGGTTGCGGGTGCAGGCACAGCGACAAACTACCTACGCATCACTGACCGTCGCGAGGCTATACGCACAGCCTCAACATTGGCTAAGGCTGGAGATATAATCCTTGTTGCAGGTAAGGGACACGAAGATTATCAGATTATCGGCACAGAGAAGCACCACTTCGATGACCACGAGGAGGTGACTAAGGCATTTGACCAGAGACACAACAACTAACACACGCTAATAGTTATTAACAACCATGTTATACAAAATATTTGAATACCTAAACGATTACACATCACTCCCAGGCATGCGCGTGGGTGAGTACCTATCATTCCGTTCTGCCGCTGCCGTCATAACATCACTCCTTATATCGATATTCTTCGGCAAGCGCATCATTCGCTTCTTGCGCCGCCAGCAGATTGGTGAGGATATTCGTGACCTTGGACTTCAGGGTCAGTTGGAGAAGAAGGGCACACCAACAATGGGTGGTATCATCATCATCCTTGCGATGTTTGTTCCTGTACTTCTCTTTGGTGACCTCAGCAATGTGTATATTCAGTTAATGCTGATATCTACGCTATGGCTCGGTTTTATTGGAGGCTTGGATGACTACATCAAGGTCTTTCGCCACAACAAGGATGGTCTTAAGGGTCGCTTTAAGATTGTTGGCCAGGTGGGCTTAGGCGTTATCGTCGGTACAACAATGTGGCTCTCGGAGGATATTGTCATCCACGAGAAGATTTTCGAGACCAAGCAGTACACCATTACCGACATCACCACGGGCGAGGTGGTGAAGGACTACACCGAGAAGCAGGTCATCAGCACGACACCTGAGAAGACAACAAAGACATCTATTCCATTTTTGAAGGATACGATGCTCGACTATAAGGCCATCACCGGAGGTAACGAAACCTTGGCGTGGTTGCTCTATATCATGGTAGCAATCTTCGTTATTACCGCTGTATCGAATGGTGCTAACCTCACAGATGGCATAGATGGATTACTTACGGGCGTATCCGTGCCGATAGTCCTTGTGTTGGGTATCTTAGCATACCTCTCAGGACACATCATCTACTCGGACTACCTCAACATCATGTATATACCTGATAGTGGCGAGTTGATTGTATTTGCCGCAGCCTTTGCAGGTGCGTTGATAGGCTTCTTGTGGTACAACTCCTTCCCAGCACAGATCTTCATGGGCGACACAGGCTCACTCACTATCGGTGGTATCATCGCAGTGTTTGCCTTGTGCATACGCAAGGAACTACTCCTCCCACTGCTATGTGGCGTATTCTTGGTTGAGGCGCTATCTGTTATGGTTCAAGTGGGATACTTCAAATATACGAAGCGTAAGTATGGAGAGGGACGACGCGTCCTCCTTATGTCACCGCTACACCACCACTACCAAAAGAAGGGGTTGTTCGAGACAAAGATTATGATGCGCTTCTTTATCATATCGTTGCTCCTTGCAGCAATGACACTCGTAACTCTTAAGATGCAATAAATCTATTAACTTTATAACACTTATTTTATGAGAAACTATCTATTACTCATTGTTGCCCTCATCGGCACAACATTATCGGCACTTGCCCAGTGTCCCGATAATGAGATTTGGTACTCCACCACCGATGGAGAAAAAATCGATTTAGGAAATCAGCATGGCGTTGTATCTCACACCTACTTGGATACAAGCGGTGTTATCCGCTTCAGCCATGATATCGAGGTAATCTCTTCTGAGAGATCAGACTCGAACGAGAACAACATCTACTTCACAGGATGTAAGAACCTTAAGAGCATCACTCTTCCAAACAGCGTTACTGAGATTGGCTATAAGGCGTTCGCTGGCTGCGAGCAGCTACAGACAATCACCGTGCCTTCAGATGTAACAAAGATTGGCGAGAATGCTTTTGATAGCTGTACAAGCCTCCATAGTGTAACCCTGCCTACAGGCATCGAGTACATCGGTAGCAGAGCCTTCCGCAACTGCGTTGCACTCCAGAGCATGACCCTTCCAAACGGCATCGAGTATATCCGTGATGGCGCATTTGAGGGTTGTTCAGGTATCAAGGCTTTCCATAGCGAGTACGCATCAGCTGATGGCAAGTCACTTATCGTAAATGGCACACTCACAGCATTTGCTTTGGGTTGTGGTCTTACTGAGTATATCATCCCTGAGGAGGTAACACGCATCGGTCGCTCAACATTCGATGGCTACACACTTCTCCAGAGCGTAATCATCCCTGAGGGTGTAACCGAGATTCGTAACAACGCTTTCCGCGGCTGTAACAACCTTGTTAGCGCAATCATTCCTAACAGCGTAACATCTATTGGTGAGAGCGCATTTGAGGGTTGTAACAATCTTCTTCGTGTAAACATCCCTGAGGGTGTATCTGAGATTAAGGCTGGCACATTCCGTGGCTGTAGCAGCATCCAGGAGGTTACCATTCCAAACAGCGTAGACTACATCTGGGATGGTGCATTCTCTGGTTGTCATAATCTCCGCGAGTTCAAGGGCGCTTTTGTAACAGGTGACGGCTGTTGCGTGATTATAAATGGTTCACTTAAGGCATTTGCTGTAAACAGCGGCGCAACTCAGTACACTATCCCTAATAGCGTAACAAAGATTGGAGAGTACGCATTTGATGGTTGCAGCACTCTTCAAAATATCGCTATGACAGATAGCGTAACAGAGATTAAGGATGGTGCATTCCGCAACTGTACTGAGTTGCTCTCTATCGTTATCCCTGACAGCGTTATTAAGATGGGTAACGAGGTTCTTAATGGCTGTTCAAAGCTTGAGAGCGTAACACTCTCTAAGGGTCTTAAAAAGATTGACAAGAACATCCTCTACGGCTGTAATAGTCTTAAGTCGATCAATGGTAACTTCGCATCAGCAGATGGTTGTGCCTTGGTTGTTGATGGTGTATTGGCAGCATACGCAATAGGCTGCGGCGCTACTGAGTACACTATTCCTGAAGGCGTTACTGAGATTGGCGAGAATGTATTCTACGGCTGCAACGACCTTCAGAGCGTAACAATCTCTGATAGCGTAACAAGCATCCACAAAAATGCATTTGCAAAGTGCGAGAACATCAGCAACTTCAGCGGTAAGTTCACATCGTACGATGGTAAGTCTATCATCATGGACGGCACCCTTAAGATCTTTGCTCCTAAGGGTCTTACCGAATACACTATCCAGAGTGGCGTAACTGCTATCGGTGACGAGGTATTCTACGGCTGCTCAGAGCTTCAGAACATCACTATCGCTAACAGCGTTACCTCAATTGGTAACTCTGCATTCGAGAAGTGCGGTGCACTTCGTAGCATCATCATTCCTGAGAATGTAGCAACAATCGGTAATCGCGCATTCTATGACTGCGGCATCCTTGATGATGTCACTATCGCTAAGGGTGTAACAACAATCGGCGAGGAGGTATTCCATGACTTCTTCGGCAAGTTAACTATCGACTGCAACATCCCAGATGCTCAGTGGTTTGATGACTGCACATTCACTAATATCACTGTAGGTGAGAATATTACAAATATCGTTCCTGAGGCATTTGCCAACTTCGACGGCAAGCTTACAGTAAACTGCAACTTCTTCAACTCTAAGTGGTTTAACCTTGTTCAGATTGCAGAGCTAACAATCGCTCCTACAGTTAACGAGAACGCCTTGGGCGCATACTCAGAGTTTGACGGCAAGCTTATCATCGACAGCAACAACTTCAAATATGAGTGGTTTGACCTTGCTCGCGTACCTGAGGTTGTGATTACTGAGAACATCAACACCATTGCAACCGACACATTCAATGGCTATGCAGGTAACATCACCGTAAACTGCAACATCGTAAGCCCAGATTGGTTTAACGGCTCAAAGATTAGCACTATCACCATCGGTGACAATGTACGCGAGATTAGCGGCGGTGCATTTGTTAACTGCGAGATGCTCCACTCGTTCAACAGCAAGTACGCATCGGAAGATGGTCGCTCACTTATTGTAGATGGTCGTCTTATCGCCTTCATCCCTGCAGGTGCTAGCGAGTACACTATCCCTCATGGTGTTAAGGAGATTGCACCTGAGGTATTCAAGAACTGCGCTGCTCTAGCAAGCATCACTTTGCCTGATAGCTTGGAGAGCGTAGGCGAGGGCTCATTCCGCGACTGTATCTCACTTGCATCTGTAGTTATTCCTGATAGCGTAATCAATGTTAATGCATCAGCATTCGAGGGCTGTCTATCACTTGTATCAGCAACCCTCAGCGCAAACCTTGCTAAGGTAGCTGAGAATAGCTTTGCAGACTGCCGTGCTCTTGCAGATATTGTTATTCCAGATAGCGTTACTGAGATTGAGAAGGGTGCATTTACAAATTGTGTAGCTCTGCAGACAGCTACCGTAGGTAATGGCGTTACAACCATTGGCGAGGATGCCTTTGCAAACTGTTCATCACTCCAGAGCATCAGCCTCGGTGAGGGCATTGAGTCTATCGCTAAGCGTGCATTCCACGAGTGCAACGCCTTGGTGGGCATGATTTGTAATACAGATACACCTCCAACAGTTGAGCACCTTAAGCTACCAGAGGAGACAACAATCTATGTTCCACAGAAGATGGTTAAGACTTATAAGAAGGCCATGGGTTGGAGCAACTACGCTAAGCAGATCAAGCGTATTAAGGAGTAATCCTTACCTTTACTTGGAGTGGCTGACTACCACTCCAAGTACCTAAATTTAATGCAGTAGCAGTTATGAAGAGAAAAATAGCAGTTCTGGGAGGTGGTATCTCAGGTTATGGTTCAGCAATACTTGCCAAGAAGAAGGGCTTTGATGTCTTCCTCACAGATATGGGTAAGATTGCCGATAGGTTTAAGTCTCGCCTTGATGAGTGGGGCGTGGAGTATGAGGAGGGTGGACACACCGAAGAGCGCATCTTGGATGCTAACGAGGTGGTTAAGTCTCCAGGCATTCCAGATACAGCACCTATTGTAAAGAAGATTATCGAGAAGGGCATACCTGTCATCTCGGAGATTGAGTTTGCTGCACGCTATAAGGGTGTGGCAAAGACAATATGTATCACAGGCTCGAATGGCAAGACCACAACAACATCACTTATATATAAGATTATGGTTGATGCTGGTCGTAAGGTCTCTCTTGGCGGTAATATAGGTGAGAGCTTCGCCTACTCTATTGCCACAGACCGCTACTTCTGGCATGTCTTGGAGCTTAGTTCGTTCCAGCTTGACGGATGCTACAAATTTAAGGCTGATATCGGTGTGTTGATGAATATCACGCCAGATCATCTCGACCGCTACGACTACAAGTTGGAGAACTACGCACGCTCAAAGATGCGCATTACACAGAATCAGGGTTCGGCAGACTACTTCATCTATTCGGCAGATGACCCAACAACACAGCAGATGCTCACAGAGATGGACTTGGACCTACGCGCACGACAGCTTCCATTTGCTATAAACACAGCCATAGCGAGTGGTGACGGAGATGCTATCTTGGAGGGTCACACCTTTACGGCTACCGTAGGTAAGAAGTCTGTAACGATAGATACGCGCAAGATGCAAATCCAGGGTATGCACAATGTATATAATGCTATGGCAGCAGCCTTGGCTACCCTATCAGCTGGTGTAGACCCTAAGGTTATTAAGCGCTCCATCTACGACTTCTCACCTGTAGAGCATCGTCTTGAGCCTGCAGGCAAACTAAACGATATAGAGTGGATAAACGACTCTAAGGCGACAAATGTAGACTCTGTATGGTACGCTTTGGAGAGCATGACACGCCCAACGGTATGGATTGCAGGTGGTACAGATAAGGGTAATGACTACACACCACTTAAGGAGTTTGCACGCCGCAAGGTAAAGGCTCTTATTTGCATGGGACTTGATAACGAGAAGCTAAAGCGCGAGTTTGCAGGTATCATACCTGCAATCTATGACTGCAACACCTTTGAGGCAGCTATGGAGGCGGCACGCGATGCCGCAACAGCGGGCGATACTGTGCTTCTATCCCCTGCATGTGCAAGTTTCGATCTCTTCAAAAACTACGAGCACCGAGGCAGAGAATTCAAAGAGTGGGTTAAGGCAAACATCTTGACAAATAATGAAGAGTAGAGATACAAAGGGGGCGGAGAGGCTCGATAGTAGTCGTATATTTGAGGGCGACAGAACGCTGTGGATAATCTACGCAGTGCTAATTGTCGTATCCATTCTTGTGGTCTATTCATCGACCGCAAAGATGGCATACGATGTCACCTCGCGTCTTACTACCACCGAGTCATTGCGCCAACAGATAATGTATGTGTTGGTGATGTCGCTGCCTCTGATATTCATTGCACACAAGATAAACTATAACTTCTACCGCTACACCACGCGCTTAGGTTACTGGCTCTTTATAATACTTACCGTGGCCACCTACTTTATTGGTGCCACAACAAATGGTGCAGCACGCTGGCTGCCTATAGGACCTATACAGTTCCAGCCCTCGGAGGGTCTCAAAATCTTTACGATACTTATGCTAGCACGCTGCATGGAGAAGCGTCAAGATGTTATTACGAAGATAAAGCTACTGCCTACATCGCTGAAGCTAAGCTCTCCAGAGCAGAAACGCATACTCCGTGAAAACACCAAGCCACTACTTGGACCTATCATCCTGTCGTGCATCGTTATTGCACCAGCACATATATCCTCGGCAGTTATCGTGGGTATGGTATCGGTGATTATGCTCTATATTGGCCGCGTTCCAAAGTGGGAGATATTCCGTTTCTGCACACTCACCGTCATAGCCGCTGTTGTGGGCTTCTCGCTCCTTTCGTTGGTGGGCATAGGCCGTGGTGGCGTTGCAGGAGATCGTCTCTCGGCATGGATAACAGAGTGGACAACAGACGGCAAGAAGGAACTTGTCAATGATCTATCTGATACGGAGCGCGCAATGATTGCCATCCACGAAGGTGGCTTTATCGGTGAGGGCGCAGGCCACAGCTCATCACGCGCCGTGGTCATACACCCTGAGTGTGACTATGCCTATGCCTTCTTCACCTCGGAGTATGGCTTCATCGCAGCTATAGTGCTAATGCTGCTCTACCTATGGATAACCTTCCGCGCCATAGAGATATGTCGCCGATGCCATACGGCCTTTCTCACCTTTATGACCGCGGGTTTGGGTCTTCTTATCACCTGCCAGGCTATGCTACATATCCTTGTGCAGGTCAACTTCCTCCCTGAGACGGGCCAGACACTGCCCTTTATCTCACGCGGAGGCTCATCATTGATGTTTATGTCAATAGCACTTGGTATGATTTTGAGCGTTAGCCGCATACTAGAGAAAAAGAGATAGTTATGAGTGATATACGATTAGATAAATACCTTTGGGCAGTGCGTGTCTTTAAGACACGAAGCGATGCTGCCGATGCGATACGCAACAACCGCGTTCTTGTTAATGACGCCTACGCCAAGCCTTCACGCGAGGTTAAGGTTGGCGATATTATATCTGTGCGAAAGGAGAGAGTTACATATAGCTATAAGGTCCTTGACCTCGTGTCGAGCCGCCAGCCAGCTAAGAATGTACCTACCTACTGCCTAAACTGCACACCACAGGAGGAGCTTGACAAACTCCATGTGCCACACGAGACAATCTTTGTCTTTCGTGACCGCGGCACAGGCCGCCCAACAAAGAAGGAGCGCCGAGATATCGATGCCCTTATGGATGGTTTCTACTACGATGATGATGCGTTTATCGATGATGATGAAGATTAGTAAGACTAAAACAATATAAATTAAGAGATTATGGAATACAATTTTAAGGCCATTGAGCAAAAATGGCAGCAGAAGTGGCAGGAGGAGGGCACCTACAAGGTTAGTGTAGACCCTTCACGCCCAAAGTTCTATGTACTTGATATGTTCCCATACCCATCGGGCGCAGGTCTACATGTAGGTCATCCACTTGGCTACATTGCCTCGGATATCTACTCACGCTACAAGCGTCAGAAGGGCTTCAATGTCCTCCACCCTATGGGTTACGATGCTTTTGGTCTCCCTGCTGAGCAGTATGCTATCCAGACAGGTCAGCACCCAGCAGTTACTACCGAGGAGAACATTTCACGCTACCGTTCACAGCTCGATAAAATTGGCTTTTCGTATGACTGGTCACGCGAGGTACGCACCTGCGAGCCTGAGTACTACCACTGGACACAGTGGGCATTCCTTAAGATGTTTGACCATTGGTATAACAAGGCTACCGAGAAGGCTGAGCCTATCACCGCTCTTGTTAAGCACTTCGAGGAGCGCGGTACTAAGGGCCTTGATGCTGCCGAGACCACAAAGCTAAGCTTCACCGCTGCAGAGTGGGGCGCATATAGCGAGGCTGAGCGTGAGCAGATACTTCAGAATTACCGCTTGGCATTCCGCGCCGACACTATGGTGAACTGGTGTCCAGCGTTGGGCACTGTGCTTGCTAACGACGAGGTTAAGGAGGGTCTTTCTGTACGAGGTGGCCACCCTGTTGAGCAGAAGCGCATGAAGCAGTGGTTGTTGCGCGTTACAGCCTATGCACAGCGTATGTTGGACGGCCTTGAGAAGTTAGAGTGGAGCGAGTCATTGAAGGAGATTCAGCGTAACTGGATTGGTCGTTCAGTAGGTGCTCAGGTATTCTTCGATGTTGCAGGCTCGGAGCGCAAGTTGGAGATCTTCACCACACGCCCTGATACTATCTATGGTGTGAGCTTTATGGTTATTGCCCCTGAGCATGAGTGGGTCGCAGAGCTTACAACGGATGAGAACCGCGAGGCTGTAGAGGCATATATCGCAGAGACTAAGCGCCGTTCAGAGCGTGAGCGTATCGCTGATACTAAGCGTGTTAGTGGTGTTAAGACAGGCTCATACGCCATTAACCCATTCACCGGCCGCGAGATTCCTATCTTCATTTCAGACTATGTACTTTCGGGCTACGGTACAGGTGCCATCATGGCCGTTCCTGCGCATGACTCACGCGACTACGCCTTTGCTCGTCACTTCGGCTTGGATATCATTCCTGTTGTTGAGGGTGGTAACCTTGAGGTAGAGTCATACGATGCTAAGGAGGGTAAGCTCATTAACTCTGATATCATCAATGGTATGGATGTTAAGGATGCTATCGACTTTATGTTTAAGGAGGTTGAGCGCCGTGGCTTGGGTAAGCGCCTTGTTAACTACCGCTTGCGTGATGCTATCTTCTCACGCCAGCGCTACTGGGGCGAGCCATTCCCTATCTATTATAAGGATGATGTAGCCTACCGTCTTTCTGACGACAAGCTACCATTGTGCCTCCCAGCCATTAAGGACTTTGGTCCTACTGCCGAGGGCGAGCCACCATTGGCACGCGTTGAGGGCTGGTGCAACGAGGAGGGTCACCCTTATGAGCTCTCTACAATGCCAGGCTTCGCAGGCTCTTCAGCATACTATCTCCGCTATATGGACCCACGCAACAATGAGGGTCTTGTTGGCAAGGAGGCAAATGAGTATTGGCGCAATGTAGACCTCTATGTAGGTGGTATTGAGCATGCTACGGGTCACTTGATGTACTCACGCTTCTGGAATATGTTCCTCTATGACTTGGGCTATGTGTGTGAGTCTGAGCCATTCAAGAAGTTGGTTAATCAGGGTATGATCCAGGGTCGCTCGAACTTTGTTTACCGCGTTGTAGGTACAAATAAGTTCGTGTCATTGGGTCTTAAGAAGGAGTACGAGACACAGGAGATCCATGTTGATGTAAACATCGTTAAGAACGACATCCTCGATCTTGATGCCTTCCGTGCATGGCGTCCAGAGTTTGCAGATGCAGAGTTCATCTTGGAGGATGGCAAGTATATCTGTGGCTGGGCAATCGAGAAGATGTCCAAGTCTATGTTCAATGTTGTGAACCCAGACTATATCGTAGATGCTTACGGTGCTGACACCTTGCGTATGTACGAGATGTTCCTTGGTCCTTTGGAGCAGTCAAAGCCATGGGATACTAACGGTATCGACGGTGTTCATAAGTTCTTACGCCGCTTCTGGTCTAAGTTCTATAACCGTGACGGTCAGTTCCTTGTTAATGATGATAAGGCTACGCCTGCCGAGCTTAAGAGCTTGCATAAGACTATCAAGAAAATTTGTGAAGATATTGAGAACTTCTCATTCAACACCTCAGTTGCAGCCTTTATGATCTGCCTCAATGAGCTTGGTGACTGCTCTAAGCGCGAGATTTTGGAGCCATTGACAGCTCTTATCGCACCATTTGCGCCACATATCGCCGAGGAGCTATGGCACGCTATGGGCCACGAGACAACAGTATGTGATGCTCAGTTCCCAGAGTTCAAGGCGGAGTACTTGGTTGAGAACTCATTTGAGTACCCAATCATGATTAACGGTAAGCTACGCTTCAAGCAGGAGTACGCACTTGATATGTCTGAGCAGGATATCGTTGCTCATATTGTCACTACTGAGGGTGCTCAGAAGTGGCTTGAGGGCAAGCAGCCTAAGAAGATTATCGTGGTTAAGGGTAAGATTATCAATATTGTAATGTAATTATTGCCAAATACTAACTTGGGGTGTTAGGCTTTGCCCAACACCCCTATTTTATCGAAGTATGCGTATATTTATTTCATCATCTATCTTCGCAGGTCTGCTTATCGGTATCGCAGGCCTTGTATTCTTGAATGTTGGAGGTCTTGGTGGTGCTGTGCTCTTTGCCTTTGGACTTATGTGCGTGACCACCTGCAAGGCGCTACTCTTTACGGGCAAGGCGGGCTTTCTACCATATAAGGAGTCGATGCAACTTATCCCTATGGTGCTGTTAAATGCTGTTGGCTGCCTTGTCACAGCATATATAGCAATGCAGGCGACAAACCCTAAGATGCTCTCGACGCTCGACACCATCATGGCGGCACGCGAGGCTGCATCATGGTATAACCTTCTCATTGCATCTATAGGCACGGGCGTTATCGTTACTCTCGCCGTATATGGTGTACGCAAAGGTAGCTACCTACCATTGCTCTATGGCGTGCCTGTATTTATTATGTGTGGACTACCGCACTCTATTGCCGATGCCTTCTACTACTGGGTAGCAATTCTCAATGGCGACTTCGCCACATGGATGATTGTCGGATGGCTGATGTCCGTTATTGGCAACTATATCGGCTGTAACCTACCCCGCTGGTGTATGGGTAAGGAGTTTGCTGTGTAGAAAAGGGCTTAATGGTCAAAAGAGACGAAAGGGACAACAGGGACAACAACGAAACTCGAGTATCACAGTGGATTATCTCTGTTGTCTCTGTTATCTCTGTTGTCTCTCCCCTCTCAAAAAAAAATTCGGAGTTTCCCAATCGGGAGGCTCCGAAAAATATTTGCCATTATTGTCTATTTCTCGTACTTAGTCTTATCTGCGTCATCTGCTCACGAAAGCCACCCTCCTTAGCAAAGTTTTCACTTACTCTATCTATATACTTTGTGACTAATGACAATGCCTGCCTAATGAGCACTATTACAATGTTTGCAACAACATCATCTGACCTACTCTCTGCAAGACTTACAAAGTACTGAGAGTCGGTATGTTCAACGCCCAACCTTGACATCGTCCTTGCCTCAATAGAATTATCCTCCCACAATCTCATATTACGCACTCTCAAATAGTCTTTATAATCCTCTAATAACTCAAGAAGGCTTCCCCTAGCAACATTAAACAGCTTCAACCCACTCTCTTTTGAGGTAGCCATATCAGCATGACCCTCCACAATATTCTGCTTACCAGAGCGAGCTGCCTGTATCATCTGGTCGTGAGTACGGTCTTTTATGTCGATAAAGCGCTTACAAAAGTGGAATGTTAGGTCATAAATAACAACCGCTTTCTGATAACACAGAAGCTTGCTATAATTTGAGTTCCAGATGATTTTGCTATTTGTCTGCATTGCCGCGTGTTTTCCACGAAGATAGCAATAAAAGTCTAAAGAGACAAAATTTTGGTTATTAAATTCTTTAGAGTGTCTTGCATGGGGACGAAAGAGATGACAGAGAGTTTAGAGACGACAGGGACAACAACGAAACTCGAGTATCACTGTATGTTGTCTCTGCAGTCTCTGTTATCTCTGTTATCTCTGTTGCGAGCCTCCCCCCCCCCGACAAAAAAATCGGAGCCTCCCGAATGGGAAGCTCCGATATCGTTTGGTCCGAAGACCTATAGGTTAATCAACTACTATAGAGTTGAAGGATCACCTACCCAAGTGAAGTGGTAGTCAGTGAATACACCCTCGATCTGAGCCTTGAACTTAACATCAAAGCCAAGCTGACCATCACCAGCGTCAGATACAACAACTGTACAAGAAGTCATACCGATACCGCGGTACTTACAGTACATACCTGACAAGCCGTTTGTCAATGTGTAAGTACCAGGAGTGATAGGGTTCACCAAGAAGTCAAGCATGATAGAGTAGCCATCCTGGTCGAACCAACCAATCTCGAACTCATTAGATACACCCCAAGAACCATATGACCTGAACCACTCAGTTGGATTCAACTCAACAGCATCAGCTGGCTGCTCTGGCTCTGGCTCCTCGCCGCCCTCACCTGCACCTGGGTTCTCAGAACCTGGAGCGTATGTAGAACCCTCACCGAGGAAGTTACGCTCAGTTGCAGGAAGCTGTGCTGTAATCTCAACATGAGTACCATCAGCGTAAGTAGCTATTACTACGAAATACAACTCACCGTCACCGCAGTTCCAAGTGTTAGGCTTCTGAGTCTGAAGAGAAGTAGCCTCTGACTCAACACCGTCGATAACAATCTTTGAAGAATTAACAGTATCCCAATTAGTGTGAGGACCGAACTTGCTAACTACCTCGATATAGTTGTTGTTAGCATCGTACAACCAGAATGCGTACTCAGCATCACCACCATTGTACTCATAAAGGTCCATCTGGAAATCATAGTCAGCGCGAACTGCAGGGAAAGAAGTTACCTCTGGCTCTGGCTCTGGCTCTGGCTCAACATACTGGCTTGGAAGAAGAAGACCATCGATAGCACCCTCGAAAGTAGCAGAGAGCTCCTTCATAGTATCACCATACTGAGCGTTGATTACAAGACGATACTTGCCATCAACCTCTGATACAGCAACAGTACCTGCGTAGATCCAAGAAGCTGACTGAGTAGCGAAATCATAAAGGTATGAGTAACCACCAGTATAAACAGCGCCGTAGAATGAACCGAAGTCGTAAGTACCCTCAGGAATGTAACCCTTATCGTAAGGGATAATACCGTAGAAGTTCATAACGATAGCGTAGCTCTCGTCCTCTGAGATAACGTAGATAGTGCAGTCATCCCAGTCACCATAAGTGTAAGCGTAGTTATAAACTAGCTCAGATGGATTCTTAGGCTCCTCTGGCTGCTCTGGCTCATCGCCACCCTGCTCACCAGGAAGATCCATACCCTCGATAACACCCTGGAATACAGCTACGAATGACTCACCATATGCATCTGTAACATCAAGCTCGATACGATACATCTCATCAACTACAGAGATAACGATTGAACCACCGTAGAAACCTCTCTGAGCACCAGTTGCATTGTCAATAAGACAAGTCTCACCTTCATAGAAGTGACCATTCATGGTACCAACCTGGTATGTACCTGGAGTGAAATAGTGCTGAGAATTGTTACATGTATTCAAACCATTTAGCTGGATGGTAGTATTGTCGTTACCATAGAGCTGAACATAGACATCAGTCCAAGATGAACTAGTCACCTTTCCAGTAGTATAGATTAGATCCTCTGGTACAACTGGCTCGTCACCACCCTGCTCAGATCTAACGTTGTACTCAATGTATACATACTCACCAGCTGCGTTGATAGCCAATACACAGAGGTAATATGACTCAGGAATACCATAGTACTTGTAGTTAGAAGCTGTAAGAGAAGTAATATACTCGTTGAAAGTTACATACTCAGTGTAGTAGAGATCACCCAAAATGAATGCAGCACCCTCCTCTGGATCCAAGTAAGAAGTCACTGACCAGTTGTAAGCAACTGTAACAACCTCCTCAGCGAATGTAGCATTAACCTCTACATTATTCTCGTCAAGATTTACAAGCTCAAACTCAGCAGCAGCATCGAAATCACCCTGAACAAGAGCCTTTGTGCGGAATGTACCGTAGTTGTATAGGTTCTCAGGAACGAAAGTATGCATATACAACTCCATCTCAGTTGCAGCGTTGAATGGATATACGAAGAATACGTACTCTGTATCAGAGTTAAGCATTGGAGCCCACTGAGTCAATGATACAGTAGCAAGCTCAGAAAGCTTAACAGTAGCGTTCATATCACCAACGATAGCACCTGCGCTCAATACACCGTATGCTGAAATCATAGCAGAGAGTGCAGAGTCAAGATCAGTAGCCATACCGTTGTTGATAATATCCTGAAGATCTGAAACTGGAGTCCAACCTACTACATAGTAGTTGAAACCAGCGAAGTTGAACTCGCAAGTAGCGTCGTTCCAAGTGATAGTCTCCTCAAGAAGGTTAGCCTGAACATTAACGCGCTTGTAAGAAGCCTTAGCTGCGTTAGTCAAGATAGGCTGCTCAGCATAAGAAACCATCTCAGACTCAGTAGTTACGAAGATGATATACTCCTTACCCAACTCGAATGTGTACTTAGGCCAGAATGCGCCAGCGAGCTGATCTACTGTAAGAGTGTAAACCTCCTCCTCGCATACGCCGTCCTCATACCACTGAAGGTCAACAACATTCTGGAAACCAGTTGTACGCATTGTAGATGCAATATTTGCAGTGTACTCGTATGTCCAATCATCGAATGTCTCAGCAAATACACGGTCACCGTAAGTAGCGTAATCCTCAGCATCAACGATACCGATATGGAAATCAACGAAGTCAAACATTGGGTTACCCAACTCGTCATAACCAGCAGTCTTAGCTACGCTGTTAGTAAGAGTAATGTTACCAGAGTTATCAACAGCGATAGTAAGCTTTGCAAGCTCAACATTTACCTTAAGAACCTTACATGCGCCAGCTGCAGTGTTGAAGTGTACAGATACAACACCCTCCTTAGCAGCCTGTGCAAAAGTTGCATCAGGACCGTAAATCTTCAAAACATAGTTCTTACCACCAGCAGCCAAAGGCATAACAGCAGCGCCACCGTCACCAGTCTCAGGAGCAGTAGCCTCCTCAACTGTAGCTGACCAACCGAATGGCTGATTCATTACGTTGATATCAACAACAGCATCGTTTACAGCGAAAGCAACATCGCGTACGCCACCTGCAGGTACAAATACACCTGTGCGTGCAGCCTCACACTCGATAAGCTCAGCCTTAACAACAGTGAAAGACTCACCGTTAGCCAAAGTGATAGTAGCAGTACCGTCCTCGTTAAGAACGATGCTTGCAACAACGCAATCAGCAGATACGCCGTTAACAGCTACCCAATTCTCACCATCTGCGCTAACCTCCAATACACCGTTGATCTCACGGTACTGAAGTGTATCGCAATCACATGGAGTGCACTCGTGTGTACACTGTGTAGGAGCCAAAACAGTAATCTCCTTACCGTCTGACAACTTAATTGTCTGGTTGCCCTCTGCGTCAGTAATAACATCAACAACAACAACCTGACCATCGATAAGAGCCTTCAAAGAATCAACCTCTGTCTGAAGTTTCTTCTCCAAAGCAGCAACGCGATCAGTCAATGTCTTGAGATCCTTCTCGACATTGCTTACACGCTCCTTAATAGCTGAATCGTCATAAGAACATGACGCAGCCAATGTCATAGCAGCGATAAGAGCCACAGCTACGACAGACTTGAGGGTTGTAAATATCTTCCTCATAGTGTTAGAAATTTAAGTTAATAAAAAATTTAATTAAGTGCCTATTGTTCGCAAAAGGGGACAACATCCCCTACATCTTATGCAAAGATATAAATTTTTTTCAATAAAAACAAGAACTTCACGATATTTTTTTCAAAACTTCCGGGCGAGCAAAAAGATATTTGCATCAAAAACGACGAAATTTTTACTCACCAATACGCAAAAATATTCAACGAAAATCTATGTATAAAAAAAAGACGGGCCGACCGAAAAATCGGCCAGCCCGTCAGTAGAATCAATACTTATATTATATATATAGGTATTAGAAACGAACGATTGGGAAGCTAAGCTCATTAGCAGATGCAGACTCAGCAACAGGAGCAACAACCTCAGCTACCTCAGCGTTAACTGACTGTGCGTTTGAGATAGTGCAGAAGCTCTGCTCTACAACAAGTGAGCGTGGAAGAGCAAGAGCACTCTTAGATGCATTAAGCTCTGCAACAAGAGCTGCCAACTCCTCGATGTTACCCTTGTTCTCTACAGTAGCCATTGTGTAGCAACGACCAAGAGCACCTGGGTTACCGTTGTTATCTACAGCGTATGTAAAGGCTGTCTGTGCCTCATCCCAGCTTGTTACATAGAATGAGTATGGCTGAGACTGGTTAATCTTGCTCCATGTGCCAGACAATGTACCCCAAATCTCTGCATCTGGGTAAGCACCTGCGTTAGATGCATCATCCATTGTCATAGAACCGAAGAGTGTACGAGCACCCTCGAAGTTGCCATACTTAACAACTGTAATAGACTTACCCTTAGTTTCTGCTGGCTGACCAAATACAGAACCATTCTCCTCATCACCTGAGTAGTAACCTACAACCTCAACAGTTGGGTTTACATCACCAAGCTGAGTAGTTGTTGCAATATTCTCAAACTTGTGAACCTTAACAACATGACCTGTCTCTGGAGAGAGTGCCATTACAAAACCAGAGCATGTAGTCTCAGGAGCAAGACCTGAAGCATTTGCTGTGTAAGCACCCTTATAGTAGTACAAGCTAAGAACTGATGCTACAGTAATATTAGGATCGTAAGCCTGCTGCATAGCAAGAATCTCATCGAACTGAGCGTTCAACTCCTCAGCAAGAGCATCCACATCCAAAGTCTCGAACTCTGAGTTAGCCATTACATTGAATGTATAGTATGTTGTAGACTCAGATGGAGTTACACCTACAGTAAAGCCATAAGGAGAGATTGAAGATGCAGTCATGGTGAAGGTAGTATCCTCAGCTGCAGGTGCAGGAAGAGTGCGGAATGTTTTCATAACAGGCTCAGATGTCACACCACCAGCATAACCAAAGGCGATAACATAGTAGTCTGTGTCAGCTGCATCGAGACGATACTTATAAGATGAACCTGGACCACCTGTGAAGTCCTGAACACCTGAGTAAAGCATCATACCGCTGTTCATCCAACCACCGTACAATGCTACGATCTCGTTCATAACATCCTCAGCTGTCATAACGCCATCCCACTGACCACACATCCAGCAGAACTTCTCAGTGTTGTTTGATGGAGTAATCTTGATCGCTGCACGCATAGCCTCAATGTCAGTTACAGATACTTCGAATGTAAGACCAGTAGCCTTAGCATTGCCAGTAGTGTAAGTAGTTTTTGTAAGCTCAGTAGCGATAGTAACCTGACCCTCTGGAGTTACGATGAAACCAGCTACCATGTTGATATACTCAGTATTTGCATTCAAGCCCTTAGCCTGAAGTGACAAAGTACCCTGGTGGAAGATAGCATTCATAATCTGGTTGTCGTTGTAACCAGCACCACGGTATGCGTCAATCTCCATCTGGAGGCAGTAGAGCAAGAACTGCTGCTCTGACATATTGTATGCATCAGGCGATGTGTAGTAGTCGAAAGTACCCTTTGGAAGAGTGTAGAAGTACCATACATCCTCAGTGTTAGATGGCTTAATAGTGTATGTTGCAGAGTTGCCATCAACAACTGTCTCAATCTCGAATGTTACATCAAGAGTTGGGCCTGCAAGTGTAGTTACCTTAGTCTTAACAACCTCAGTGCAGCTCTCATACTCGTTCTCATCGTTAAGCTTAATACCGAAAGTGATGATGTAGTAGTCTGCCTCAGGAGCAAGACCCTCGAACAAACCATCAGTAATAGCACCCTTATCAGCAATAGAAGGCATATACTCTGTCAAGGTCTTACCTGTGTTACGAGCCTCGTCTGTAAGCTCCATGAAAAGGTTCTCTACAAGGAACTGATCACGAGTAAACTCCTCAACAGTCTCTGCATCGTACAATACGCAAAGATACTCACCCTCAAGATCTGCAGGGGTTACAGTGTAAGCAATTGATGAAGAGGTAACCTCACCAACCTTTACCTCAAAAGCAGCTGTTGGGGTTGGCTGTTCTGGACCTGGACCTGGCTCTGGCTTCTTAGGCTCCTCAGGCTGCTCACAAGCAACAAACGATAGCGTAAATGCCATCATAAGCGCCATCAAGAAATTGATTTTCTTCATAGTTTTAGTAAATTATTAAGGTTATAAATATATAATTATCAACTAATTACAAAGGATAAACACCTTCACGCGCGCGAGTAGCAGAAAAAAGTGACTACTTCCACCTTACAAAGGTACATTATTTATGTTTGAGCACAAAATTTTAGGCACTATTTTTTACAAAAAATTAGGGTCGCCCAATTTATTAGATTGAACAACCCCTTTATATGAAATGTTGCACAAAAGCAGCTTAGTGAAGACTCACTGAACTATGTTGTGCTATATACTACTCAAATCTACCTGTCCAATTGAGCGTGATACGATTCTGCTCAGGAGCATCATCAAGAGCATCAATCACGATAGTGTAAGTACCATCACCGTTAGCCTCAATGGTCATAGTACCCTCATAAAGAGGTGCTTGCGAGACACAAAGACCATCCTTGTAAACCATATATAGCGAGCCTAAAAGTAGATCAGCATCATCAGCTACACGGAAACCAGGGACAAAAACGCCTGGACGGAAGTCTGGCATAGTCTCATCCTCAGCTGAAAAGCCCGAATCATCATATCTGCCAGTAAAGTCAGTAGTAGAGGTTGAGAGGAAATCGATAACAAGATAAGTACCGTTCTTCATGCCACTTCTGCATACAAACTCAATGCACCAGTTATTACAACCACAACTCCAATAGTCGCCATAGCTTGCCACAGAAGCCTTGCAGTTAGATACATCGATAACAGCATCCTGTGTAAGACTTGATACATGCTCGGTTATAACACTTGTAGTGAGCGAGTAGTCGCCCTCGAAGACTACATGATACTCCTTACTCTCGACAACGGCAACGAGCTCAAAGCGGTTGGCCTTAACAGTGAGCGATGCATCTGCCAAAGGTAGCGCCCAGCCCTCCATTTGGTCATCAACCCACGAGTAATCAGTATTGCCAATATCGACAATGGTAAACTCTTCGAAGTTCTGTGAAGTGTCAAATCTATACTCACCATCAGGAATACGGACATTACTCTCATCCTTAGGCATAGGGGCAAGAAGATCTAAGCGGAAGTACTCTCCACCCGCTACAGCCGCACCATCAACAAAGCCATCCTTAGTGAGAATAATCCAGTAATGGCCAACACCACCCTTAATATTATCGCCATAATATTTACCGACAAGTTGATTAGCGGCAATATTGACAATCTCATAGTTTACAACTCGAGCAGCTTGATTTACATGGATAATGTCAGAATGCTCACCATAAGTGATACGGACAGCAGCAGAACGCTCTGAGTAACTCTCATTCTTAGAGACTGAGACTACAATATAACCCTTCTGATTAGTGTTGATAGCATTGATTATCTCTGTATCATCTGCCTCAGCGGTGACATTATTATAATCATCGCCACTAATGGTATAGGCGATAACGAAGGTACCACCCTCGGCAGCCATGGTTACGGTAGTGTCAGATGTTATCTGAAACTCTACCTCCTGCTCTGGAGCATCCTTAGGTTCACACGACATAGCAAAGAGCGACACCGCAGCAAGCATCATAAAAATAAAGCTTCTCATATCAAGATTTATGTTTAGTTAGTTAAATTTTAGGTTTTCACCGCAAATATACGAAAAAGCTGTGAGTTTGCGATATAACGAGATGCTTATTGCGCAAAAAGCGTTATAAATAGCACAATGTTGGCAATAGAAAAAAATATCGTGGGAAGTACAGCGTACAACCCACGATATCTTATCAATATAGGATAATTGAAGAATTACATCTTCTTACCTACATTTGTCTTCTTAGCACCCTTAGCAGCAGATGCCTTAGCAGCAGCCTTAGGAGCGCGTGCTGGCTTCTTCTCTGCTACAACAGTTGCATCCTCAGCTGCATCTGTTGCCTTCTTAGCGCGTGAACGACGAGTCTTTGGCTTAGCCTCTGCAGCTGGAGCAGCAGCCTCACGACCGAATGTGTAAGTCTCGTTGAAATCAACGAACTCGATAATACACATATCAGCACCATCACCAAGACGGAAACCTGTCTTAAGAATACGAGTGTAACCACCTGGACGCTCCATGATCTTAGGAGCAATTGTGCGGAACAACTCAGTAACTGCCTCCTTCTGCTTGAGGTATGAGAATACTACACGACGAGAGTGAGTAGTGTCCTCCTTAGACTTTGTTACCAATGGCTCGATGAACTTCTGAACTGCCTTAGCCTTAGCAACAGTAGTCTGAATACGCTTGTGCAGAATAAGCGATACAGCCATGTTTGAAAGCATAGCCTTACGGTGACCCGCCTGTCTGCCAAGATGATTAAAATTCTTATTGTGTCTCATAATTAATCTTTATCAAGTTTGTAAGGTGATACGTCCATGCCGAACTTAAGATTCAATGATGCCAGCAACTCATCCAACTCGGTGAGTGACTTCTTACCAAAGTTACGGAACTTCAACAGGTCGTTGCGGTTAAGCTTAACCAAATCG
>JAFYRL010000065.1 GCA_017546975.1 Alistipes sp.
AAAAACTTGGACATTATGTCATTTAACAGAGATAATAATAAAATGAGTAGCTATAGCCGCATCTCGATTGGTCTTGCCTCTCCTGAGGAGATTCGTGCCCAGTCGAGCGGCGAGGTACTAAAGCCAGAGACCATCAACTACCGCACATATAAGCCTGAGCGTGACGGTTTGTTCTGCGAGCGCATCTTCGGTCCTGTGAAGGATTATGAGTGCCATTGCGGTAAGTACAAGCGTATCCGCTATAAGGGTATCGTGTGTGATCGATGTGGTGTAGAGGTTACCGAGAAGAAGGTTCGTCGTGAGCGTATGGGCCACATCTCGTTGGTAGTACCTGTAGTACATATTTGGTATTTCCGTTCGCTACCTTCAAAGATTGGTTACCTTTTGGGTATTCCATCTAAGAAGTTGGAGGCTATCATCTACTATGAGCGTTATGTAGTTATCAATGCTGGTGCTGCTAAGGAGCAGGGCATTGAGCGTTTGCAGACACTCTCTGAGAAGGAGTATTTGGATGTTGTTGCTGCCCTTCCTAAGGGTAACCAGCAGTTGCCAGATGATGATCCAGCGAAGTTCGTAGCAGATATGGGTGCTGAGGCTATCCTCACACTCCTCAAGCAGGTAGACCTCGACTCTATGTCATACGCATTGCGTGACCGTGCCTCTAAGGAGACTTCACAGCAGCGTAAGACTGAGGCCTTGAAGTGCTTGAATGTCATTGAGTCTTTCCGCGCATCTAATGGCAAGAACCGCCCTGAGTGGATGGTACTCACTGATATTCCAGTTATTCCACCAGAGTTGCGTCCATTGGTGCCACTCGATGGTGGTCGCTTCGCAACATCAGACCTTAACGATCTTTACCGTCGTGTTATCATCCGTAACAACCGTCTAAAGCGTCTTATCGAGATTAAGGCTCCAGAGGTGATCCTTCGAAACGAGAAGCGTATGCTTCAGGAGGCTGTTGACTCGTTGTTCGATAACTCGCGTAAGAGCAATGCTGTAAAGAACGATTCTAACCGTCCATTGAAGTCTTTGTCAGACTCATTGAAGGGTAAGCAGGGTCGTTTCCGTCAGAACTTGCTTGGTAAGCGTGTTGACTACTCAGCTCGTTCGGTTATCGTCGTAGGTCCTGAGCTTAAGATGCACGAGATGGGTATTCCTAAGGATATGGCGGCTGAGCTTTACAAGCCATTCGTTATCCGTAAGCTCATCGAGCGTGGTATCGTTAAGACAGTTAAGTCTGCAAAGAAGATTATCGATAGAAAGGATCCAGTTATCTGGGGTATTCTTGAGAATGTTATCAAGGGTCACCCAGTATTGATGAACCGAGCTCCGACCCTTCACCGTTTGGGTATTCAGGCCTTCCAGCCTAAGCTCATCGAGGGTAAGGCAATGCAGCTTCACCCACTATCATGTACAGCGTTCAACGCCGACTTTGATGGTGACCAGATGGCGGTACACTTGCCACTTGGCAATGCTGCAATCCTTGAGGCTCAGATCCTTATGTTGGGTTCTCACAATGTCCTTAACCCTGCTAACGGTGCGCCTATTACCGTACCTTCGCAGGATATGGTCTTGGGTCTTTACTATATCACAAAGCCACGCCCAAATGTTGTGGGTACAGGCTTGAAGTTCTATGGTCCTGAGGAGGCAATTATCGCTTACAATGAGAAGCGTGCTGCTCTTCACGCTGTTGTACACTGCCGTGTACGCGACTTGGATGAGCAGGGTAACGAGGTATATGTACTTAAGGAGACTACTATCGGTCGTATCCTCTTCAACCAGTATGTACCTGAGGAGGTTGGTTATATCAACGAGGTACTTACAAAGCGTTCTTTGCGTGATATCATCGCCGTTGTGATGAAGAAGGCGGGTGCTGATAAGGTTGCTAAGTTCTTGGATGATATCAAGAACATGGGTTACCGTATGGCATTCCAGGGTGGTCTATCGTTTAACCTTGATGCGGTTGTTATTCCAGACGATAAGCAGGAGCTTATCAACGAGGGTTATGCAGCTGCAGATGCTGTTATCGATGACTATAACATGGGTCTTATCACCAATAATGAGCGTTATAACCAGATTGTCGATATTTGGACAACCATCAACAACCGTCTTACAAATAAGGTAATCACAACCCTTAAGAACGATAACGATGGTTTCAACCCAGTATATATGATGCTTGATTCTGGAGCGCGAGGTTCTAAGGAGCAGATTCGTCAGCTCTCTGGTATGCGTGGTCTTATGGCTAAGCCACAGAAGTCAGGTGTTGAGGGTGGTCAGCAGGTTATCGAGAACCCTATCTTGTC
>JAFYRL010000009.1 GCA_017546975.1 Alistipes sp.
CTTGTTGGCTATTTTGGCATCTGCCTTGAGTTTGAAATGCTCATTTACGCAAAGTAAACTCCGCTTTCAAACTCTGCGAGCAGCTTCAAAATAGCTCAACAATCCAACGCAAAAAGGATTCGGGCCTTGAGGTTGTTAGGTTCTTGGCATCTGTCTTGAGTTTGAAATGCTCATTTACGCAGAGTAAACTCCGCTTTCAAACTCTGCGAGCAGCTTCAAAATAGCTCAACAATCCAACGCAAAAAAGACGCAGCAGGTGGGTTTTAATGGCTCTAATGAGTTAATAAGAGTTCTAATGAATATAGCGTTGTCAATGAAAAAATCATCAGAACCCATTATAACTCATTATAACTCACAAGAACTCAATCTCTAAAAAAGGCGCAGCCGGTGGGTTTTAATGGCTCTAATGAGTTAATAAGAGTTCTAATGAATATAGCGTTGTCAACGAAAAAATCATCAGAACCCATAAGAACCCATTATAACTCACAAGAACTCAAGCCCCAAATAAAGCTTGGCCTTTTAACATAACTAATTTATAGGCTAAGGACTTTTTAGTTTGATTGTGACTACTTAAAATTACTAACTATATGAAAAAGACTTTATTGGTCGCTCTATTTGCGCTATTGGCGATAGGCGGCATTTCGGCTCAGGAGTATAGACCTACAAAGGCCAATCTCCGTTCTCGTAAGGAGTTTGCTGAGGATCGTTTCGGTATCTTCATTCACTGGGGTCTATACAGTGTATATGGCCAGGGTGAGTGGTATATGCAGAATGCGGGCCTCGATCGCGATGAGTATGCTAAGGTTGCAGATGCCTTCTATCCTCACCGTTTTAACGCAAAGAAGTGGGTGTCGTTGGTTAAGGCGTCAGGTGCTAAGTATATATGTATCACAACGCGTCACCATGATAGCTTTTCGATGTGGGATACCAAGTACTCTGATTACAATATCGTTGATGCTACGCCTTTCAAGCGCGATATTCTAAAGGAGATAGCTAAGGAGTGTGCAAAGCAGGATATTGCACTACACCTATACTACTCACACGCTGACTGGTATCGTGATGACTATCCTCGTGGTCGCACTGCTAAGAATGTTACAGGTCGTGACTCGACACGCATAAGCTGGGAGAGCTACTACAAATTTATGAATCGTCAGCTTGAGGAGCTTCTTAAGAACTACGGCAAGGTGCGTGCTATATGGTTTGACGGCTGGTGGGATCATGACGAGGATGAGGTGCCATTCGATTGGCATCTTTCAGAGCAGTATAGATTAGTTCACAAGATTCAGCCACGCTGCCTTGTAGCTAACAACCACCATCAGACACCATTCCCAGGTGAGGATATTCAGGTGTTTGAGCGTGACCTTCCAGGTGAGAATGAGTATGGCTTGTCAGGTCAGGAGATTAGCAAGCTCCCATTGGAGACTTGTCAGACTATGAATGGCATGTGGGGATATAAGGTTGCAGACCAGAACTACAAATCTACAGATGAGCTTATTCGCTATCTTGTAAGCACTGCAGGTAAGGGCGCTAACCTCCTACTTAATGTAGGTCCTCAGCCTAATGGCGAGATACCTTTCGCAGCTCAGGAGCGTCTACGCGCTATGGGTAAGTGGCTTAAGGCTAATGGTGAGACTATCTACGGCACTGTGGCAGGTGATGTTCAGGAGCAGGAGTGGGGTTGCACAACCCGTAAGGGTGACAAGCTATATGTTCATATCTTCGAGTTGGAGGGAGATGAGCTACGCATACCTTTGCAGTGTAATGTTGTGGATGCCAAGGTCTTTGGTAAGAGCAAGAAGGTTCCATTCCGTGTTGAGGATGGTGAGGTTGTACTTACTGTAGGTCATGTGCCAGCTATTGCTGACTACATCGTCGAGCTAAAGACCACAACAGCACCTGTGAAGAAGTCTTCAAAGCAGAAGAAGGAGGAGGTGACTAAGCAGGTGGAGGAGACATCTGAGGAGGCTACACCAGCAGCTGCTGAGGAGGCTGTAGAGGGCGTTGAGGCTGTGGAGAACACCGAGGCTCAGGAGAGCACAGTGAATGCTGAGAATACTGAGAATGTGGAGGCTGTTGAGGCTACTGAGCAGGTTGTAGAACAGAATGTTGAGACCGAGGTAGCAGAATAATCGAACAGCATATCATAATTTGCTAAAAATATCGCAGTCCATAGTTGTGGATTGCGATATTTTTCTTATCTTTGCGCGATAATCGCGCGAACAGTTACACGGCGAAAATATTTATAAAACAATAACAATAATAAAACTTTTTAACAATGCAGAGTAAAGGTATTATCAAGTGGTTGGCAGTCCTTTTGGGTATTGCCAGCATCTTCCAGCTCTCGTTCACCTTTGTAACTCGTAACATCGAGGCAGAGGCTAAGGCGCAGAGCGACCCACAGGCTTATCTTGACGAGAAGTGGGATCAGAAAGTCTATTTCGGTTACACCTATGGTGAGTGTAAGGAGAAGGAGTTGAACTTGGGTCTTGACCTTAAGGGTGGTATGAATGTCATGCTTGAGATTAAGGCTGTGGATGTAATCCGCACCAACGCATTCAACGACATCACTATCGCATCTAACAACATCCTTCGTGAGAACATCGAGGCAGCGCTTAAGACTGCAGCTAAGTTCGAGACTACAGCTGAGGTTGTTGAGGCTTACCTTGCAGCTCTTTCAGTTGAGGATTTGAAGACTATCTACGGCACTGACGATGTTGCGACTATCGCTTCAACACTTAAGACAAATGTTAGCGACTCTGTTGCTAAGATGAACGAGGTGTTGGCTACTCGTATCGATCTTCTTGGTGTTGTGCAGCCTAACATCCAGCCTGTAGCAGGTACTAACCGTATCATGGTTGAGCTTCCAGGCGTTAAGGAGCCAGAGCGTGTAAGTAAGCTTTTGGCTTCTACAGCAAACCTTGAGTTCTGGGAGGTATGCTCATCTGAGGATACTAACGCTATTATGCAGGCTCTCTTCATGGAGGCTGACGCTATCATCCGTGACTACCTCCTTGCTGAGGGCGCTGATGAGACAGAGGTTAGCTACTCTCCACTTAGCGACCTTATCTCAACATCTTACCCAGCTATCGCAGGTGACGGCACAGCTACAACATTCAGCGTTTATGAGCCTATCGTTGCAGCTGCTGAGAAGTCTAACATCCAGCGCATCAACGACTACCTCGCTATCGACGCTGTAGCAGCTTTGTTCCCAGCAGATGTTAAGCTTGCTTGGTCTAACAAGAGCTCTATGGATAGCTCTAAGGGTACTTTCCTTCTCTACGCTTTGAAGGGTAAGGATGGTGCTATGCTTCCAGTATTGGACGGCTCTGGTATCACAAGCGCTCGCGCTCAGGGTGGTCAGTATGGTGGCTTCGAGGTATCTATGACTATGGATTCTAAGACAGCTATTGAGTGGGGTAACATCACTGGTGCAAATGTTGGCCGCTCTATCGCTATCGTTTTGGATAACTATGTATACTCAGCTCCTCGCGTAAATGCTCGTATCGATGGTGGTTCTTCATCTATCACTGGTAACTTCTCTGCTCAGGAGGCTGAGGACTTGGCAAGCGTACTTAGCTCAGGTAAGTCTCCAGCGCCTGCAACAATTATCTACTCTGAGGTTGTAGGTCCATCACTCGGTCAGCAGTCTATCAACGCAGGTTTGCTCTCATTCGTATTGGCATTCTGCCTTGTGCTTATCTACATGGCATTCTTCTATAACCGCGCTGGTTGGTTTGCAAACATCGCTCTTATCTGCAATGTATTGCTTCTCTTCGGTGTCTTGACATCATTCGGTGCTGTATTGACATTGCCAGGTATTGCCGGTATCGTACTTACTATGGGTATGGCAGTGGATGCTAATGTTATCATCTTCGAGCGTATCAAGGAGGAGTTGCGTTCTGGTAAGGGTATTATGCTCGCTATCAAGGATGGTTTCTCTAACGCATACTCAGCTATCATCGACGGTAACATCACTACAATCATCACCGGTATCGTTCTCTTCTTCTTCGGTACAGGTCCTGTTAAGGGTTTTGCTACTACCTTGGTTATCGGTATCATCACATCACTCTTCTGCGCAATCTTCATCACTCGTCTTTTGATTGAGACTCGTGTTGAGCGTAAGGGTGACATCAAGTTCTCATCTAAGCTTACTGAGAACTTCATGCAGAATGTGAAGTTTAGCTTCATCTCTAAGCGTAAGGTATCTTACACAATCTCTGCTGTGTTGCTCGTAGCATCTATCATCTCACTCCTTACCCTTGGTCTTAACCAGGGCGTTGAGTTCACAGGTGGTCGCTCATATGTTGTTAAGTTCAACGAGACTGTAAATGTTGAGTCTGTACGCCAGAGCATCGAGGCTGAGTTTGAGGCTGTTGCTGATGCTGCCAACTCATCTGTTGAGGTTAAGCAGTTCGGTGCTGACAACCAGGTGCGTATCGTTACTCAGTACCAGCCTGAGGGTCTTGACGGTGAGGAGGCTAACGATGTTGTAGACCGTTTGTTGTTCGCAGCATTGGATGAGTACTTCACTATCGAGGGCTTCGACTTCAATGAGTTCCGTACTGCAGGTGACGGCATTGCTCAGTGGGGTATCGCTTCATCAGAGCAGGTTAACGAGTCTATCTCTTCTGAGATGACCGTGAACTCAATCATCGCTGTTGTTATCGCATTGGTTGCTATCGGCTTCTATATTGCTATCCGCTTCCGTCGTTGGCAGTGGGCTTTGGGTGCTACTGCAGCCTTGATGCACAACGCATTGCTTGTTATCGGTATCTTCTCAATGTTGTACGCTGTTATGCCATTCAACCTTGAGGTTAACCAGGCATTCATCGCCGCTATCCTTACTATCATCGGTTACTCAATCAACGATACAGTGGTTATCTTCGACCGTATCCGTGAGTTCATGGGCTTGTACCCTAAGCGTGATATCAAGGATAACATCGATAACGCTATCTGCGCTACATTGTCTCGTACAATCAATACATCTGGTACAACACTCGTAACCTTGTTGGCTATCTTCATCTTCGGTGGTGAGACTATCCGTGGTTTCGTATTCGCGTTGATCCTTGGTGTAATCATCGGTACATACTCTTCAGTATTCGTTGCAACACCTATCGCTTACGACCTACAGCGTAAGGCTCCATTGAAGGGTGTTGAGCAGAAGGAGGAGGAGTAAATCTTACCTATATTTAATATTTAGGGGTTGCACTTATGCGGGTGCAACCCTTTCTTATTTTAAGTGAGAGGTGGAAACGGAATGATGACTATTCATCTTTGAGTTCTCACCTCTCACTTTTCACTTTTCAGTTTTTTTCTTATCTTTGCACTAATAATCTATTGATATGGAGAAGATAGTTACTTTTTTCAAGCGTATCTTGTCGTACATCACACCTGGCTATGTGGCTATGGTCGTTGCGGCATTTGTATTGTGGTATATCACTAAGCTCGGTGAGAACTACACCACGGAGCATGAGGTGGTTGTGGAGATTGAGGGTAAGCAGTATGATGTGGACTGCGTAATTCGCGGTAAGGGCACAAATCTTATCCGTTACACCATTCCCAACAGAGAGAATATTTTTGTGGTCCCAGCTGCGGAGCTTAGCTTTGATAAGGAGGTGACTGACGATGCTGGCCTTACCTACCGCCATGTGACAAATGTGTCGTTGCAGCAGGCTCTAAATGCCCGTATGAACGATGTTGATGTTATTGCTGTGGGTGCTGTGCCGATGATACTTTTTGAGGAGTAGAGTATGTATAAGGTGGGTATTACAGGCGGCATAGGCTCAGGTAAGAGCACTGTATGTCGTATTCTTGCAGAGCATGGCGTGGCTATCTATGATGCTGATAGCAGGGCTAAGGAGCTTATGGCTACCTCGGCAGCGTTGCGTGCTGCGATTATAGAGAACTTTGGTGCAGAGAGTTTTAATGCTGAGGGGCTGAACCGTGCATACCTTGCTACGAGGGTATTTAGCGATGCCGAGCAGCTAAAGGTGCTTAACGGCCTTGTGCATCCTGCCGTTATTGCCGACTTCGAGGTGTGGGCCGAGCAGCAGGAGGGGCATTATGTTGTCTTTGAGTCAGCTATCTTGTTTGAGGCTAAGTTGGAGGATAGGGTAGATGTCACTGTTGCGGTTATGGCACCTGAGGAGTTGCGTGTGGAGCGTGTTATGGGTCGTGACGGCGCAACAAAGGAGCAGGTATTGGCGCGCATAAAGAATCAGATGTCGGACGATGAGCGTGCCGATAGGGCTAAGTATGGCGTGGTAAATATCGATGTCGAGGAGTTGGAGGAGGATGTAGAACAGCTACACCGTAGACTATCTTATGATGCTCAGCACAAATAATATAGAACTTCGTCATAGCCATGTTATGGCTATTGTCAATGTTACGCCCGACTCCTTCTATTCTGGTAGTCGTAGCCTGTCGAGTTTAGATGTTGAGCACCGTATAGAGCGTGCTATCTCGGAGGGTGCAACAATCATAGATATAGGTGGTTACTCCACCCGTCCTAATGCTCCAGAGGTGTCGTTGGAGGAGGAGTGGCTTAGGGTACGCTGTGGCTTAGCGGCTGCGGCTAAGATAGATAGCGGCGTTGTAGTCTCTATAGATAGTTTTCGTTCGGAGGTTATACGCCGTGCTGTGGAGGAGTTCGGCGAGGTTATCGTTAACGATATCTCGGCAGGCGAGCAGGATGCAGCAATGCTTGGCGTGGTGGCTAAGTATGACCTTCCATATATCGCTATGCACATGCGTGGCACGCCGCAGACTATGCAGAGCATGACGGAGTATAAGAATGGTGTTGTCGAGGGCGTCGTGGAGTATTTTAAGGCGCGCGTAGAGGATATTGTTGCTCAGGGTGTTAAGCGCGAGAGGATAGTTCTTGATCCAGGCTTTGGTTTCGCTAAGAGCATGGAGCAGAACTATGAGCTTTTGAGAGGACTTGACCAGTTGCGCGCGTTGGGCTACCCAATACTTATTGGTCTTTCGCGTAAGTCGATGATATATAAACCATTGGGTATAACGCCTGAGGAGTCATTGCCTGGCTCTTTAGCCCTTGCATGGGAGGTGCTTCGTGCTGGTGATGCCATATTGCGTGTTCATGATGTTAGGGAGAGCGCGCAGCTAATAACGCTTGCAAAAACTTATAGAGGATAATATATAGGGAGGTTCTATAAATTAGGTTGAGTTTATTTTGTTGGATATTTCGAACAGATTTCTTATCTTTTTCGAGGGCGCTATGCGGGCATAGCAACCGAGGAAAGATAAGATAGATGCCGAAATAGACACAAAAGCAACCGAAATATAAAATAAAACTACCTATTGTTAAACTTAATTTGCTAATTTATAGAACATCCCTTTATATACTGACTTAGTTTACCAATGTCTGCTCTGTAAGCTCTCTTTCTGCGCGCTGCCATGTGTGCCATGATGCTATGGCTTGCGTCTGAAGCATAAGCATGCCATTCATTGTCGTTGCGCCCTGCTCCTCAGCGCGACTTAGGAGCATGCTCTTAGCTGGGTTGTATACAAGGTCGAATACGCAGTGTTTATCTGTGATAGCATCGTAGGGTAGTGCTGGCGCCTCCTCTACAAGTGGAGACATGCCTACAGGTGTGGCGTTGATGATGAGCTTGTGATTGGCTATAACCTCTGCAGTTAGGGTATCATAGGTATAGTCGCCACGCTTATCATCGCGAGATACGATGCTGAATGGAATGTTGTGCTTCTTGCACACATACTGCACGGCCTTGGATGCACCTCCTGTGCCGAGAATGAGAGCACCGCTCTTATCCAACCACTCAATAGTTGCCTCAATACCTGTGATATCGGTGTTATGTCCTATCTTGCGACCACCCTTAATAACTACGCAATTAACAGCGCCAACAGCCTCAGCCTCAGGTGATAACTCATCGAGATAGGGGATGATACTCTCCTTGTATGGTATAGTTACATTAAAGCCAGATAACTCTCTCTCTGCTATGATGCTATCAATGGTTGATATATCCTCCAACTCAATAAGTGAGTAATCTGCATCTATCTCCTCGTTCGCAAACTTCGCTGTAAAGAAATTCTTTGAAAACGAGTGTGACAAATGCTTGCCTATAAGTCCGTAGTGTCGCATGATTCTATATCTTCTATTATTAGTTCTGTAGTTGTTGTCTCCGGCTCTGCGCTTACCTCGGAAGCATCCCCAAAGAGCCATATAGCCAAGGCGGCAAAACCTATTAGCAAGGTAGTGAAAAGTGTTGCCAAAAGGTTGAAATATTTGTCAATAAACGCTTTAATTGGTGCGCCGAAACGCCATATAAGCCATGCAATTACAAAGAAACGCAAGCCTCGTGATACTATTGATGCAATGATAAACATCAAAAAGTTGATGTCGAACAATCCGCCTGCAATGGTAAATAGCTTATAGGGTAGTGGCGTGAAGCCTGCAGTAAAGACAATCCAGAAGTTGTACTTATCGAATAGTGCACCAACATTGTTGAAGCCCTCAACACTAAATACATGGTTGAAGAAGAAGGTTGCTATTGCGGTAGGGTCACCTGTTGGTGTGATCCATAGAAAGTGGCCAATGCCGTAGCCAACAGCAGCGCCTATAATAGAACCTGCAAGACATATTGCTGCAAAGCGAAATGATTTCTTAATTGCGCCAAGACATAGGGCTATAAGAAGAATATCTGGTGGAATTGGAAACCAACTCGACTCACAAAAAGCAAGGATAAAGAGCGCTAACCAGCCCCAACGACTCTCGCTCCACGATAACACCCAGTTGTATAATCTTTTAATCATATTTTGTGTTTGTTCTAATCTCGGCAAATGTACAACAATTACTCGAAACTATCAACTATTCCACCTCCTATGACCAAATTATCACGATATAACACCAAAGGTTGTCCTAAGGCTGGGGCATAGGCTTTATCTGTAGTCGTTATCATATATCCATCTTTATGCTTTACTATATTTATGTGAAGCTCAGGATTTTTGCCAATACCTCTAATCTTAATGGTTATATCGTTCGATGTTAGCAATTCGTTTTCATCGACTATATTGCAGTTAGTTATATATAGTTTTGATTTGTATAGCATGCTGTTGTCGCCTACTCGGATAACATTTTTTGTTGGCTCAATATCTATAACGCGCTTGCCTTCAGGAATACCCTCACCACGCTTTTGACCTATCGTATAGCGAGCAATGCCGTTGTGCCTACCACATGCGCACCCCGTATTATCTACAATATCACCGCTTTTCATCTCAATGCCACGGCTCTCTAAGAATTCGGCGTAGGGTCTACGGCCGAGAAAACATATACCCATACTCTCGCTCTTATCTTTGAAGCCCTCTTTGACCTCGCTCTTTATCTTTGAGCCCATAGGTGTTATGGCTCTTCCAAGAATCTCTTGTGATAGTCCCCATAGGTAGTAGCTTTGGTCTTTGTTGCTGTCTAAGGCCTTGGCAACATAGTATTTGTTGTTATGTTGCTCGATATTAAAGTAGTGTCCAGTGGCTATGTGTTCAATACCAAGACGATTTGCCTCAGAGAGGAGTATATGCCACTTGATATGTGTGTTACAGCGTGTGCATGGTGCAGGCGTGCGACCCGATGCATACTCCGAGCAGAAGTAATCTATAATATCGCGCTCGAACATCGCTTTAGCATCTACTGCGTACCACTCCACACCAAGCTCCTTAGCCCTCTGCTCGGCCTTTTCGAGCATCGCACTATCACCCATAGTATCTATGGTTAGAGCTATAACCCTATAGCCTTGTTCTTGTAGTAATCCTACGGCAGAGGTGCTGTCAATTCCACCACTGAAACCTAATATAACGCTCTTATTCATGTTGTCTAAAAGCAGGGCTGACCAAAAATATCTTTAGTCAGCCCCGATATCACTTACTCTTGGTGATTGTTGTTTTCAAAGTATTCTGGCTTGTGCTCCTTAACAAAGTCTACCATTTCACTTATTCCCTCCATTACCTTTGCGAAATCCTCTTTATAAAGGTATATCTGGTGTCGAGAGAAGGATGCTGAGCCATCTTGGTTTACCTTCTTGCGCGACTCTGTGATGGTTAGAAAGTAGTCATCTGCGCGTGTCGCCTTAACATCGATAAAGTATGTGCGCTTTCCAGCTCTTATGACTTTGGAGCATATCTGTTCGCCATACTCATCGCCGTCGTGGCGTGAATGATAATCTGGGTTCATAGTAGTAGTTGTAGTTTTAAGGTTAGTTATCTTGATTTATTCTGATAACGAAGATAATAATTTATTTACAAACTACCAACTTTTTACTCTATAATTTTACTGCTGGCTATGGCGATAGCTCTCTGTGCCATTGGGTCGTACTCTAATACATATATATATGTACTACCGTAGTCTCCGTATATACGCTTTGCAAGTGCAGACTTAAATATTGTGGATAGATACTCCCTATCTCGTAAAGTAAGCGCCTCGGCTGATTGCTCAGTTTTGGAATATAGCTCTTCGCATATCTTCTCTTCAATCCTATATCGTGCGTGAAAATCCTCCATTGAGGGATAGTCTGCAAGAAGAGTGTTTAGCGATACTTTGTCGATGTAGTCAATCGCCATTTTGTCAATGGTGGAGTTGCTAGCCGCCATCATGACACTACTTGAAATTTGAAAGTCACTGATGTCGATATATTCATCCGGAGTGATACCTCCGCCACCATATACCTCGCGTCCAAGTCTCAGAGTCCTATATGCGGGCTTATCGTAGTGAGAGATAGAGTCAGGATGCATATATCTTGTGCTGTCCGATATGTATCTATCACCATCACCCATAGTGTATGGCCGCTGAATTGTGCGCCCAGAAGGTGTTTTATAGCGTGCTATAGTGAGATATATACCTGAGCCATCTTTTAGTTTAATGACCCTCTGCACAAGACCTTTGCCAAAACTTGTGTGTCCTATAATTGTACCTCTATCATGATCTTGAATAGCACCTGCAAATATCTCGCTTGCCGAGGCGCTATTCTCATTGATAAGTACAACTAATGGAATATCTATAGGCTTTGTGTCGCGCTTTTTAGAGTAAGTAATACTCTCATTGCGTCCCTCTGTGGTAACGATAACATCGCCTTTATTTAGAAACAAAGAGGTTAAATCAATGGCTGCAGAGATAAGACCACCGCCATTATCCCTTAGGTCAATAATAAGGCTCTTGATATCTCCAAGATTGGTGTATGCCGAATAGAAATCATTTGCAAGACGCCTCGAAAAAGAGTCGATAGAGATGTAGCCCACATCCCCAAAACGCAATGCGGCACTTATGGAACTTTGTTCTATAAGCTCGCGTTTTAAGTCTATCTCTAATGGCTCATTAGTTCCTTTACGCTCAACTCTTAGCGATGCTAAACTTCCTGTGCCACCCTTGAGGAGTGTCGCTATGCTGTCAGTGGAGAGACCGACAATATTTTGGTTGTTGATTGCAGTGATGCGATCATTAGATTGTATCCCCTTTCTTTGAGCTGGCGAGTTTGCTATCGTGCTCCGCACAACAAGGGTGTCGTTGTGTACTGTGTAGTTGATACCTATACCTGCGAACTCTCCCCTAAGACGCTTTTTTGAAGCCTCCATCTCCTCCTTAGTGAGGTATTTCGAGTGTGGGTCAAGCTCCTTAAAAGTAGCGATGATGGCCTCCTGAACCAATGGCTCAAGAGAGACATCATCGACATAGTTGTCACGAATTTGTTCGTAGACAGAATTAAGTTTTGCTATCTGTTGTTTATCGGTTAGTTGTGCTGTAGCGATGCTACATGACACAACTAAACCAATAATTGATATAACAAGGTGTTTCATCCACTATTTTAGAGCAGTAACAATATCATTAAATGCTACCTCGCGCTGCTCGCCTGAGCGCATATCCTTAATGGTTGCAACCTTGCGCTCAAGCTCGTTTGAGCCGATGATAACAACATAAGGAATACCGCGGCGGTTGGCGTACTCCATCTGCTTCTTCATCTTTGAAGAGTCCGGATATATCTCTGCTGCGATGCCATTGTTGCGTAGCTCAGAGATAATACGCATTGATGCCTCCTGCTCTGCCTCGCCAAGGTTAATGAAAATCACCTTGGTTGAGCATGCCAACTCCTCTGGGAAGAGGTTTAGACCAAGCATTACATCATAGATGCGGTCAGCACCAAACGAGATACCTACGCCTGACATACCTGGCATACCGAAGATGCCTGTAAGGTCATCGTAACGGCCACCACCAGATATTGAACCGATGGCAAAGTCGTTCGCCTTAACCTCGAAGATTGCACCTGTATAGTAGTTCAAACCTCGTGCCAATGAGAGGTCAAGCTCAGGTGTTAGAGAGATGCCCAACTTCTCGATGTGTGAGAAAATAGTAAGCATCTCCTCGATACCGAGCATACCTGTCTCAGATGTGCCGATGATGCTGCTAAGTATGTTGAGCTTCTCTTCGTTAGTGCCGCTAAGCTCAAGGATTGGTTGAAGCTTATTGATTGCCTCATCATCGATGCCACGCTCGCGCAACTCGTTCTTAACATTGTCCAAACCAATCTTATCGAGCTTGTCGATAGCCACGGTGATATCTATCATCTTATCGGCATGACCGATAGACTCTGCGATACCGAACAAAATCTTGCGGTTGTTCATCTTGAGTGTTACCGAGATGCCGAGCTTAGAGAATACACGGGCTACGATATCTACCAACTCGACCTCTGAAAGCAACGACTTAGAGCCGATAACATCGACATCGCACTGGTAGAACTCACGGTAGCGACCCTTCTGTGGGCGGTCAGCACGCCATACAGGCTGAATCTGATAGCGCTTGAATGGGAATACAATCTCATTCTGGTGCTGCACAACATAGCGCGCAAAAGGTACAGTTAGGTCATAGCGAAGTCCCTTCTCCGAAATTTTTGATGCCTGACGAAGCTCCTCATCCGAGAGGCTAGCACCATAATCTCCTGAATTAAGAATCTTGAAGAGTAGCTTATCACCCTCATCGCCATACTTGCCGAGTAGGGTGGATAGGTTCTCCATAGATGGTGTCTCAAGTGGCGCATAGCCAAAGAGGCGGAAAACGCTCTTAATAGTATCAAATATATAGGTGCGGCGCATCATCTCCTCTGGAGAGAAGTCTCGCGTACCCTTTGGTATTGATGGTTTCTGTGCCATATATTACTGCTCTGCCAAAAGTTTCTTGTACTTAACACGCTTAGGGGTTGTATCCTCGCCCTGAGCCTTCTTCCAAGCCTCGTACTCTGAGTATGTACCCTCATAGAATACAACCTTTGAGTCGCCCTCGAACGAAAGGATATGTGTTGCGATACGGTCCAAGAACCAACGGTCGTGCGAGATAACCACAGCACAGCCTGCGAAGTTCTCAAGACCCTCCTCCAAAGCACGGAGTGTGTTAACATCGATATCGTTGGTAGGCTCATCGAGCAACAATACATTGCCTTGCTCCTTAAGCGCAAGAGCGAGGTGTAGACGGTTGCGCTCACCACCAGACAATACGCCACACTTCTTCTCCTGGTCGGCGCCGTTGAAGTTGAAGCGACCTACATAGGCGCGAGCATTTACCTGACGGTTGCCGAGCTGGATAAGGTCTGAGTTCTGAGAGATTACCTCATATACGGTCTTCTCTGGGTCGATAGACTTGTGCTGCTGATCTACATACGCCAACTTCACTGTAGGACCTACGCGGAAGCTACCAGATGTAGGCTCCTCCAAGCCCATAATCATGCGGAATAGGGTGGTCTTACCTGTACCGTTGGCACCGATAACACCTACGATACCTGCTGGTGGCAATGAAAACTCGAGGTTCTCGTATAGTACACGATCACCGAAGGCCTTAGTTACGCCCTGAGCCTCGATAACAAGATCACCCAAGCGTGGACCATTAGGGATATAGATCTCAAGCTTCTCCTCGCGCTCCTTAGTGTCGGCATTCATCATCTTGTCGTAAGCAGATAGACGAGCCTTAGACTTAGCATGACGGCCAGATGGTGACATACGCACCCACTCCAACTCTCGCTCAAGAGTCTTGCGGCGCTTGCTCTCCTGCTTCTCCTCCATCGCCATGCGCTGAGTCTTCTGCTCCAACCAGCCTGAGTAGTTACCCTTCCATGGAATACCCTCACCACGGTCAAGCTCCAAGATCCAGCCCGCTACATTATCCAAGAAGTAACGGTCGTGGGTTACAGCGATAACTGTACCCTTGTACTGCTGAAGGTGCTGCTCCAACCAGTCGATACTCTCTGCATCAAGGTGGTTGGTAGGCTCATCAAGAAGCAATACATCAGGCTGCTGAAGAAGCAAGCGACACAATGCCACACGACGACGCTCACCACCAGAGAGCACTGCTACGCTCTGATCTGGATCTGGACAACGCAAAGCATCCATAGCACGCTCCAAAACGCTATCAAGCTCCCAACCGTTAACCTGGTCGATCTTCTCGTATAGCTCACCCTGACGCTCAACAAGGCGTGCCATCTCATCGTCATCCATAGGCTCGCAGAGCTTCATGTTGATCTCCTCGTACTCCTTCAAAAGAGCTACAGTCTCAGCTGCACCCTCCTCAACAATCTCCTTAACGGTCTTTGTTGGGTCGAGCTGTGGCTCCTGCTCAAGGTAACCTACGCTGTAGCCAGGTGAAAATACCACCTCGCCCTGGAAACTCTTGTCGATACCTGCGATAATCTTCATAAGTGTAGACTTACCAGAGCCGTTAAGACCAATGATACCAATCTTAGCACCATAGAAGAATGATAGGTAGATGTTGTTCAAGATTTTCTTGTTGTTGTTAAGCACTTTGCTTACGCCAACCATCGAAAATATTATTTTCTCGTCTGCCATATTATATTTTGTTTATATTGTATTTGCGTATAATCGTGCAAATATAGCAATAATTATCGAGAATACCAATTATATATATAGTATCATGGTATTTACTTTTAGGTGAAGTAAGTTCTGTTATGTTAAATGTCTTATTTATGTATCGTATTGTTCGGGAAACTAAATTTTCTTAATGGAAATTGTTTTATTTGGGAAATTATTTCTATATTTGTACTATCATTAGGTTAATCGATTGACATTTTTTATCTTGATGTTGAAAGTAATATCCTTTTGATATGTTATTTGAGAATTATTAGTGAAGACGACTTGCACTCAAAGTGGGCAATCATCTCCCGTCTTCCTATTTTAACTACTAACCGCATTGGAGATGCTACGGTACACAAACAACACAAACAAAAATGAAAAAGTTTTTCGTTTCACTTTTCCTAATTATGTGCTGCGTATTCAGCGCATCTGCTCAGCAGACAAAGACTACTTACTGCGATGTTTATGTAAGAGGTGGTGCTAAGAACCAGAAGGTTACTATTATGTATTGCGACAAGGTTTTCAACCTTAACAACGCAAACATGGCTTTGGCTCTCGATATCCTTGGTAACGATGGTTGGGTATTGGATGAGGTAGTAACTGTACAGCGTATGTATCATCCACTTGTTATGCCTTTCTGGTTTACTCGTCACAAGTTGCACTTGATTATGAAGAAGGAGTTTAACGAGGGTGAGAACCCATTCTCACTTCTTACTGATAACAAGCGTTCAGAGGTAAGAAAGTCGGCTACATTGCACAGATAATTAGTAAACTCTAAGAGTCTTAAGGCGTTTCCTTCGGGTGACGCCTTTTTTTGTTTGTATCTATCACTTTACCTTTGGTCTGTATTTTGCACATTCTCGGAGTATAGTTTAACCAATTAAATTTCTGAGAGGATGAAAAATACATTGAAGGGTACACTTACCGAAGAGAACCTCTTGAAGGCTTTTGCTGGCGAGAGTCAGGCGCGCAATCGTTACACCTACTTTGCATCACAAGCTAAAAAGGAGGGTTATGAGCAGATTGCCGCACTATTTGATACTACAGCCAACCAAGAGAAGGAGCATGCTAAACGCTTCTTCAAATACTTGGAGGGTGGCATGGCGACTATACATAACGCCTCGTTTCCCGCAGGTGTCATCGACACAACAGAGAAGAACCTTATTGCCGCAGCTGCGGGAGAGCATGAGGAGTGGGAGATGTTATATGCATCGTTTGCCGAAACAGCCAACGCCGAGGGTTTCTCTAAGATAGCGCTTACATTTAAGTTTGTAGCTGAAGTGGAGCGCGAGCATGAACGCCGTTATTTGAAGATACTCAGTCGCTTGACAGATGGAGATTTCTTTCGTCGTGATGGCGAGATCGTATGGCAGTGCCGCAACTGCGGATATATCGTTAAGGCAAAGATAGCCCCAAAGATTTGTCCATCGTGTGAGCATCCGCAGGCATATTTTGAACCAATGGCTGATAACTATTAGAAATTAAGGAGTGGTTTTGCCACTCCTTAATTTCTAACCTATCTTGCCGATCACTCCAATCAGACTATTGACCAACTCCTGAGGTATCTTACCAGAAATATTTATCAGCGTTGTCTTGTTCTTCTCAACAATGAGAATCAACGCCTCGGTAATCTTGTCGTTGGATATTTGCGTATAGATGGATGTCGTGTTTGTTCCCTCGTTTAAGGTTGCTAAGTTCTCAAAGTTTTGTTTCTTAGCAATCTTCTTTGTGCGCTTGGCGATACCCTTAATTGCCGACTTGTTGTCGCTGCTAAGTATAACGATGTTATCTACATGCTCTACGCCAGAAATGCCGCGTCCCATCATCCTAAGCATCTGCTTCGAGATGTTTACAACCGATGCCTTATCTTTTGATGAGTAGTTTTCTGCCATCTTAGTAACCTCTGGAAGGGTTGCCATGGCACTGCATGGAAGCAGTAGCATAATAAGTAATAATAGTCTCTTCATAGAATCTCTGTTTGTTTGTACAAAGTTACAAATAATTTCTAAAAAGCGGAAGAAATTACTCAATTACAAGTAACTCCTTCCGTCTAATACTATATGTTTATTAAGGATGTTGCATCGTTAAGCTCTATGTCGTGTCCCGTGAGTCGTACCAGAACACCCTCCGTGGCATTGATTGCTACGATGACCACATCTTCGATGCTCTCGCGCTTGCCACTCTCTCGTGATTTATAGTGCTGCTCGACGCGATATATCTCGACATTAGTACCGTCACTATTTACCGACATCAGAAGTGTGTATCCACCGATGAACTTCTTTATATCGTCCCTAAGAATATTAAGAAGCGTTGGGTCCTCCACAGATATAGCCTGCATAGATTCGATGCATGAGTCTTTCTGCATCTGCTTTATCATCTCCTTAGATAGCACTACGGTGGAACAGTTCTTAAACTCTGAGTACTTCTTTATCAGTGGTGCTATATGGTCCGTCTGTGCAGATGCTGCGATAGGCAAGCAAAGCATTATTAGTAATATAAGGCGTTTCATATCATATTCAATTTAAGGTTAGAATGCAAAGCCGATGCCTGCCGATGTTCTATTGCCGCGAGGACCTGTGTCACTCTTAAACATCTCCATAGGGCTATAGTTGATAAAGCCGTATAGCTTCTCTGTACCAATGTGGACGGTGTAACCTAGCTGGATAGGGTTGAGTGTTACGGTCTCAGACTTATAGACGACCTTTGGATTTTTCTGCTTAAGTCGTGTGCCGATGAGTACATCGAGGTTTACACCCGCAGCGATGAAAAACTTATTCTTATATGTATAGTTTAGCAGTGCTGGCATGTGTAGGTATCGAGCCATGAGTTTTGACTTTGTAACTGTACTGCTTAGCTCTATTGGACGCATCATAGCCTCCTGATAACGCATAGAGTAGTTGCCAGCAAAGACATAGTTCTCCCAAGCGATACCAGCTCCCATATCAATACTTAGTGAGCCGCTTCTGTTTAGTTTGATGTTCTCGCTAAAGATATTTAGAGCTACATAGGTCGACTTTCTATTGCCGAACTGCATCATTACTGATTCCTCAGGAGTGTACATCGAGTAGTCTGCATTAGCCAACACATTGATACCTATTTCCCAAGCGTGGATAGCCTCTAAGCTATTACCTTTCTGTTTTCCTTTCTTGCAATCATTGCTATTGCTATCGCTGCTAAATTGCAACTCCTTTCCCGCAATTTTGAAGTAGATATTGTCATCGCTGATGGTTATCTTGTTTTGCTTATTCTGACCAAAGGTGATAGAACTCTCATCTACCTCCTGAGCATGTAGTGTTGTTATTGTTGCTATAAGCAGTGTTAGGGTCGTGAATAGTCGTTTCATGATTAGTTGGTTTTAAGTATGTTAATTTTGTCGATGCTTGCCATTGCAAGGGTGATATTTGCATTCATGTTCCCGAGTATGCGCCTTGCCTCCTGCTCAGCTGCAGTCTGATCACTAACAAGGCTACCGTCAACATGGCATATAATCGCTGGCGTTGTGTTATAAACTTCTTTATTTGTTGTGATGATTAGTGTAAGTATTAAAGATGCTGCAACGGTTACTGCTGCGGTGATGTGTGACCATGACACTCGGCGCTTAGACTCTTTTGCAGTTTTGGGTGCTTCGGTCTGGCGGAGTAGTCCCATAGCCTCGAACATCATCTTAACAGAAACAAGTTCCTCAGGGAGATTGTCGCTCGATTTAAGATAGTGGGCTAACTCTCTCTCCTCATCACTCGTTGTAGTACCTTCAAAATATCTGTTTGCTAATATTTTAATTCTGTTCAACTCCATAGTTCATGCTCTTTATTAGCTCTTCTCTTACGCTCTTTCGCGCTCTTGAGAGATTCATTCTTACATTTGTCTCATCAGTCTCCAGAGCCTCGGCAATCTCCTCTATCTCATAGCCCTCGACATCTCTTAGATGAATTGCTAATCGTTGCTTTTCGGGTAGCGAGGCTATTATTCGTCGTGTCAGACTCGCTATATCTGAAATATCTGTATTGCTGTAGCTGCTGTTATTAAAGTTCGCCTGGTCGTCTATGCTAAATGTGTGCCTCCTTGTTGTAGCTCGTTGCCTGTCGATAGCTAAGTTGTGCGCTATACGGCAGATGTAGGCTCTGGGGAATGCACTCTGCATAACTTTGTCTCTTGCTCTCCATACCCGCTCGAAGACATCCTGCACAATATCTTCAGCCTCGGCACTATCGCATGTTATGCTTAGGGCAAGGCGATAGAGCGTGTCTCGTAGCTCTGATACAAACTCTATATATTGTGTTTCGCTCTTCAAAGTTTGGGGTCTCTTAAGTTAGTTCTCTGCATATATAACGATGTCGCGGAGAAATTGTAACATCGCAATGTGTAAAATTATAAAAAAAATGGCAACCTGTGAACAGATTGCCAAAAAATCGTGAATAGAGACTTAGAAGTTGTACTGCGCCATAATGCTGATGCGGTTAGCGCGCTTATGTACATCGTTCATGTTCTCGCGGGTGCCATGTAGGTACTCAAGAGCCATGGTGAAGTTCGGAGTGATATTACAGAAGGCGTTACCGAATATGTACTCACCGCGCTTGTACTGATTATCCGAAAGAGCACCGTTGTCATGCTCTAAGTGAACATTTGAGTAGCCACCCGATACCCAGCACATGCCAGGGATGATGTTAACCTGAGCAGCTGCCTGCCAGCCCCACATCTTAGGCATCTGAAGCTTGGTAGGATCCTTAGGGTTATAGGTAAAGTCGTAAGGAGTACCGGCCAAGTCCTGAATATAGCGTGTGATACCGCGGCCATAGACACCATTCATATAGAGGTCTACCCATTTGCCAACTTCAATATGACCACTTAGCTGAGCGCCCCAACCAACTTGTGTGGTATTCTCACCTGTGCTGTTGTTGTGGAGGTACATATCGCGGATAACACCCGATAGACGAACATGGCTTGCCTTGCCCTCGCCCCATGCGTATTGTACATAAGCAATACCATCTGGTACACGCTGATAGATTGGAGAGAAGTGCTCGCCATAGGTAGCATCAATCGAAGGCATCTCGGCAGCAATACCTACATTCAAGTGGTTGCGTACAAAGCCTCGCTCATACCTAATCATCTCATTGAAGGCGAAGTTGTAGGCATTAGGACCCTGAAAGTCGATGGTCGTAGGCGCTGCACCAAGGTCACAGAAGGTTGTTACATCACGACCTATGGTGAGGCCGAGGAAGTTTACATAGGCAGACCTAAGGCGTGGAATATATGTAAACTCCTCACCACCTCTGAAATCCATATCGGTGTAGACATAGACGCGACCGAGAGTATTGCTATTTACAATAGCCTTCATAAAGAGTCGTGAGGTAGAGGCATCCATCATCACACGCTGTTGTGTCGCATAGCTCTTCTCCATAGGAATGTCGTATGGAACAAAGTCTATATTACCCACAGCTCCCTTAAGATCATAACTTGTGCGGAGGTTCACCATACCACCAATACCCAATGAAAAGCGGTTATTGCGTGTTGAGAAGATGAACTGAGGGTTGTGTGCCTGCTGAAATCCGTGACGCTTTGTCTCAACGAAATCCTCGATAATAGCCACGCGTACCACTTCAGGGTCATAATTCATAACCTCTTCACCTACAGTGATCATATAGATAGTAGGAGTGTACTCCTCCACCTCGTAGATCCTTGTCTGCGCCATTGCTGACGGCGCTCCAATAGCTACTGAAAGTAGCGATAGAGCGAAAAGTCTAATTCGTTTCATAACTGATAGTTTTAGTTTAACAATAAAGTACTCGACAGCCATTTTCACAACTTATGTGCCAAACGAACTAATTTTTATCGCACGATAATTGCATTGGTATGGGTAAAACTTTGAATAGTATGAAGTGGGTCGTATCTCTGTGTTTAATGTTTCTGGTATCTGGTGCTTATGCCCAACAGAGTATGAGTTTCGAGGAGGCTCTTGAAAGGGCTATGGATAATAATAGAGGAATAAGTAGTGCTAGGTATGGCGTGGATGCTGCCCTTAGTGAGTATCATGCAGCAAGGGGACTCCGTGCGCCACAGGTGGGGCTTATAGGTAGCTATACACTTATGCAGCGCGATATGGATATTGACTTGGGTGGGGCAAAGGGTGTCGTTACGGAGTCTCTGGAGGACCTTATAAATAAAGGTGTGGAGGGCGGCTTAATATCTCCAACCATAGCTGCGCTTTTGGGTGATGGCTTGGTTCCTATTAAGGATGCTGATTGGAGCTATACGCTACAGCGTCGCAACTTTGGCTTTGTGGGTAGCACAGTGACGATGCCGATATATCTTGGTGGGCGTATCAATAGCGCCAATAGGGTAGCAGAGTTTGAGGTTGAGAGTGCAAATAATATGTTAAGTGGCGTACAGAATGTGTTGATTACTGAGTTGGTGGAGCGATACTATGGTGTTATCCTCGCTCGTGAAGTCGTGAATGTGCGAGGCTTTGTTGTGGAGGGCGTTAAACAGCACCTCTCGGATGCTTTAGCTATGGAGAGCGAGGGGGTGCTTCCTCATAGTGCAATACTCTATTTGGAGTATAAGTTGTCGGAGGTCGAGCGCGATTATGTGGATGCTGTCAATAGGCTACATATCGCTAAGCAAGCGCTTCGAACAACACTCCAAACGGAGGGTGATATCGCACCACAGGATAGGATGTTTGTGCTCTCCAATATCTCGGATATCGACTATTTCAAGGAGTGTGCCTTGCAACTTAACCCAATTATCGCAGAGGCTAACTTGGCAGAGAGCCTTAGCCGTGAGGGAGTTGTTATGGCTAAGAGCGAGCTGTTGCCAGAGGTTGTTGCTATGGGTGGGGTATCTCTCTATAGCCACAATCTCAGCAAAATTATTCCTCGCTGGGCTGTGGGTGTCGGCGTTAATATACCTCTCTTTGGCGGTCTTAGTCGTCAACATAACTATAAGGCTGCGGAGTCTAAGGCTCGGAGTGTTGCCGATATGGTTGAGAAGAGTAAGGAGGATATATTGTTGCTAGTAGATAGAGAGTACTACTCATTGCAAAATTGTGCGCTTAGCATTAGGTCGTGCGAACGCTCGGTAAGTTTTGCTGAGAGTTACTACCAAACCGCTTTAGAGGGCTTCCGAGAGGGAGTGTCTTCTTCGAGTGATTTGATGGATGCTCGCATAGCTCTTGCAGGGGCAAGGGTGGAGTATCTAAATGCTGTTTACGATTATATGTTGTACTTAGCGCGCTTGTTAGAGGTGTCGGGACTAAGTGAGGAGTTTACTTGCTATAAGTCATCTGCAGAGATTATTGATATAAATAGTGTAATATTATGAAAAAGAGTGCGAAGCAAGGTATATATGTTGTTATTGTATTGGCTGTTGTGATAGTCGGTATAGTGTGGCTCAATCACCACTTCTCGCGTGCTAATAGTGTAGTGCTTCAGGGTATTGTAGAGTGCCGTAGCTATCGCTCCTCCTCAAAACTTGCGGGGCGTATAGACTCGTTGTTTGTTGCTGAGGGCGATATGGTGAGTCGTGGTGAGTTGCTATATACAATATCCACACCTGAGCTGGATGCTAAGTTGAAGCAGGTGGCGGCACTTGAGGCGGCTGCCGAGGCAATAAATCGGGAAGTAGATATGGGCGCTCGTAAGCAGCAGATAGATGCTGTGCGAAGCATGTTGAATAAGGCTGAGGCGGGCTTAGCACTTGCCTTGGCGAGCTATGAACGGGTAAAGAATCTCTATGATAAGGGTGTTGCTCCACGCCAACAGTATGATGAGGCGTTAGCAAATTATCGGGCTATGCAGGCTACAGTGGATGCGGCAAGTGCTGAGTATGCTCTTGTTCGTGAGGGCGCTACACGAGAACAGAGGGAGGCTGTGGAGGCTAAAGTGCGTGAGGCGCAGGGGGCTGTAGATGAGGTTAACTCTTATCTGCGTGATGCGAGGGTCTATGCTCCTATATCGGGCTGGGTCTCGAATATCGTTGCAGAGCCAGGAGAACTTGTCGGCTCAGGCTACCCCGTAGTCACTATTCTCGACTTTACAAATCGCTGGGTCACTTTCAATATTAAGGAGGATATGTTAGAAGGTATTGGTCTTGGTCATCACTTCCGAGGTTACATCCCTGCAATGGATAGATGGGTGCAGTTTGAGGTTTACTACATCTCCTCGGAGGCAAATTTTGCCACATGGAGTGCTACACGCGCAAGGGGTGGTTTTGATATACGCACATTTGAGGTGCGCGCCAAGGCACTTGATGAGGTGGATATACTCCCTGGTATGAGTGTTATTGTCTATGGCCGTATGTAGTATTATATCGGTGCTAAGGCGTGAGTTGGCTATCATTAAGAGTGATAGACTCTATCTCGCTGTGCTTGCTATTTTGCCCGTTGTGATGATACTCTTCTTTGGGGTGATGTTCTATCGTGGCACTATAGACAATCTGCCTATCGCGGTGGTTGATAGGGATAATAGTCCTATGTCGCGTAAGTTGGTAAGTATGGTCGATGCAACTGCAGGTGTGGAGGTTGCATACGGGGTAAATTCTATGGCTGAGGCCGAGGAACTGATGCTTAAGGGTGAGGTTATGTCGGTGCTTTATATAGATGATGGCTTTGCAAGGAATATATATAGCGGTGTTACGGCAAGCGTTGAGTGCTACTTGTTGGGTACGAATATCTCTGCGAGTGGTATCGTGGAGCGCGATGTGCAGCAGGCGGTGCAGAGTCTGTCTGCGGGTGTAGCGCTCGAAAAGATACAGAGTATGGGTATTGGATATAGTCGTGCTATGGTCGATATTATGCCTATACGGGTACAGACAAATATTCTCTCTAACCCCTATCTAAACTATGGCTACTACCTTGCACCTATATTTATGATTATGGGTGTAGTTATCTTCACCATCCTCTCTACAATCTATGCCATAGGACGAGAACTTCGGTATGGAACAGCTAAGGAGTGGATGCTCGTGGCACGCAACTCACTATGGCGTGGCGTTGTTGGTAAGTTGCTGCTTGTAACCCTCGCTATGGTCATTCTGTCGCAGTTTATATACGCGATATTATTCGTTGTTATGGGTATGGAGTGCGCAGGTAGTTACCTTTATCTGTCTGCTGCTACCGTCCTATTTATTGTCGCCTACCAAGCTGTGGCAATAGCTATTATTGCCATGACGGCAAACCTTAGGTTGGCACTCTCGTTGGGTGGTGGCTATGGAGTTATGGCATTTACATTCTCGGGTATCACCTTTCCTACAATAGCGATGTTTGGACTTGCTCGTGGAGTGTCTAAGCTCTTTCCGCTAAGCTACTTTAGCGAGATATTTGTCGACCAGGCGATGCGTGGAGTCCCACTATATATAGATAGTCCAAAACTCTATATGTTGATGTCGTTCTTAGTATTGGTGGTTATATCGTGGCGACGGTTGCGTACCGTTGTCTACGATGAGAAGTATTGGGAAAGGGAGTAGTATGAGAAGAATCTTTATCGATGAGCTAAGGTTGATACTATCGGATAGCGGAGCTATGCTTATCATCCTCTTTGCTATGCTTATTTATACAACAATCTACTCCTTTGCCTATGGCGCAGAGGTAGTCAATAGTATAGATATTGCCGTGGTGGATGAGGATAAGACGCCATCGAGTAGATCGCTTATTGAGGGCTTACGCTCGGGACCTAATACAAGGGTGGGGTATGAGCCACAATCTATGGCGGAGGCTAAGGAGTTGCTATTTAGGCGTGAGGTATATGGTGTGGTCCTTGTTCCGCATGGCTTTGAGCGTGGATTGCTCTCCTCGGAGGGAACTACCATAAGTCTTATTCTTGACGGTAGTCATCTCTTGTTATATAGTAGACTCTATGAGCAGGCGCTTACTGATGCACTCACACAAGGCGCGAATGTCGAGGCTGAGTACCTTGTGGCTATGGGAGTAGATGATATTGCGGCTATGGGTGTTATTCAGCCCGTGAAGCTCTCTAAGCAGGTGTTGTATAACCCCTCGCTTGGCTATGGTTCCTTTGTTATGCCCTCTATTGTCGTGGTTATCATCCAGCAGACACTTCTTATAGGTGTTGCTATGGTGGCTATGCGTAGACCGAGAAAGCAACTTCTAACATGGAGTGAGAGTGCAAAGAGGGTGCTTACTATATCTCTTGTATATGTGCTAATCTATGCTCTTACTTTAGTTGTGGTTATGCTCACCATCTGGCAAGTATTTGGCTTCCCGATGAATGGCAAACTCATAAATATTATACTCATTATGGCTCTCTATATCTTTGCTTCGGCATCGCTTGCGCAGTCCTTGTCGCATCTCTTTAAGCGCCGTGAAGCTCCTATAATGATGCTGCTATGGAGCTCTGTGCCGATACTCCTGCTTGCGGGTGTGAGCTACCCTCGTGAGGCCTTTGCAGGCTGGTTGTATGATATGGGAAGATTGTTGCCAAGTAGTAGTGCAGTGGATGCTTTTATACGCTTAAACTCCATGGGGGCGCCCCTCTATGATGTGTATACTGAGTTATATACGCTCTTAATTCTTGCATTTTTATACACATTGATTGCAATTATTTCAGAAAAGCGTGGCTCTATTACTAAAAATAGTGGCGTAGAGTAGTGTATTTATGGAAAATTATTGTAACTTGCTATCACTTTTTGGCAGCTAAGGCTGTCGTGTAACCTAATAAATTAACCTATAAACAAATTACAGCTATGATTATTGGCGTACCTAAGGAGATTAAGAATAATGAGAACCGCGTGGCGTTGACACCTGCGGGTGCTATGGAGCTTATTCGTCGTGGTCATGAGGTCTATGTGCAGTCTACTGCTGGAGTGAATAGTGGCTTTAAGGATGAGGATTATGTTAAGCAGGGTGCAAAGATTCTTCCTACAATTGAGGATGTGTACGCTATTGCTGAGATGATTGTTAAGGTTAAAGAGCCTATCGCCCCAGAGTATAAACTTGTGCGCAAAGGTCAACTTGTCTTTACATACTTCCACTTCGCAAGTAGTGAGCCGCTTACTAAGGCTATGATTGAGAGTGGTGCTATATGCTGTGCATACGAGACTGTGGAGCGTAAGGACCGCTCATTGCCACTGCTTATCCCTATGTCGGAGGTGGCAGGTCGTATGTCTACACAGGAGGGTCGTTACTTCCTTGAGAAGCCACGCGGCGGTAAGGGTAAACTTCTTGGTGGTGTTCCTGGTGTTAAGCCTGCTAAGGTATTTGTTATCGGTGCTGGCGTTGTGGGTACTGCTGCTGCACGCACCGCAGCGGGTACAGGTGCTGATGTAACTATCTGCGATATCTCACTACAGCGCCTTACATACCTTGCCGATGTTATGCCTAAGAATGTTAAGACATTGATGTCTTCGGAGTACAATATCCGTGAGGAGCTTAAGACTGCCGACCTTGTTATCGGTTCGGTGCTTATTCCAGGTGCTAAGGCTCCGAAGCTCGTGACACGCGATATGCTTAAGGATATGGAACCAGGTACTGTTATGGTGGATGTGGCTATTGATCAGGGTGGTTGCTTCGAGACCTCACACCCAACAACACATGAGGATCCTGTATACTATGTCGACGGTATCTTGCACTACTGCGTTGCTAACATTCCTGGTGCTGTGCCTTATACCTCTACATTGGCGCTTACAAACGCAACTATGCCTTATATCCTCCAGCTTGCAGGTAAGGGTTGGCAGCAGGCATGCCACGATAATGAGGAGTTGCGCAAGGGTCTAAATATCGTCGAGGGTAAGGTCGTCTATAAGCCTGTAGCTGAGGCTTGGGGACTACCATACGAGGAGCTTGAGCTAAACTAATTTGTAAATAGTAATACTCAAAGACTTGCTTTTTTTTGAGTGGGTGCTTTGGGGATTTATGGGTAGTATGGGTATGGCGGGTAGTAGTCTAATGTCGCTCGTGCATACCCATAATACTCGCTTTGTCCACTTTAGCTATATTAGCAACCGACTGCGCTAATATTATCTCATTAAGGAACATTCGGAACGGGGTTAATACCTTGTTCCGATGTTCTTTTTTGTTCCTTCTGGTCGGCTTATCTATTTAACTCTATTAAATCCTTATTACTCATTGCAAAGTTTGCTTTTTTTTTCTATCTTTGCACGCTATTATATAAAAAGATGGAAAAGAGTACAAAAGATATAATTCAAGAACTTGAGTCTAAGGACTATGAGTATGGTTTCGTGACAGATATCGAGACCGATATCATAGCGCGTGGCCTTTCGGAGAAGGTGGTAAGACTTATCTCCGAGAAGAAGGGTGAGCCAGAGTGGATGTTGGAGCGTCGATTGAAGGCGTATCGTCATTGGTTAACCCTTGAGCACCCTAAGTGGGCGCATCTCGATATTCCTGAGATTGACTTCCAGGATGTTATTTACTATGCTGCACCTAAGCAGAAGCCTAAGCTTAACTCTATGGACGAGGTAGACCCAGAGCTAAAGCGTACATTTGATAAGCTTGGTATTCCTCTTGAGGAGCAGATGGCCTTGGCGGGTGTTGCTGTGGATGCTGTAATGGACTCGGTGTCTGTTAAGACTACATTCCGTGATACACTTGCTGAGAAGGGTATTATCTTCTGCTCAATCTCCGAGGCTATCAAGGAGTATCCAGAGCTTATTAAGAAGTATCTCGGTTCGGTAGTGCCATACACCGATAATTTCTATGCTGCGCTTAACGCTGCGGTATTCTCGGACGGTTCATTCTGCTATATCCCTAAGGGTGTGCGTTGCCCGATGGAGCTATCTACATACTTCCGTATCAATGCCGAAGGTACAGGTCAGTTTGAGCGTACCCTTATCGTGGCTGACGAGGGCTCATATGTGAGCTACTTGGAGGGTTGTACAGCACCACGCCGCGATGAGAACCAGCTACATGCTGCAGTGGTGGAGATTGTTGTAGAGAAGGATGCCGATGTTAAGTATTCAACAGTGCAGAACTGGTACCCAGGCGATAAGGAGGGTAAGGGCGGTATCTATAACTTCGTTACCAAGCGTGGTATTTGCCGCGAGGGTGCCCACCTATCGTGGACACAGGTTGAGACAGTCTCGGCAATAACATGGAAGTACCCAAGCTGTGTGCTTGCAGGCGATAACTCATCGGGAGAGTTCTACTCTGTGGCTATGACTAACAACTATCAGCAGGCAGATACAGGTACAAAGATGATACACCTCGGAAAGAATACCCGCTCACGCATCGTGTCAAAGGGTATCTCTGCAGGTCGCTCACAGAATGCTTATCGTGGCTTGGTGCGTGTGGCTAAGGGTGCGGATAATGCTCGCAACTACTCACAGTGTGACTCGTTGCTTATTGGAGATAAGTGTGGCGCTCACACCTTCCCTGTTGTTGACTCCTATAATCCTACAGCCGTTTTGGAGCATGAGGCTACGACCTCTAAGATATCAGAGGATCAGCTCTTCTACTGCAATCAGCGTGGACTATCTACGGAGGATGCCGTAGGTCTAATCGTGAATGGATATGCCCGCGAGGTGTTGGCAAAGTTGCCTATGGAGTTTGCTGTGGAGGCGCAGAAGCTACTATCTCTATCGCTCGAGGGAAGCGTAGGATAGGATATAATTAGCAGTGAGTAATAAGTAATAAAATAAAGAACTACATATATGTTAAAAGTTGAAAATCTACACGCCTCAGTTGGCGATAAGCAGATTTTGAAGGGTATAAACCTCACCGTTAAGGCGGGTGAGGTACACGCTATAATGGGTCCTAACGGCTCAGGTAAGTCTACACTTGCTTCGGTATTGGCAGGTAACGAGAAGTTTACCGTAACGGAGGGTAGTGTTGAGTTTGAGGGCGAGAACCTCCTTGACCTAAATATCGAGGAGCGCTCACGCAAGGGTATCTTCCTCGGTTTCCAGTACCCTGTAGAGATACCAGGTGTTACCATGGCCAACTTTATGAAGTTAGCTGTAAATGAGCAGCGTAAGTCGCGCGGCTTGGAGCCTTTGACTGCAGCTGAGTACCTCAAGCTCATGAAGGAGAAGAGTGCTATTGTGGAGCTCGACTCGAAACTTACACAGCGTGCTGTAAACGAGGGCTTCTCAGGTGGTGAGAAGAAGAAGAACGAGATCTTCCAGATGGCGATGCTTAACCCTAAACTCGCTATTCTTGATGAGACTGACTCAGGTCTTGATATTGACGCTTTGCGTATCGTGGCTACAGGTGTTACACGCCTTAAGACTCCAGAGAACGCAACTGTGGTTATTACACACTACCAGCGTTTGTTGGACTATATCGTGCCAGACTATGTTCATGTGTTGTATAAGGGCCGTATCATTTATACAGGCGATAAGAGCCTCGCTCTTAAGCTTGAGAAGGAGGGCTACGACTGGCTTATCAACGACTATAAGGAGGAGTAGGCTATGGTTTACCAGCGAATTAAGGAGCTTATCGCAGCAAAGTCTTTACCCGCAGAGGGCCGCATAACTAATGGCGGCTGGTATATCGGCGAGTATGGCGATTGTGATATTGTCATTGCAGCAGGTAGCAAGGCTACGCTTGTTGTAGCAGATGGCGAGGGCTCATCAGATATAAATATCGATGTGGAGCAAGGTGCTGAGTTGCGTCTTCTTCACCTTGTAACACGCCACAGCGCCATGAATATATCTATTGCAGTGGCTGGCGATGCTATTTGCAAGATGACCCAAGTGATTGTGTCATCCTCAGATACGCGTGTTGTTACAAGCCTTGTAGAGCCTGGTGCTGAGTTTGATATGGGAGGTGTATTTCTCCTTTCTGACGATGATAAGGCGAGTGTCACTGCCGATGTTAATCACATGGCATCGGATTGCCGTTCACACACACAGATCAAGGGCGTGGCTACAGGTAAGTCGCATGGTAGCTTCGCGGGCTTGGTATATGTAGCCCCTGATGCTCAGCGCACCGACTCTGTTCAGTCGAGCAGAAACATCACTGTTGGTGAGGCACGCATTGAGACTATGCCTCAGTTGGAGATATATGCCGACGATGTTAAGTGTAGCCATGGCGCTACGGTCGGTCAGATGAATGACGATGCTATCCTCTATATGCGTCAGCGTGGCTTGAGCCTTACAGATGCTAAGCGTCTACAGATTGAGGGTTTTGTAGATGATGTCGTGCTACACTCTGTTGTGGAGGGTAGCGAGGAGGCTCTCGCAGTACTCTTAGCAGAGAAACTAACTAAATTGTAGTCTTATGGGTTACGATGTTCTCGCCATACGCCGCGACTTCCCAATTTTGGAGCAGGAGGTAAACAAGCGTAAGTTGGTCTACTTTGATAGCGGAGCTACAGCACAGAAGCCTCTCCAGGTTATCGAGTGCATGGATACCCTTATGCGTAAGTATAATGCCAATATCCACCGCGGTGTGCACCACCTTTCTGGTGTTATGACCGAGATGTACGAGGAGGCACGCGAGCGAGTAAGAAGATTTATTGGTGCAGAGTACCGCGAGGAGGTTATCTTTACCTCTGGTGCTACAGCATCTCTAAACCTTGTAGCTTATGCGTGGAGCGAGAAGTTCCTACATGAGGGGGATAATATCGTGGTCTCAGAGATGGAGCACCACTCGAATATTGTACCTTGGCAGTTGGCATGTGAGCGTAAGGGTGCAACATTGAGGGTCTTACCCTTTGATGAGAAGGGTGCTCTTAGAGTAGATATGCTCGATGAATTGGTAGATAGCCGCACTAAGTTGGTAGCTGTCACAGAGGCATCCAACACCCTTGGTACATGTCCTGATTTAGAGCTAATCATCACTAAGGCTCACTCTGTGGGTGCTGTGGTTATGGTTGACGGCTGTCAGGGTATTGTTCATGGTGGTGGTAGGGTGGCTGAGCGTGGCTACGACTTCTACGCCTTCTCAGGCCATAAGCTATATGGTCCTACGGGTATTGGTGTGTTGTATGGTCGTAAGGAGTTGTTGGAGGCTATGCCACCATTTATGGGTGGTGGCGATATGGTCGATAAGGTTACCTTCGCAAAGACTACATACGCCCCTCTACCACTCAAGTTCGAGGCTGGAACATCCAACTTTATCGGAGCGGTGGGTTTGGCTAAGGCTATGGAGTATATCGCGAGCATCGGCATGGATGCTATCGAGACTCACGAAGCGATGATACTAAGGGCGATGACCGAGAGACTATCACAAATTGAGGGACTTCGTATATATGGTACTACGGAGAGTAAGTGCCCTATAGTATCCTTTACAATAGAGGGTACACACCCCTATGATGTAGGTATGATTCTCGATAAGCTCGGTATAGCTATCCGCACAGGTCACCATTGTGCTGAGCCTGTGATGACACACTACGGCGTTACTGGCATGTGCCGCGCCTCGATAGGTATGTACAACACCTTGGAGGAGGTTGAGTTATTGGCCAAAGGTATAGAGCGAGCAGTAGCGATGCTAAAATAATACTACTAAATTACTAAATACTTAATTATATATGTTCATTGTCCTTGAGGGCTTGGATGGCGCAGGTAAGTCTACACAGATTACCAAGCTAAGAGATATGTTTCGTAGCAACGGCATAGAGTCGGAGTATCTACACTTTCCTCGCTTCGATGCACCAGTATATGGCGAGTTGATTGCTCGCTTCTTGCGTGGCGATTTAGGTACTGTAGAGAGTGTAAATCCATACCTTGTTGCGCTGTTGTATGCGGGAGATAGAGCAGATGCAGCAGCAACCATCAGCAAGTGGCTTGAGGAGGGTAAAGTGGTAATTGTAGATAGATATGTCTACTCCAATATCGGTTATCAGTGTGCAAAGATTGCCGATAAGGAGGCACGCACAACACTCCGAGAGTGGATACTTCATACCGAGTATAAGGAGTTTGGTATCCCTAAACCAGATGTGTCGCTATTTCTCGATGTGCCATTCGCCTTTACCGAGCGTAAACTTACCGAGGTGCGCGAGGGTGAGGATAGGGAGTACCTCCAGGGTGGTAAGGATATCCATGAGGCATCGCTCGACCTACAGCGCCGCGTGAGAGAGGTTTACCTTGAGTCAGCTGCTGCATCTGAGGACCTACATGTCGTAAACTGCTCAAATGAGGAGGGTGGCATGGCCACACCTGAGGAGATTTTTGAGCGTATCATGGAGCGTGTTGCTCCACTAATCTAACCATAGATGTCACGCTACCGAGATATAATATTTGCCCTTATGCGTTGGGCTCTTGGTGCACTATTTATATTCTCCGGTGCGGTCAAGTGCGTAGATCCTATCGGTACATCTATTTTCGTTGATAAATATTTAGCCACCTACTCGCTTGGGTGGCTTATGTCTTTTTCCGAGACTCTTGCTGTTGGACTCTCAGTCGTGGAGTTTAGTCTCGGTGTTCTTCTTGTATCGGGACTATGGCGTAGGTTTACCGCACTCATTACAGTTATAGTATTACTTCTGTTTAGTATACTTACACTGTTAAGTGCTACGGTGTTACCTATAGGTGATTGTGGATGCTTTGGTGATGCTCTAAAGCTATCGCCATGGGCTACATTCCTCAAAAATATCATCATGCTACCTATGGCTATTACACTTTGGCGCGGTAGTGATGGGTGCGATAAGTTAAGGGTTAGAGAGTTTGTTACTCTCTTAGTTACGATGTGCGTACCATTGGCCGTAAACATATATGCTCTTAGGCATCTACCGTTGGTGGATTTTCTCCCATATAAGGTAGGTACAGAACTTCGAGAGGCTATCGCCATGGAGCAGTGTGCCACTCGTCAGGTGTTACGCTTTAGAAGCGCTACATCAGGTGCGATTGTAGAGTTTGACGCATTGGATACATCATGCTGGAGAGATAGTGATTTGCAGTTTGTGGAATCAGCATTGATATCAGAGCAGGGTGCTGAGTTCAAATATAGCGACTTCCACCTATATAATATATACGGCGAGGATGTAACTTCAGAAATTCTTAATCATACAGGTCGCATTGCATTGCTATGCGTTAACGATAACTCTAATATTGAAGCCTCTCATCTTCGAGGAATTGCAAAACTCTATGATGCATATCCAGCGGAGGCTATATATATTCTAAGCTCTGAGGGTATTACTTTTGCGGAGTTATCGTCACAATCTACACAACTATATATTGACGCCATGACTCTACGCTCAATCATCAGAGCTGATGTCGGCGTTGTTATCCTCTCGGAGGGCGTCGTTGAGTTCAAAGCCAATATCACAGATATATAATCAAGTGGCAAGATAATTGCCTCACTACGCATAAAATCTTTGTTATATGCGTAGATGCCTCTGTTTAGTCCTTATTGTTATGATGTCATGCTCAGGTAGGCATGATAGCCATGAGCGTAGACCCAAGCCTGTGAAGAGCGTTGTGGCACAATCCGTGAAGTATGTGACACGCGATTTTGCAGCACTCTCCACAGCCGATGATGCTGTAACGCTTGCCTTTAAGCTCTCAGGGCGTGTTGTGGATGTACCAGTGGCTAAGGGTATGCATGTGGCAAAAGAACAAACCTTAGCAGAACTTGATAGTCGTGATATACAGCTTCAGGTCGAGGCATTGCGTTCTGCATATAACGAGGTGAAATCTCGCCTAAAGAGAGCACACCGATTATTGGAGTATAACGCAATATCAACACAAGAGGTGGAGAGCTTGGAGAGCAGCTTGGCGCAGGCCGAGTCGGCATATAATAACGCCTTGGATATGCTTGCCGATAGTCGTATAGTCGCTCCATTTGATGGTGTTGTCGAGAGAGTATATGTAGATACCTACGAGCGTGTATCATCTGGCCAGGCTATAGTGCGTATTGTGCGTCCACGAAGTACAAGTGTAGGTTTTACTGCACCTGAGTACCTACTTAGCGCACTTGAAAATCCCACTACAAAATATTCCGTGTTATTTGACGCATATAAGGGCGTGGAGTTCAATGCAGTAATGAAGAGCTTTGCCCGCACATCATCGGATGCTCTTGGCTTTCCCGTATCACTGCGCCTTACCGATGTGGATACTCTGCACTATGATATATCTCCAGGTATGACCTGTATAGCTAAGATCGCTATCCTTGAGAGCGATAGCACAGCTGTATCATTACCCCTTACAGCAATATACGCACCTATAGCCGATGAGGATTATGTATGGGTTATTGGTGATGACAACCATGTAGAGATGCGCAGGGTACGACTCGGTGAACTTACGGGAAATAGTAGTGTAGTAGTATTGGAAGGTATAACACCTGGTGAGAGGGTTGTATCTGCAGGTGTATACCATCTAAGTAATGGCGAGAAAGTGAGGCTATTATGAATATTTCGCGTTACTCCATATCTCGTCCCTCGGTCATAGGTTTCTTCCTTGCTGTGATGCTTCTTGGCGGCATATACGCCTTTTGGGCATTAGGCAAGCGTGAGGACTCCACCTTTATCATTAAGAGTGCTGTTGTCGTATGTCCATATCCAGGTGCCACACCTGAGGAGGTGGAGGCACTTATCGCAGAGCCATTGGAGCGTAAGATACGCACACTTAGCTCGGTACATAAGATAACCTCAGAGTCCCACTTCGGCTACGCTCGCCTTATGGTTGAGCTGCACCCAGCCACACCTCCCACGCAGATACCACAACTATGGGATGAGCTACGCCGTAAGGTTGATGCAGTGCGCTCGGAACTTCCCAAGGGTATAGGTGAGATAACCATAGCTGATGACTTTGGAGATGTCTACGGTTTGTATTATGCTCTCTGCTCCGATGATGGGTATAGCGATGAGGAGTTGCGTAGGGTTACAAACGATATAACTACCCGCCTATACGCTATTAAAGGTGTTGAGAAGGTGCAGCTTTCGGGACTTGCATCCGAGGAGGTGAATATATGGATAAGCCCAGCAACACTCTCCGCATTTGAGCTACGCCCAGAGAGTATTGCTCGTGCTGTGAGTGAGCAGAATAGTATTGTCGGTCTTGGTTCTCGCAGAGCTGGGGAGGTTAATATTACACTTGCTGAGGGTACTACATATACTAACATCGCAGATATAGAGAATCAACTTCTTATTGCCAATGACGGCAAGCAATATCGTTTGGGTGATGTTGCAAAGGTGGAGCGAAGCCGTCATACTCCTCCAAGGATTATTATGCGTGTTGACGGCAGAGAGGCTGTTGCCATAGCAGTTGCTACAAATCCTGATATGGATATTGTCAAGGTGGGTGATAGGGTAGATAACCTCTTGGAGAGTATCAGTGAGGAGCTACCCGCAGGATTGGAGATAGTGTCGCTATATCCCGAAAATAGAATTGCCCAGCAGGCTAACAATGACTTTATCCTTAATCTTTTGGAGTCGTTGGCTATTGTCGTAGCACTTGTTATGCTTGTTATGGGTTGGCGCGAAGGTATCATTGTTGGCTCATCGCTAATATTTGCTATCGGAGCAACACTCCTAACAATGTTAATGCTCGGAGAGGGACTTAATCGTACATCCTTGGCGGGCTTTATTATCGCCATGGGTATGCTCGTGGATAACGCTATAGTCGTTGTGGATAATAGCTCTAAATATATGCGTGGCGGAATGGTGCCTACACAGGCCGTGGTGCAGGGTGCAACATTGCCGCGTATGCCTCTGCTCGCAGCAACTCTGATAGCAATCATATCATTCCTGCCGCTACAACTTGCGCCATCATCCGTGGCCGAGATTATAGCACCTCTATTTAGGGTGATAGCCTTGTCACTACTGCTCAGTTGGCTTCTGTCGCTTACTCAAGTGCCTATGATGAGCCTAAGTCTGCTTCCTAAGTCTCAACGCAAAGGTGACTCACAACGCGTGAAGTATATCTATAGCATAATAGAGTGGGTATTGCATCATCGCTGGAGCACGGCTTTTGCCGCTGTGGCGTTACTCATCATTTCGCTATGGGCAATGGGTCGCATGCCTCAAAATTTCTTTCCACAACTATCAAAACCATATTTTCGTGCCGATGTAATCATGGCTGATGGCTACGATATTGAGGCTATGGATGAGAGGTTGGAGCAGATGACGGATTGGCTTATGGCACAACCTGAAGTAAAGTGTGTGTCCACAACTGCGGGAGGTACGCCACCACGCTACTATCTGGCAAGTGGTAGCTACTCACAGCGTGCCAACTATGGTAATGTTCTGGTAGAGTTGCACGATAAAGATATGACGGCGGAGGTCGAGGAACGCTTTGATTTTTGGGTTAGAGAGAGTATTGCAGATGTTTGGTTGCGCTCCTCGCTCTTCCGTCTATCTCCTGTCCCCGAAGCGACAATAGAGATAGGTTTTATTGGTGATAATATCGATACCTTGAGCCGCCTAACAAGCGATGCTATGGCTCTTATGGAGAGGCGTAGTGATACGCGCAATGTCCGCAATAGCTGGGGTAATCGCGTGGCTGTATGGCAACCTGAGTACTCACAAATCAAGGCCCAACGACTTGGTGTGGAGCGTAGCTCGATGATATCATCTCTTGAGATAGCAACAGCAGGATTGCCTATTGCCACCTACCGTGAAGCAGATGTGGAGATGCCTATACTTCTTCGAAGTGATATCGTTGCAGATAGCTCGTTAGTTGGGTTAGGTATGATGCCTGTATTCTCTGTGCGGGGTAATAGTTACTCCTTGGAGCAATCTGTTTCAGACTTCAAATTCAGCTTCGAACTACCAATGGTCCGCCGTATAGACTCTGAACGAGTTATGAAGGCACAGTGTGACCCTGAGCGCGGTGTTAACGCTATTGCACTGCTCGAAGATATAACCAATGCGGTCAAGGCAGAGATATCTATTCCTGAGGGGTATCGTATGGCTATCTTTGGCGAGCAGGAGAGTAGAGAGGAGTCTAACGCAGCACTCAGTAGTCAGCTTCCACTCGCGCTTATGCTTATCTTCGTCATACTACTATTGCTCTTTGGTAATATGCGCGACCCTATAGTTGTGTTAGTTACGCTGCCTCTGATATTTATAGGTGTAGTCCTTGGCTTGGGGGTAACGGGAAAGATGTTCGATTTCTTTTCGCTTCTGGGACTCTTGGGACTTATAGGCATGAACATCAAGAATGCCGTTATCCTTATCTCGCGCATTAAGGAACTTCAAGAGTCGGGACTTGCCCCCTCTGAGGCCGTGGCTACGGCTGTGGAAGATAGATTTATCCCTGTTGTCACCGCATCTACAACTACAGTACTGGGTATGACACCGCTACTCTTTGATTCAATGTTTGGCTCAATGGCAGCGACTATTATGGGCGGACTTATTGTTGCTACATTTATGGTGTTGGTTGTGCTCCCTGTCGTATATTCACTCTTTTATCACATTAAACCATGATACGCAGACTATCTATAATCGCAATGCTTCTATTTTCAACCGTTGGTGTACAGGCTCAGATAACCCTTAACGACTATGTTGACTCAGTAATAGAGTATAGCTATACACTACTCTCTGCCGAGGCTATTGTTGATAGTCGTGTCGCTGAGAGTAAGATCGCAAAGCGAAATATGCTCCCAAGTCTATCGCTGTCGTCGGATGCAGATTATAGCTTTGGTAGTGATGATATAGGGTGGGGCGTGCGTGCTGAAATTGCGCAACCAATATATGATGGCGGTAGGTATCGTAGTTTGTCTGAGCAGAGCAGATACCAACTAATCGAAAGCATAGGTCTTAGAGATAAGAACGAGATGGATGTAAGGTATAACGCTGAGATTGCATATTGGACTCTCTCGCGTGCAGAGATATATCGTGAGGCTATGCATGACTATATCAATATTATAAAGACACTAAGAGATGTGGCACTACATCGCTTTGAGGAGGGTTATACCTCAAAAAGTGATCTACTGCAAATAGAGTCACGCCTTTCGGATGCGGAGTATCAACTCTCACAAGCTGAACAGCGATGGAGCGTAGCATTACATAACTTCAACCTTCTGCGAGGTGTTGACCCGTTAGAGGTTGTGGAACTTGGTTGGAGTATCCTCGATGACTATGCCCTGCCAACAAGGGTAAAGGTTGATGATTTTATCGAACATCACCCAGATTATGTCGTAGCTATTGCGGAGCGTGAGTCGGCAAAATGTAATATATCACTTCGGGATGCAAACTATCTACCACACCTAAACCTTGGTGTTTACGGTTTATGGCAACCTAAAATAGATGCAGGAACAATGCTTAATGGCGGTATGATACTATCACTTAGCACTCCGATATTCCATTTTGTGGAGCGTCGTGAGGCCTTGCGCTCGGCACGCAGTGGCTATCGCAGTGCCGAGTTAATGGTTTATAATGTCGTGGATGATATTACACTCAACGAGAGTAACGGCTGGACAAACCTCCAATCCTCATATCAGCGTATTGGTGCTGCTAGGCGTAGCTTGGAGATTGCCAAGGAGAACCTTGATATTAGCACTTACTCCTACCGTGAGGGATTGGTAACGATACTTGATGTTTTGCAGGCGCAGCTAAGCTGGTTACAGATATATCAAAATGCAATAACGGCACAGTATGACTATGCCGTTGCAATATCTTCATATCGTTATATTATCGCCGAGGGATAACTACATACGCTTAAGTGCCGCGCGTATCGCCTCCTCAACGCTAATTGAGGGGGTCTCTTTGAATATAGCTTTGAGTACCTTATCCGAAGCACTTTTCTGGAAGCCGAGCATAGAGAGTGCAGCGATAGCCTCATCGTAAATCGGATTATTAGCTGTGCTTGCGACCTCTGGAAGCATCATATCACTCGCTCCAAGTTCGATCATCTTACCCGATAGTTCAACGATAATCTTCTGGGCAGTTTTAAGTCCCAGGCCCTTTACATTCTTAAGAAGTACAGCATTTTCCGATGCAATGATGCTCTGTAACTCCTTAGGTGAGTATGTCGAGAGAATCATTCGCGCAGTGTTACCTCCAACACCCGATACGCTGATAAGCTGACGGAACAATTCACGCTCTAACTTCGTAGAGAAACCAAAAAGTGTTTGCTGGTCCTCGCGCACGATGAAATGAACATATAACTTTGTCTCCTTCTCATGCTCTATATCCGAGTAGGTCTTAAGCGATATATTTATAAAGTAACCAACACCTGCCGCCTCAATAACAGCATAAGTAGGGGTTGACTCCGCAACTGCACCAGATATATATTCGTACATAGTTTCTACTTAATTTTAGCCCAAAATTTCTACAAATGTAAATAATTTTTTTTACCTTTGCGTTTTGAACTGAGAAAATTAACTAAAACAGAGTATAAATTTATGAAAAAGAGTTTTTTGTCAATTTTGGCAATCTCAGCAATGATGGTTTCATGCGGTGGTAACAACACCGAGAATAAGAGCGAGGCACAGCCTGTTGAGACTTCAAATGTTGAGAGCGTAGAGTGTGTTGCAAGTGGCGATGTTGTATTCATCGACCTTGACTATATCATGGCAACAAGTGCGTTCTATGCTAAGGAGGGTGTAGCGTTTGAGACAAAGATGCAGAACTTCCAGCAGAAGTCAGTAACTACACAGGAGAACTGGGCAAAGAAGGAGCAGAACTTGGCTAATGAGTATAATAAGCTTCAGGCTGAGGCTGCGAAGCTTGAGCAGGATTATGCTAAGGGTTTGATTACAACACTTAACGCTCAGCAGAAGCAGGAGGAGATTCAGAAGAAGGGTGCAAATATCCAGACTAAGATGAACAACTTCCAGACAACTGTTCAGACTGAGGGTCAGGAGCTACAGGCAGAGGAGCAGGCTTTGGCAGAGGAGCAGGTGGTTATTATGAACCGTTTCAAGGAGCTCGCTAATAAGGCTATAGAGGAGCTTAACGCTGACCGCCGCTATAAGATGATTATCAACGCTGTATCTGTTGTTGATGCAGACCCAACACTAAACATCTCTGACTTGGTGCTTGAGCGTGTAAACAAGCTCTACGAGGAGGGTGCTTTAGAGTAATTGATTGAGACTTTAACTAAACTATTTAAGACGAGGTAGAGATGGGATTTATACCATTTACATTTATTGATATCATTGATATTCTCTTGGTAGCATCGCTATTCTATGGTGCCTACCGTGCTATGAAGGGTACAAGTGCCCCATATATCATGGTGGGAATATTTGTTATATACTTGGTATGGATTCTTGTTAAGACATTCAATCTTGTACTATTCTCGTCGATACTTGGACAGATAATCTCTGTCGGTGTCATCGCAATACTCATCATCTTCCAGCCAGAGATTCGTCACTTCCTACAAGCTATTGGCCGTCAGAGAGGACGCTTCGAGTGGCTTTCACGCATCTTTAACTTCCGTAACCGCCGCACAGAGCAGGGTATTGACCTTGAGCCTATCGTAGTTGCTTGCGAGGAGATGGGTGCCGAGAAGGTAGGTGCATTGATTATCATCAAGCAGGATGATGATCTCGGTGTAGTGGTTGAGAGTGGTATCAGCATTGATGCTAAGGTCTCAACACCACTCTTGGAGAATATCTTCTTTAAGAATGCACCACTACATGATGGTGGTGTAGTTATCAGTGGCGATAGAGTTGTTGCGGCTAAGTGCGTACTTCCTTCCACACAACAAGAGGTGCCTAAGTCGTACGGTATGCGCCACCGCGCTGCCCTCGGTATGAGTGAGGTATCGGATGCTATCATCATCGCGGTATCCGAGGAGACAGGTCGTATATCTGTGGCGCATGACTCGTCAATTAAGCGTGGTGTAGAGCCACAAGCGCTTGCTCAGACAATCCGCAAATTGATGCGTAAGAACGACAGACGCCGAGAGGATAAGGCTGAGACTAAATAGTTATAGAACGCTACCTAATAGGGTGGCAATCTGCTCAAGATAGAGCCTATCAATATCATCAAAGGTGGCCAAATGCTCACTATCAATATCAAGGACAGCGATAATATCGTTGTCCTTGTTGTATATAGGTACAACAATCTCGCTACGCGATAGAGAACTACATGCTATATGCCCTGGAAACTGCTCCACATCCTCTACAACGATGCTCTCACCCCTATGCCATGCCGTGCCACATACACCCTTGCCATATGCAATACGGCTGCATGCCATAGGTCCTTGGAATGGAGCAAGAACAAGTTCATCGCCTATAACTCGATAGAAGCCCGTCCACCAAAAGTTAAAGGTGTGGTGTATCATTGATGCTACATTTGCCATAAGGGCAATGTTGTCGCTCTCATACTTCACAACCTCGGCAATTTGCTTATATAGCAAAGCGTATTTATCCTCCTTCGTTCCTGATGCAACTTTGAATACTTCTGCCATAATTTACTGTTTATAAAAAAAGACCCCCGAAGGAGTCTTAGGTTTATAGTATACGGTTTGTTCGTTCATCAGGAAAGACAACTTTTGGTTGGAAGGTCTTAGCCTCCTCGAAGTCCATAAAGCCGTAGCCCATGATGATAACTATATCGCCAACAGCGGTCTTGCGTGCTGCCGCGCCATTTAGGCAGATACAGCCACTACCACGCTCGCCCTTGATTACATAGGTCTCGATGCGCTCGCCGTTGTTATTGTTTACAATCTGAACCTTCTCGCCCTCGATAAGACCTGCAGCATCCATCAAATCCTCATCGATGGTGATACTACCTACATAGTTTAGATTCGCCTCAGTAACACGCACACGGTGAATCTTTGATTTCATTCTTTCGATAAACATAGTTTGGGTAGGTTTGCTAAGTTACTTAATCTTAATATTGTCGATAAGACGAATCTGCCCAGCCTGAATAGCGCAACATCCCTGAATACGCTCAGCATCGCTCCAATTAGTCACCTTCTGCATTGTGCGAGCATCCACAGCCTCGAAGTAGATGGTCTTCAATAGTGGGTTAGAGTCGATAGTTGCAACAACCCACTCTGTAAGCTCTGCAGGTGTCATGGTGTTCATCTTCTCGGCACACTGCTTGATAGTAGCATAGATGTGTGGTGCAGCAGCACGATGCTCTGGTGTTAGAAGCTCGTTGCGTGATGATAGCGCAAGACCATCCTCACCGCGTACGATAGCACACTCAACAATCTCAATGTCGATAGCGAGTTGCTCAACCATAGCCTTGATTACAGCAATCTGCTGGAAATCCTTCTCTCCGAAGTATGCACGCTTAGCATTTACAAGTGCGAACAAACGGCTCACAACCTGAGCTACGCCATTGAAGTGACCTGGGCGTGTAGCACCCTCCATGACCTTATCTACCATGCCGAAGTCAAAGACACGGGTATCTGGCTCTGGATAGATATCCTCGACAGATGGCATAAAGACGATGTCTGCGCCTGCAGCCTCCAAGAGAGCACAATCTGCCTCTGGGGTACGAGGATAGTTTCTAAGGTCGTTCTTATCGTTAAATTGAGTTGGGTTAACAAAGACGCTCACTACAACGGTGTCGTTCTCCTTGCGGGCACGCTCAACCAAAGAGCGGTGACCCTTATGCAACGCACCCATTGTAGGTACGAAACCTATGCCCTCCTTAGGGCAATCAGCTAAGGCTGCATTAAGTGCAGCGACGGTGTTTACTACTTTCATATCCTTTATTAGAATGATGCGGCAAAGTTACAAACTTCTACGAAGATAGCAAGCAAAGAGCAAGAAAAAGTGTGACTCTTCGCTATATTTTATATACTAATTTAGCTATATGTTTCTTGGAAAGGTGTCCGATGGTTTGTAGCGTCCCTCTTCGGTCTTAGTATAGCAGTATGTTTCGATACCATTTGTGAGTACTACATGACTGCAATCAAGGATAGAGTTGTAGCGAACAACCTGGTCAAGGACCGCTTGTGAGAGCTTCACATTTGGCTCTTTACACTCGACAACAATCTTAGGCTTTGCATCATTACCTATTGCCACTATATCGGCACGCTGGGACATACCATTGATATTTACGGGATACTCCTCGACAATTTGCTGAGGCTGAAAACCACACTCCGAGAGCATATACTCAACCACATGGCGACGCACCCACTCCTCGGGGGTGAGCACGAGCCATCGCCCTCGCACAGTATCGAATACCTCGGTGCGTCCTGTGGCTGTGCGCCTAGCACGCAGACGAATAGCAGGGTAGTTGAGTTTTGGTAGCTCCATAGTTGGTGTTTTAAGCAATAGTTCGTACATTTGTGGTGCAAAAGTAACAAAATAATACGAACTACAATGGTTACGATAGATGTAAATGAGCGTGTGGAGCGCGCTATGGAATATTTTAAGTCGGGATATAACTGCGCACAGGCTGTTGCTATGGCCTATAACGATATTATGGAGATGAGTGTTGAGCAGGTGGCAAAACTTACAGCACCATTTGGTGGTGGCATGGGTCGTATGCGTGAGGTGTGTGGCACGGTGAGTGGTATGACAGTGCTTGCAGGAGCTATATCTCCAGCGGTAAATCCTCAGGACTTGGAGGAGCGAAAGCAGAATTACGCACTTGTGCAGTACTTTGCCGAGCAGTTTCGTAAGGAGAATGGCGATATTGTATGCCGTAGGCTCCTTGGCTTGGAGCCTATTGTTGAGCGCGCCGAGACACCTATGCCATCAGAGCGTACTGCGGAGTATTATAAGAAGCGTCCTTGTGTTGAATATGTAGGCTGCGCTGCCCACATCGTTGGAGAGTATTTGGCTACCAAATAAGGGGTAAGAGTCTCCATCGCACCTTGCTACAATATTCTGTATAGCCTTTTAGCTCGCTGTGTAGTAGTTGTTCCTCATCGAGGATGCGTATAACTATTATAGGTATATATAATAGAAATGGAATTACAGCCCATAGTGAGTCAAGTATAAATGGAATGGCAAGAAACATTATAACGGTTGCAAAGTACATTGGATGTCGCACAATTCTGTAAGGGCCTGTGGATACGACTTCTTGTTCCGTCTCCACGGTGATGTTGCGCGATAGCCATACATTCTGACGCATAACCTCTGCGTAGAGCACATAACCAAGAATAAAGAGCGTAGAGGCGGTGTATATCGCCCACTCTGGAATTGCCGACCAGCCGTAGCGAAAGTCAAGACCAGCAACCACAAAGCCAAAGATAAATATAAACGCCGAAAAGCGTACTACACCTTGCTGTGTGGTGCGCTTCTCTTTTGTTTGGAGTCTGCGTTGAAGTAACTCTGGTGAGAAGATTAGCATCATTATACCGAGAATGACCATGGGCGCAAAGAGTAACATGATAAATCTCCACGCACCTGGGTATATCCATGTGCCTGCGGGTAGAAATAGCAGTAATGCTATAATTGCTATGCCGAGGATAGTCTTTGTTATAGCCGATAGCATTAGCGATAATTTATTCTGTTTCATATCTTTGACTATTTGAGGTGTAAAGTTAGTTAATTTATCATAACTTAGGCTTATAGCACTATAAATATTTCCGCTCGAAAATATTTGGTATGGTAGATTTTTGTTACGATATTTGCAACAGAAATAATAACAATTAACTATTGTAGATTTATGAAAGATAAGGTTTTAGCAGTAATGAAGGAGGCAGGTGAGCCTCTAAACGCAGGTAAGATAGCAGAGCTTAGCGGTCTTGATCGCAAAGAGGTAGATAAGGCAATGAAACAGCTAAAGGATGAGGGTGCGATTGTGTCACCTGTACGATGCAAGTGGGAGCCTGCGAAGTAGCTTTTGTTATACAACTTCACAAGAAAGAAGTGACTGTCCATTAACTTGTTGGACAGTCACTTCTTTTGTTTAGTCTTAACTCTCTATTTATTTGCCTCGCGAGCCATAATCATCAATTCAAATGGGATATGGCAGTAGCCCGTAGGGTTCTTGTCTAGGTAGTCTTGGTGGTACTCCTCGGCGGGGGAGAATGATTTCAATGGCTCAACCTCCACCATAAGCTCCTCACCTACGATTTGTTCAATATCGTGGTAGACCTCCTCAATCGTCGCAATATCATCCGCAGAGGTGTAGTAGATGCCTGTACGGTAGCGAGTACCAATATCATTACCTTGACGATTAAGCGATGTGGGGTCTATAGAGCGAAAGAACATCTCTAAGAGTAGTCGTAGCTCCACAACATCGCTATCATAACACACCTTTACCGTCTCTGCATAGCCTGTCTTATCGGTATATACCTCTTCGTAAGTTGGATTGGAAGTCTCTCCGTTGGCATATCCTGCTTCTGTTGATATAACACCTCTTATCTGTTTGAAATAGTGTTCCGTACCCCAGAAACATCCACCTGCAAAATATATCTCTTTAATCATAGCTACTTGTTTAGTATGTGTCGTATTGCTGCTATAGGGTCATAGATAATCATGCGTTGACCCGCCCATCGCATAATGGCTCTTATTTTATCTCGCATCTCAGGCTTATAACAATGTATTGGGCAGCGCTTACATGCTGGCTTCTTATCGCCAAACTTACACCCATCGAGTCTGCGGTGTGAGTACTCCATAAGTGCATTATACTCATCACTCAGCTCACGCATCCCCAACTTCTTACAACAATAGAGCCTAATCATCTTATCTACGACATCCTTCTCGCGTTCTATCCTCGTTTTGTTCATTGTATGCCTAATATTTTTCCGAGCAAAAATATTAAACAATTACCAAATACACAATACGAAAGCCAAAAAAAAGACCACACATTGCTGTGCGGTCCATAGCATTGGTGGTGGAAGATACTACTACTTCTTCTCCTTTAGAAGATCACGAATCTCAGCAAGAAGAATCTCCTCCTTAGTTGGCTCTGGCTCTGGTGCAGGAGCTGGCTCAGCTGCAGCAACCTCCTCTGCCTCCTTCTTCTTTGTAATGTCAGATAGACGATTGATACCCTTGATAAGGAAGAAGATACAGAGCGCAACAATTAGGAAGTCAAATACCTGCTGAATAAAAGCGCCATACTTCCACATTACAGGCTCAGCCTCTGTTCCAAGGTTAAGGGCAAGATCGGTGAAGTTGACCTTACCGATAAGCATACCAAGAGGTGGCATGATTACATCGTTCACAAGTGATGTAACGATCTTACCGAAAGCACCACCGATGATAACACCGACAGCCATATCTACTACATTACCCTTAAGCGCAAAGGTCTTAAACTCCTGAATAAATCCCATAATTCAAATTATTTAGTTTGTGTTTATATAATGCAAAGATAGTGATTTATTTGCAATATACAACTATTTACCAATAATTGGTATATCGTCCCACGATGTTGTGTAGTGCGGTGAGCGGTAATCACTACGATTTAGTGGGGCACCTCTACCCGCAGATGCTATGGTCACAGCCTCACCGCCTACCATATTATTTATACTATCTATAGCCTCCATTAGGCGATGATGACGCTCATTATGCTCTGCCGAGAACATGGATACATGAAGCGCCTGGCGAGGAATAATCTCCGATGCTATGACACCCGCCTTCTTATATCCTATGCCACGCACATAAATCTCTGCAAGTGCCTCACGCGCAGCACGCACAATCTCCAAAGTGCTATCCGTAGGCTCAATAAGTGGAAGGGATATGTGGCCATATTGTTGCTCCTCATCCTCATGAAAACGATTTGTTGCAGCAAATACCGTAAGTCGTCTGCAAACACTACTCTGTGTGCGTAACTTCTCGGCGGTCATTGTGGCAAACTTAACTATCTGCTCCGATAACTCTTTAATATCGTAAATCTCTTTAGCAAAGCTACGCGAGTTACATATAGATTGCTTAGCCTCTGCTGCTGCCTCAAAGCCTATAGCCGGGATACCATTTAACTCCTGCCAAGTACGCACGCCTGTGATGCCGAGATTGCGTTGCACCCACTCTCGTGGCAGCAAACTAAAGTCGTATGCTGTAATAATCCCGCGTGCCTTAAGGCGTGGGGTGGTGCGGCGTCCAATACCCCACACATCCTCCACAGGAGTCTTTCTTAGGACCTTTTCAATATCCTCCTTGCGATGCATAAAGCAACCACCACGCAACTTTGGATAGTGTTTACAAAGCTCTGCCGCAATCTTCGCAAGGGTCTTAGTCGGGGCAACGCCAACAGAAACGGGTATGCCCGTAAGTTGCTTGCAGCGCTTGGATAGACTCTTTGCAAAGTCATCGAAGTCCTCATTCTCCACACCTCGTAAATCGAGAAACGCCTCATCTATGGAGTATACCTCGATATGTGGTGCGCACTCTCTAAGAATCATGCGAATACGCCTCGAAAAGTCCGAATAGAGAGCCATATTGCTTGAGAAGATAGCGACATCGTGACGCTTCACAATATCCTTAATCTTAAAGAGAGGTTCACCCATCTTTATACCCAATGCCTTAGCCTCGTTAGAGCGTGCAATGGCACATCCATCGTTACTCGATAGCACGATAACAGGTCGTCCATTAAGTTCTGGGCGAAAGACTCGTTCACACGATACGAAGAAATTATTGCAGTCGGCAAGGGCAAACATTGGAGACTTTAGGCGCGCTTAATGATATAGGTTACCACACCCCAAATAGCAAATTCATTATCTGGAGTGATGCGTATAGGACTAAACTTAGGGTTGGCTGCAATAAGCAGTGTGTGGTCGCTATGTATCTCAACTCTCTTAACCGTGAACTCACCGTCAATAAAGCAAACCGCCGAGCAACCATTGTATGGCTCTATGCTACGATCCACAATAATAATATCACCCTCGTCCATGTCTGCCTCGACCATAGATGTGCCACCTATGCGAAAGAAGAATGTAGATGCTGGGTGGCGCACAAGTAGCTTTACAAGGTCAAGCTTCTCGCGTGGCGCCTCATCTGCTGGCGAGGGAAAACCCGCGCGTACCTCACCCAACATATCCGCCTCCAATGAGGCTGTGTCGTCTATAGCGTATGGTTTCATCGTGTAATCTCTTCGTTATAAATGCGTTCGTAAATAGAGCGTAGCAACTCCTTATTAGCGATAATCTGACGAAGTTCCTCAAGTCGATGAGCATTCTCCGACTCCCTAATCCAGAGCTTTAGATAACCACCATAATCATACTTCTCCTTAAGATGTTGTATTAGTCGCTCATACCCCTCATCCATATCAAGTTCGGGGTGGTTTGTGAGGGTGAATTGTATCGTGCGGCGTATGATACTCTCTGGCACAATAACTCTATCCGCCTCAGCAACTATGCAACCGTATATTGTTCGTGGTGCACGCTTCGAAGATGCTCTATGATCCTCCACAGCATCTGCCATGGTTGCTATCTGCTCACTTGTAAACCATCGTAATAGCTCTCTATCTGCAAGCACAATCTGCTTTGATGCTACATGATGATGCTCTCTGCCGTGGATAATACCTGTATCATGGTATGCCGCAATGGTGTAGACCATATTCATATCTACATCATAGTTCTTGGCGAGTTTCAAACTCTGGCTAATTACAATGTCAGCATGATCTCTGCGGTGAGCAGCATCATGCTTATCATATATAGGAAGTATCTCCCTTTCGATATACTCTTTGAGTTCCCTTAGAATCATCCTACAACAACCTCCACTAAATCCTCTGTCTTAAGATATTTCTGCGCCAAGCGTTGCACCTCTTCAGGTGTTATTGCAATAATCGCTGCCACACTCTCCTCGGTTGCACTATTATCAAAACCACACATGATATTCTCTATGGTTACATCGGCAATACCAAATGGACCATCCAAGATACGAAGAATCTCACCAATCATCATATTCTTGACCATCTGCAACTCATCCTCATCCATCAATTCGTTGCGAAGTTGCTCTATCTCGAAGTATATCTCCTTAAGAGCATCATCACGATGCTCCTTATCGACCTGTGTAGCTATGGCAAGATAACCCTCACGCTCAAAGTTAACCATAGCTGCCATTACACCATAAGTGTAGCCATGCTCCTCTCTAAGGTTTTGCATAAGGCGTGAACCAAAGTAACCGCCCAACGCCGTAGCCACAACTTGCATACCAACAAAGTCTGGATGACGGCGCTCAAAGAGCAGACGACCAATACTGATAGATGATAGTAGGGCAGTGTTATCCTCCTTGAAGATGCGATATGTAGTCTCTACAGCAGGGAAGGTCTCGCTTCGAACCTCACCCTGAGGAAGCTCGGAAGCAATATCCTCAATAGTACTAAGCACATCATCGCTAACCCTACCACTGCAAACCACAAAGCAGTTATCGGATGTGTATAGCTCCTTATATAAGGTAACCAAATCCTCGCGGGTGATATTATCGTATTCGCTCTCTGGACTACTCTTACCATAAGGGTGATTCTCACCAAAAAGAGCCTTGCCAAACAACTCTCTCGACTGCACCTCTATCTTCTTACGCTCAATGGTAAGTCCCTGCTTACGCTTAGAGCAGTAAATCTGCAACTCTTTGTCATTAAATGCAGGATAGAGTATTATCTCTCGTGCTACTTCAGCAGTCTTGTCGAAGAACTTTGACAATGACACAAATGATAGATATGCATAGTCTCTATCGATATTAGCATCAAAGTTCGAACCGTAGAAGTCAAGTATCTCGGCTATCTCCTGAGCCGACTTTGAACGGCTTCCCTCACTAAGCATATTCACCGTAGCCGATGCCGTGAATGGCTTATGCTGCATCGAAGTACCAGCACGGAAGATAAAACTAAAGCGCACAACCTCAAAGTCGTTGGAGTCGAGAATATATATCTTCACTCCATTCTTTGTCGTGCGACACACTGTGCGTGGCATCTCCACGCTTTCAGGGATGATTATATCTGGTTGCTGTATCATTTTGCGCGGTAAATAAGTGTTGATGAGTTACTCTTGGTAAATATCTTATGGGCAAATTCTGCTACCTCCTCACGAGTTATCGAGCGATATATATCAGCCTCCTCATTGATAAGCTCCAGGCGACCGATCATAGCGTAGAAGCCTAAGTTCATAGCCTTGTTCATCACATTTATCTCTCCCATAAGCATATTAGCCTCGAACTTATTCTTGACCTTCTCCAACTCATAGTCCGAGATATATCCATGTTTCATCTTATCAAGCTCGCCCCATAGTGCCTCCTCTGCTTCAGACTCCGAGGTGTTTGACATTAGACGACCCTTGATGATAAAGAGCCCCGCATCTATGCTACCCGTAATATAGGCATTAACAGCAGAGAAGAGTCCACGCTCCTTAATTAAATGGTTTACCAAGCGTGATGACTCACCACCAGCTAAGAGGTCCGAACATAAATCTCCCAAGAAAAACTCTCTTGATAGACGATCACCCATGTGGAAGGCAATGGTAATATCTGTTGCTGGTACCTCGCGTTCAACCTCCAAACGGCGTGGTTCCAACTGTTCGGGCTCGGCAGGGATAGGCGCAATAACGCCGCCCACATCTTCGATATCCTCGAAATACTCTGTAGCGAGGCGTATCATCTCATCTTCATCTATGTCTGCTGAAATAGATAGTATCGCACGCGAAGGACGATAGTGAAGGTTGTAGAAGTTATGTACATCATCTAAAGTAGCTCGCTCAATATGCTCAGGAGAGATACCTATGGTGGACCAACGGTATGGGTGTACCTTATAACATAGCTCTCTTAGCAGCATCGACTCGTCGCCATAAGGCTGATTAAGGTATCGCTGCTTAAACTCATCTATAACAACCATCTTCTCCGTTTCGCATGCCTCATAGCTTAGGTTTAGGTTACGCATACGATCACTCTCCAACCAAAGGGCTGTAGATAGGTTCTCCTTAGGTAGGGTGATATAGAAGTTGGTGTAGTCGTTATTGGTAAAGGCGTTATTCTCGCCACATGCCATCTGTACAGGCATATCGAAGTCTGGAACATTGTGCGTACCTCTGAACATTAAGTGCTCAAAGAGGTGGGCAAAGCCTGTCTTATTATCAGCCTCGTTGCGTGCTCCAACCATATACAATATGTTCACCGCTGCAAGCTTCGATGCTCTATCGCGGTTTACAAGTATTGTAAGGCCATTGTTTAGATGTGCTTCTTTATATTTTATCATATATACTTATTTTTACTCAATTCTATCTATCTCACCAAGAGATATATACCATACATAACCTTCTATGTGGCTATAGTTACCCATAGACCTGAGAAGTTCTATATACTCTGACATCTGTCTGCGGTAGGATGGTAGTTGCCTATCACCAAATTTGTAGTCAACGACAACGACTCTATCACCCTTAATCATTACTCTGTCAGGCCTACGGATGTTGCCATTAGAAATAATTGCAGCCTCGCACTTAACATCATCCCAATCGTCTGAGAACCATTCCTTAACTCTATTGTCTGATAGAATCACCGAGATCTTATCATCAAGAGCCTTAGCCTGATTCTTATCTACTATGCAATCTAACGACATGCGTCTTACCGCACATCGCAAATCCTCCTCAGTTATAGCACCCTCAAATAGCGTATGTAGACGAATACCATTTGTTAGAGCCTTATTGTCGTTTGTAATGCCCTCCTCGATACATCTATGCGATGGATAGCGAACCTTGAGCGTTGGTTTATTCGATGTATACTCTTCCAGAAGTATATCATTACTCTTATTCTCCGGCGTTTTGCGTCTACACTCTGTAGGTGTACCGAAGCTATATGCTAGAATGGCATTCTCTCCGTCAACCATCTTAGGTTTTGGAACAGGACATATACTCTTGGCTGCCTCAAGGATTAGTGGTACTGTGGTACTGATATTCTCACCGCCACTACTTAGCGCAGGCACATACATATACAACTCCTTAGATGCGCGTGTTACTGCAACATAGAGCAAGTTAACGCCATCTATATGGCTCATAACAAGTTCTCTGTAGTACTCATCCGAGAAGTCGGAGTTCTCCATACTACTTCCATACACCACAGGGAAGTTGTCTATATCTGCGCTCTCGTCACTATCATTTGCCTTAGCCCAGACAATAGGGCGTAACGCTGGGCGTGGTGTCATATCCCAGCGAGAGTATGGCACGATAACAATATCTCGCTCCAGACCCTTAGCCTTATGTATGGTGGTAATCTCTATCGTGTCATCGGTCATCTCTACGGTAATAGCCTCATTATGGCCTCGTTCATCCCACCAATTCAAGTAATAGTGTATATCAACTACGCGCTGAGAGCTAAACGATAGTATCTGCTCATGCATAGCCTGAAGGAATGCTATAGACTCCTTGCGCTCATGTAGCTTAAAGCGCGACACGATGCTCTCAAAGGCCTCAAGAGGCGAAAGGTGTGCAACATGGCTCAACCACTCCAACTCCTCTTCATCGAACGCATGGTCGAGAGGTAAAGGTAAAAAGCGATTATATACACCTCGCTCGATATCATTCTTTGGATCGATTGCAAGTCGCATAACCGAAATTATGAACTCCACAATATCACAGCTCTCCAATGTTAGGGCATCTGGAGTTAGGATATTGAATCCCGATAAGCCCTGAGAGATAAACTTCTTCTCCTTATACGCAAAGAGAGTCTCGGCAACCTTTCTTGCATCGTTGCCTCCGCGAACAAGAATCAATATATCTCGATAGCGATATCCTCGTGCTATGGCAGATTCGATAACCTCTATGAATGGAGAATCGATAACACTACCATCGTAGGCTATAACCTCAGCATAGCCTTGCCCCGCCTCACTCTTAGCTGGTATCTGTTTATGGTCGCTATAGGCACGAGCCATGATGTCATAATGAGAGGCATGAGTCTTGCTATCAATCTTTTTACTTTTTAGAGCCTTATCAAGGCATCTATTAAGATATAGATTGTCTATTTCGACAGCCTTAGATATCAGACTATTATTAAACTCTACAATATTTAGTAGACTTCGATAGTTCTTTTGCAGATGCTCTATCGCCGTATTCTCGTCGCCGAGGTCGGTCATTGCATCACTATTTAGCAAACGCCAATCACCACCTCGCCAGCGATAGATAGACTGTTTAATATCGCCCACGATAAATACTGAGGAGTTAGGATTTGAGGCAAGAGCCTCCTTTAGCAGTGGCAACATATTGCGCCACTCTCTAACAGAAGTATCCTGGAACTCATCTATCATATAGTGGTCATAGCGACTACCAACCTTCTCGTAGATAAATGGTGCATTACTATCATCAATAAATGAAGAGAGTAGATCTTTAGTCTTACTCAACACCATGATATTTTCTGTGGTGCATATATCATCTACTCGCTCTTGAAGGTCTGCAAGAAGTGCGAAACTGCGATAGTTGTCCTTTATGAGTTTCGCCGTGTTTATCTTCTTGATAGCATCTCCGTAACAGTCACATATCTCCTTTAGAATAGGCATAAGCTTCTCTGTTGCAGTGACAATGCGGCCATCTGCTCCACCCTTATACCACTCCGACACACTATCCACAGCCTTAAGCATCGTTGCTGTAGGCTCCTTAAGCTCGCCACTAGCATAGCGATGGAAGTTGAATACAAAACTACGACTTGCACCCTTAAACTCCTCGGCCGATACGCCATAATCCGACATTATCTTAATGGCATTATTGCCCAATGTTTTAATCTTAAGACGATAGGCATCACACTCTGACACTAAGCTATTAACAGCATCACTAAGTTTTGCCTTGTCAAGTTTAAGTTTGGTGCGTTTGGCTCCATTCTCTTTGAATAGCTCAGTACCCAACGATTTTAGGTCACCACGCATATCCCAACGATCACCCTCCTTAAGGCGATCCTCAGCAAACTCAAGAAGCCAATCTCTAAGCTTATCGTTGCTGGCAATACTCTCAATAAGTTTATCGGTACTACGCTCAAGTAGCTGGTTTGTGTCGAGCTCGATATTATAATTGAGGTCAAGGCTTAGCTCCTTGATAAACGCACGCAAGATACGCTGAAAGAAACGATCGATAGTGAGGATAGTAAAGCGCGAAAAATCATGCAAAATGCGTGTGCGAGCCTTTAGAGCACCCTCTCTAATCTGTGCTTCATTGAGGCCTAACTCGCGCGCAACATCCTTAAGGTATGAACTATCTCCACCAGAGGCTAATGTGTGTATTTCACGCAAGATACGCGACTTCATCTCCTCCGTTGCTTTATTTGTAAAGGTCACAGCAAGAATGTTGCGATAGCGCTCAGGATGTTGTATAACATCACACATATATTTGAGTGTTAGCTGGTAGGTCTTACCCGAGCCTGCACTCGCACTGAGTATCTTAGCACGCTTCATCGTCTGCATATCTTTTTATAGTCACAATACTTACACGCCTCTACATCTTCGGCCTGAGTAAATGGTTTTTCAGGGTCAAATAGATTTTCTAAAGCAATATTCAACTGCGCCTCAAACTCTTCAGCAACATCACTATAGTGCTCTATCGCCTTGTTCGTGGATTTGTCTACAATAAGTGGAGAGTACTCCCCGGAGAGCATCTTAGAGGCATAGTATAGCGATGGACATGATTCTGTGCCATGTTGCCTATGGAGCATCATAGAGTAGAGTAGTGTCTGGAAGATGTTCGATATACGCTCAGCAGGCTCTCCGGTAAAGAGCGACTCAATGCTGCTACACTCTAAGTGAGGGCGGTTACCACTCTTATAGTCAATAATCTGCATCGTGTCATTACTTAACTTATCTATACGGTCAGCGCGACCCAGAAGATTGACAAATCTATTGCCTGAGATAGGGTATCTATAATCTACATCCTTCTCCAATCCTACAATCTTGAAATCCTTTTTAGAGCTATCATATTCAAGAATACCCTCAGATATATACTTGATGATAATATCTCGCACAAGGAGTGTATCTCCCGTGAAGTCCTCTTCCTTGACAGACTCCTTATTGAGCAAAAGTTTACCTATAATATGGTCTACGCTCTTTTTTACCAATTCCTTATTCTTTAGATTGGCGATATACTTGTGCATCTCATCCTCATCCTCGTACTTATTATTATTGATAAGAGGCGTATAGAGCAACTGCATGGTCTCATGGAGGATATTTCCAAAGGTCAAAGCATCAATCTTATCACTTATCTCATCCAAAGTCTTGATGTGTGCAATGGTCGCAAAATAGAACTTTAGGGGACATTCGATATATCTAAAGAGTGCGGTGGGGGATAAGTTATATCCGCTTTTCTCTGTTAGATAACGCTCAAGAAGTTCATTATCTGCCTTCTGTTTAGGAATTGATATCGGCGCAACCTCCTCCAACTTTAAGTCTACACCAACGGAGCGTTTATCAATTTTGAATGGTGACTCATACTCCAACTGATAGATATAACGGCTGCGCTCACCTGTACTCTTATCATCAGCACGCGAGCAATAGAGCATATCCACACGCTCGGCACGCTGTATCAGGCGATAGAAGTAGTAGGCATACATTGCCTCATGCTCCTCTGGAGTCGGCATATTATAAGCGAAACGCAATGCATAAGGGATGAACGATGGTTGCTCGGTACGGTTACCAGGAAAGTTTGCATCTGTCATGGATAGGATTATGACATTCTTAAACTCAATATTTCGAGTCTCAAGAATACCCATAATCTGCACACCCTCAATAGGCTCTCCCTCAAAAGGTATCGTTACACCCTGTAGGTGACGGCGCAACAATGAAGTGTATACATCCAACGGTAGCTCAATATCGCAATTATGTAGCGAATTGGCCGTCTTATAAAGCTCGTCAAGAGTAATACGGAGGTACTCAATATGCTCAATATCTACACTGTCATGAGAGTCAATAAGCGTTGAAACTACATCAATGATATATCGAGATAAATCCTCCCATTTATCATATTTACAGCGGAATATAGTATTCAATATCGCATCATTCGCAAATCTTGCTGCATCTACTGAGGTTATGCGATTAGCATTTATATCGTGTATGTGTTGTGCACTCTGCTCCTTACATGTATCCACAATATATGGATGTGACAGCAGACCGATAACATCTACATGATAGAACTTTGTAGTGCCATCTTCATTGTTGCGACCATGTGCCTGGAGAGCGATAAGTCGCTCGATAAGTGTATATGCAAGGGTAGTCTTAAGAGGATAACCCATAGTTACATTTACACTCTTAACCTCCTCTGGCAGAGCATGAAGTAGTGGAATGAGAAGGTTCTCATCCGTAAGGACTATAGCGGTGCGCCTATCCAGCTCCTCCTTAGGTAAAGATTTAAGTATCTCGGCTACATGCTTAATTTGTACGATGTTAGATGTGCATGCTGCAACATTAAACTTTTTATCTTGTGTTGTAAAGTAGTCGTGGCCAATATGTTCGGTCGCAGGGAACAACGAGAGGTTGCCCCTTAAGAATTTACCCGCCTCATTATCTCGATTTGCAACATAGTAGTCATCATAATCCCAATAGAACTCCGCGCCATACTCGCTATGTGCAAGGTACTGAAATAAAATCTCCTCACTCTTAGATAGCGCATTAAAACCAGCGAGGATATAGCGTTTCTTAGGTAATGTAATCTCCTCACCTCTTTTGATACGCTCAGCAGTAGCACGATATATCATACCTGGATAGCCGATGCCCAACTTAAACAATACCTCGCGGTACTCCTTATAAATAGCTGGCAATGACTTCCATACATCAAGAAATTTACGCTTATGCTCCGTAAGAGAGGCTTCGGGACCAATACTATTCCAAAAGCTCATAAGTATACGCTCTTGCTCTGGAGTTAGGTAGGATACATCCGACTCAATCTCTTTGATGTCCGTAATATTGCGCAGAAGCATATCGGCATCAACCATATACTTATCAATCATATCAAAGTCGGAGATAAGCATATCCCCCCAGAAGTAGAACTTATCAAGCTTCTCTGTAGGGTGATGCTTAACATAGACCTTGTACAACTCTGTGATAAGACGAATACGCTCTCCACGCACTAAGCCAGAACCTCGCGCCATAAGCTCATCTATGGTCGACCATGATGGTTGCCATAGAGGTCTATTTACAAGCGAGGCAAGTGCATCATTGAAGAATGTTCGAGCACGCAACGACGGAAAAAGCACAACGAGCTTTGATAGGTCGCCAGAGTGACGGCGCAAAAGCGTCGCTGCAAGTTCTGCTTGAAAACTTATCATAGCTATTGTCAACTATTTAGATACAGTAATCTCACCTCCAAATGTAGTTATTCTACTACGAAGAATTACCGGCTGCGAACGATAGTATATCTTGCCACCTGTAGAGGTGGTCATCTGTAGGCGCTCCTCAGCATCAACTCTTGCAACGGCATTATGCGATGACTCTACGATAGTAGATACAGCATACAGCTCATCGGCATCATATAGCGCTGTAGATACATCAGCTGTGTGGTAGTGCGTCTGTCCTTTAAGTTCAACACGGCTCTTACCAGAGGCATAGACCATAACATCGAGAACATCAATCTCGGCAGTAAGTTGAGCACCGCGTGATACATAGATATCCAACAACTGAGACTTAAGCGTACCCTCAATTGTCGTGTCTGCTCTGGCAATAGATATATCTGTTATGGTATTAAAGTAAACCTCCACCTCAGTCGTTGTTTTACGCTGAGGGTCATGGCGTTCACTAATCTTTAGTACTCGCGTTTTATTGTTAACCTCAAAGCTAAATCGAGAGAGAGTTGCGCCCTTTGTATCGTAGAGTATATAGGGAATTTCGTTCTCTGCAATTTTGATGAGTTTAAGTCGTATAGGAGCATCAATCTCCACTGTTGTAAATGGTGCTAATAGCTCCTTTTTCATTTCACTCTCCTGAGCAAAAACACTAAAGGTGAGAAAGATAGATAAAATTGTGACTATAACGCTCTTCATATTTTTATACTTTATTAGGTTCAAAGCATAAAAATACAAAGAAAGCACGAAATATCCAAATTATACCCTACATTTTTATCTGTACATATGTTGCGCCACTATCCTTAGCGCTTTGAAGTCCATAAACCGAGTCTTCGAAGATAATACTCTCCGAGGGCGTTACACCGACAATATCCATTGCCTTAAGAAAGCAATCAGGATAGGGCTTAGGGCGCTCTACATCATCACCTGAAATGATGCCGTCTACACCATCATCAATATTCAAGTATCGCATTACATTAGTAATGTTATTTATGTGACCTGTAGATACTATCCATACTTTAGCTCCTAAGCTACGCATCATCTGACACCACTCCCATAGTGGGATATTTAAGCGCACAGTATGGAAGTAGTTAGGGTATAGCTCAATCTTACGGCGGCGCACAGCTCTTATCTCATCATCACTCTGTAGTCCTACACAACGCATAAACTCTATGCAGCGCATACCAAAGTATTTATCCAGATACTCCTCTTTATTCACAGTGATACCTACCTCTGCAAGTGCCTCGATATAGGCACCAGCATTCGCATCTTTAGTATCCACTAAAGTGCCGTCAAAGTCAAGTAGAATTAGCTTTAGTTGTGCCATGTTAATCAAATGATTGCATGCTTGATAGTGCTATACGAATTATACGCTGATACTCCTCAGGACTAAGTTCAAGAAAGAAGTAGTGAACAGGATCTACACGGGTATCTCTAAAGCGCACCTCATAGTGTAGATGTGGAGCAAACGACAGACCGCTATTACCAGAGAGGGCAATGATATCGCCACGCTTAACCTTTTGTCCCTTGCGGACACGCACATCCAATAGGTGACTATATGAGGTTTCATAGCCATTTCCATGGTCGACAGTGATAGCTTTACCGTGTGTAGTGTTCTTCTCGGACAGAGTCTTAACCACACCGTCAGCAGTGGCAAAAACTGCTGTTCCTTCGGGTATGAGGTAATCAACGCCATGATGCTCACGCATAGCACGATGAAATGGGTTGATTAAAGGTTTTTTACCCGCCGCAAGAAGGGTTAACTGCTTATTGTTGACAGGTTGAATTGCAGGCACACAATCTATTGATAAAGCGCCAGTTGAAATATTATACTTCATGTCATCACTCGACTTAAGCACCATATCCTCCTTTTTATAAGCTCTTTGCATGCGATTACCTAACATGTCAACAAGCTCATCATTATCCAACTCCATAAGTTGCTCATGGAGAGAGATGCGCTCATTTTCAAGGTCTGCACTAAGGTCATAAGGGTTAGACTCAAAGAGCTTACGGAAGACATTTTCGTCGCGCCTAACAACGTTATCTATGATTGAGGTAAGCGAGTCATAACGCTCAGATATAGCAACATACTCTCTACGCAAATCATCTGTTGAGTGGCGCAACCTATACTCTCGTGGAGCATCTATACATACTGATAGAATAACCCACCAGAAGAGTATCATACCCATCCATACAGAGAATCTGATGAGTAGCGGAAAGAAACGCCAATTAGAGAAATTTTGGTATAACTTATTTAGCTTATTTATCATAGTATCAATTATTTTTCACCAGACACTTCAAGTTGTTGCATTAGGTCAATATAGGTCTCTGGAGACATATCTTTATTAAAGTAGTGGATAGGGTTAACGGTATGGTCTCTAAAGCGCACCTCATAGTGTAGATGAGCACCAGAAGATACTCCTGTATTACCTACATCTGCTATAACTTGACCACGCGTAACACTATCACCTGCACCAACATACATCTTTGAGAGGTGACCATATCGCGTCTTATAACCAAAGCCATGATTTAGCTCAATCATATAACCATAACCTCGTCTCCAGCCAGCACGCACAACAACAGCATTGCCCGTAGCATAAACGGGTGTTCCCTTAGGCGCTGAGAGGTCAACGCCCTCATGCATACGCCATGATCCATATCTAGGATGCATACGCATACCATAAAGACTGCTTACATATTTTAGCTTCGTACGATCAATAGGCCATATAGCAGGAATGACCGTAGAGAACTCCTCCTTATTCTCAGCCAAATCCTGCGTATCGTCTAATGATAGCGAGGCGTAGTATAACTTACGCGTTAGTCGGTCTATGCTTTGCCAACCCTCGATAATTCTATCTCCATACTCCATGCTATTGAATGCATCATACTTCGAGTCGTTATAGTCAGAGTAGACACGCGGAATATCAAGTGTGTCTATACCAAGCAGAGGACGATAGACAAAATGGTCACGATGTTTGATATCCGAGAGAGTGATCTCTTCGGAGTGTATCTTGTCGAGAAGGATATCATACTCTCGCTCCAGACGATTATTATCGCGGCGTATATTGTTAATCTTTGGTGTGTCAAACCAATTGGACACAAGCACATTACCTACTGCTGCTATAACTAATGCAATAAAGAGCCTAAGCAGTAGTTTATAGCCTCTGGGCCAGCTTCTGAGATATATTATTTTACGCTTGGTAGTAGTGTCGCTCATCGTAAAAAATAAAAAATATTAAAAATATCACATTTAACGATGCAAAATTAAAGTAAATTGTGTAATTTTGCAACCGCTATAAAATATAGGTATAAAATAAAACTTAATATATATGGAATCAAACAAAGTTAGACAAGCCTTTTTGGACTTCTTCAAGAGCAAGGAGCATGAGATTGTTGCTTCAGCTCCGATGGTTGTAAAGAACGACCCAACCCTTATGTTTACCAATGCAGGTATGAACCAGTTCAAGGATATCTTCCTTGGCAACGCACCTCGCAAGTGGCCCCGCGTAGCAGATACTCAGAAGTGTTTGCGTGTATCTGGTAAGCACAACGACTTGGAGGAGGTAGGTCACGACACCTACCACCACACAATGTTCGAGATGCTCGGTAACTGGTCGTATGGCGACTACTTCAAGAAGGAGGCTATCGACTGGGCATGGGAGTTGCTCACTGAGGTGTATAAGCTCGATAAGAGCCGTATGTATGCTACTGTATTTGAGGGTAGCGAGGAGGATGGCGTAGCCTTTGATCAGGAGGCATACGACTACTGGAAGCAGTACCTTCCTGAGGATCACATCATCCGCGGTAACAAGAAGGATAACTTCTGGGAGATGGGCGAGACAGGTCCTTGCGGTCCATGTAGCGAGATTCACTTCGACCTTCGTGACGAGGAGGAGGTAGCTAAGATTCCTGGCCGTGAGATGGTAAACATGAGCCATCCTCAGGTTATCGAGATCTGGAACCTTGTATTTATGCAGTTCAACCGCAAGGCTAACGGCTCATTGGAGGCTTTGCCAGCCAAGAATGTAGATACAGGTATGGGCTTCGAGCGCCTCTGTATGATTCTTCAGGGCAAGAAGTCAAACTACGATACCGATGTATTCCAGCCAACTATCGCTCGTATCGCTGCGCTTTCAGGCAAGGAGTATGGCAAGGATGAGAAGTGCGATGTGGCTATGCGTGTTATTGCGGACCACCTCCGTGCAATCTCATTCTCTATCGCTGATGGTCAGCTTCCAGCAAATGCTAAGGCTGGTTATGTTATCCGTCGTATCTTGCGTCGTGCAGTGCGTTACGGCTATACATACCTTGGTTTCACTGAGCCATTTATCTGCAAGCTCGTTGACGGTCTTGCAAAGCAGATGGGTCACCAGTTCCCTGAGCTCGTAGCTCAGCAGACACTCATCGAGCGCGTTATCGAGGAGGAGGAGGCATCATTCCTTCGCACTCTTGCTACAGGTATCAACCTCTTGGATGGCGTGATTAAGAAGTCTACTAACGGCAAGATCTCTGGTAAGGATGCCTTTGTTTTGTATGACACATACGGTTTCCCTATTGACCTTACTGAGCTTATCGCTAAGGAGCAGGGCGTAGAGGTAGATATCGAGGAGTTCGAGAAGGAACTTCAAATTCAGAAGGAGCGTTCACGCAATGCTGCATCACAGGATATCGATGACTGGCAGGAGGTTATGGCTATCTCGGAGAGCGAGTTTATCGGCTATGACAACCTTGAGGCAAACATCCACATTGCTCGCTACCGCCGTGTAAAGACAAAGAACAGTGTTACATATCAGCTAGTCTTCGACCAGACTCCATTCTATGGTAACTCTGGTGGTCAGATTGGTGATATCGGTTATATCGAGAGCGCAAACGAGAAGATTGAGATTGTAGCCACCGAGAAGGAGAACGGTCTTATCATCCATATCGCTAAGCAGCTTCCTGAGAACCCTGCAGCAGAGTTCCGCGCTGTGGTTAATGCTGAGGCTCGTCAGCAGGCTGCTAACAACCATACCGCAACCCACCTTGTAGACTATGCACTTCGCACAGTGCTTGGCACACATGTTGAGCAGAAGGGTTCTATGGTTACTCCTGAGGGCTTGCGCTTTGACTTCTCTCACTTCCAGAAGGTTACAGCAGAGGAGATTCGTGAGGTTGAGCGTCTTGTAAATAAGCTCGTACGAGCTAACTATCCTCTTATCGAGAACCGTGAGGCTACAATGGCTGAGGCAGAGGCTGCGGGCGCTATTATGCTCTTCGGTGAGAAGTATGGTGATAAGGTACGCATCGTAAACTTCGGTCCTTCAACTGAGCTTTGTGGTGGTACACATACATCAGCAACAGGTACTATCGGCATCTTCAAGATTGTATCTGAGAGCGCTATCTCTGCAGGTGTACGCCGTATCGAGGCTGTAACAGGCGATGCTGCTGAGGCATTGGTATATGAGGCTCAGGACACTATCTCGGCTATCGAGCAGATTGTGCGTAGCCCTAAGCTTGTTCAGGCTGTTGAGAAGATGGTTGAGAACAATGCACAGCTTGGCCGTGAGATTGAGGAGATGCGTAAGGAGAAGGTAGCTCAGGTTGCTGCATCTATCGCTGCTGAGACAGAGGCCGTTAATGGTGTTAAGCTCATCAAGCGCACAACAAGCTATAGCTCAGAGGTAATGAAGGACTTGGCATTTGCGCTTCGTCAGCGTGTGGCTGAGGGTCTTGTAATGGTTATCGGCAACCTTAACGATGGCAAGCCAACAATCAATGTTATGCTCTCTGATGATATCGTAGCTAAGGGTGTTGACGCTGGTGCTACAGTGCGTGAGGCAGCTAAGCTTATCAATGGTGGTGGTGGTGGCCAGAAGCACTACGCTACAGCTGGTGGTAAGAACCCTGAGGCTCTTGATAGCGCAGTTGAGAAGGCAGTTGAGTTGATTATGTCAAAGTTGAACTAATTTATTATATAAGAATCGTAAGATAATGAGCAACAAAGTATTATTGATGATATTGGACGGTTGGGGTAACGGTGACAAGAGTAAGTCGGATGTTATCTACACAACCCGCCCAGAGTATATTAACGCCATGACGGCTCAGTATCCACATGCAGAGCTTAAGACTGATGGTGAGAATGTAGGTTTGCCTGAGGGTCAGATGGGTAACTCAGAGGTGGGTCACCTTAATATCGGTGCTGGTCGCGTAGTGTATCAGGATTTGGTAAAGATTAACCGTGCTTGCCGTGATAACTCAATCCTTGAGAATAAGGAGGTTAAGGCGGCTTTTGAGTACGCTAAGGCTAATGGCGTGAATGTGCACTTCATGGGTCTTGTATCTGATGGTGGTGTACACTCATCTTTGGAGCACCTCTTCAAGCTATGTGACATCGCTAAGCACTACGATATTGAGAATACATTTGTTCACTGTTTTATGGATGGTCGTGATACTGACCCACGCAGTGGTAAGGGCTTTATCGCAGCTTTGGAGGAGCATATGTCAAAGTCGACTGGTAAGATTGCATCTATCATCGGTCGTTACTATGCTATGGATCGTGACAAGCGTTGGGAGCGCGTAAAGATTGCCTATGACCTTCTTGTAAATGGCGTAGGTGAGAAATCTACAAACATGGTCGCGGCTGTGGAGAACTCTTATAATGAGGGCGTTACCGATGAGTTTATCAAGCCTATCGTACATGTAAATGCTGCAGGCGAGGCTGTTGGTACTATTAAGCCAAACGATGTTGTTATCTTCTTTAACTATCGTAACGACCGCGCTAAGGAGCTTACAATCGTGCTTACACAGGAGAATATGGAGGCTGAGGGTATGCACACTATGCCTTTGTACTACTGCTGTATGACTCCATACGACGCTAAGTTCCAGGGCTTGCATATCTTGTTCGATAAGGAGAATGTAGCTAACACAATTGGCGAGTACATCGCATCGCAGGGTCTAAATCAGTTGCGTATCGCTGAGACTGAGAAGTATGCACATGTTACTTTCTTCCTTAACGGCGGTCGTGAGGCTGAGTTCGAGAACGAGGATCGTATCTTGGTAGCATCACCTAAGGTTGCTACATACGACCTTCAGCCAGAGATGTCAGCATACGAGGTTAAGGATAAGTTGGTGGAGGCACTTGGAGAGCAGAAGTACGACTTCATCTGCCTAAACTTCGCTAATGGTGATATGGTTGGTCACACAGGTGTATATGAGGCGATTGAGAAGGCTGTTAAGGCTGTAGATGAGTGTGTTAAGGATGTTGTGGAGGCAGCTAAGGCTAACGGCTACGAGGTTGTTCAGATTGCTGATCACGGTAATGCAGACAATGCTGTTAACGCTGACGGCACACCAAACACTGCGCACTCACTCAACCCTGTACCTATCGTAGTTGTTTCTGATAGAGTTAAGAGCGTAAAGAGTGGTATTCTTGCCGATGTAGCACCTACCGTTCTTGATCTTATGGGTCTTGCTAAGCCTGCTGAGATGACTGGTGAGTCATTGGTAGAGTTAAAGTAATTAGCCAGCAATAGATAAATGTGACTGTCCAACAAGTTAATGGACAGTCACATTTTCTTGTGAAGTTGTATAACAAGAGCTAATTTTAGGCGCACGAAGCTCGAAAAAGCGGAGTTTACTAGGCGTAAATGAACATTTTGAGAGCAAGTGCAACGAAGAAGGAGCCTTGTTAGACAGCCTCATTTTGTTAGATAGCTTATCAGTAAAGAATAACTACTATTTCTTTGAATTGCACTCCGAGCAATGATGATGCTCGCCAAGTATAGTGTGCGGAATATCGCCGTGAGAAATTAGTTGTATTGGACAATCATAGTTACGGAGTTGCTCCTCGGTGATTACATTGGAGTCGTGACGGTGTACATGACGGTTGACACACACAATGCTACGCACAACACTCGATATAGTACCCAAGTCGTGTGACACCATGATAATTGCCATCTCCTTACTTAGCTCCTGAAGAAGACTATACAACTCATTCTCAAAGCGGTTGTCTACAAAGTTAGCTGGCTCATCCAATACCAAAAGTCGTGGGTTAGAGATGATAGCTCTACAAAGCATAACACGCTGTAGTTGACCCCCTGAAAGTTCGCCAATTGAGCGATTTTTTAGCTCGCTAAGGTGTGCCTTTTCAAGCACTTCATCAACGCGTCTGCGCTCATCTGCGCCATACCTATGCAACAGGCTCTGTTCAGCTTGTAGTCCTGACATTACCACCTCACCAACAGATATAGGAAATGCTTTGTCGAATGATGATATCTGTGGGAGATAACCGATATGTGGCTTTTTATGGCGCAATAGGGTGGTGCTATACTCTATATCTCCACTATGCGGCACAACGCCCATAATAGCCTTTACAAGAGTACTCTTTCCACCTCCATTCGGACCTATAATACCAATGAAATCGTTATCGTAGATAGTCAGGTTAACATGCTCAAGCGCCGTAACCTTATCGTAGCACACACCTAGGTTAGTTATGGTAATAATTGGTTCCATGCAATTCACTACTTACTACAGATGATCGTTGTTACTCGCTTAATCTCAGCGATTATATCTTCAGATAGAGGATCAACCTCGACAACCTCAGCATCGCACTCCATAGCCAACGAACTAAGCTTATCCTTGCCATACTGTGGCTGTATAAGCAATTTTGTTATACCATGGTTTCTTGCCTTTTCTACCAACGATGTAAGCTGTCGTGGTGATGGCTCCTTACCGTCATGCTCAATAGAAATCTGCTCAATATTATAGTCGCGTGCATAGTATGTAAAGGCCGGATGATAAATCATGATAGCATCAACATTAGCACTATCTATAGAATTACTACACAATGAGTCAAGAGCATTTAGCTCATCTAATAGTTTATCTACAGCAGCGTGATACTTTGCCGAATCCGCAGGGAGTGATGCCCCGATATTTTTTACCATTCTTTGCAATGCACGAGGCGAGGTCCAAATATGAGGATCTATGCCATGCTTATGGTGGTGATGACCATGCGAACAGCTACCCTCCATAAGCTCAATACCCTCAGAGAGGTTAACTATACGCTCGCTATTCTCCACTGAGCTAATCAGTGTCTGTTCAAAGTTAATAAGTCCTGTAGAGTAGATAAACTCAGCGTTATTTAGCGTCATAAGATCCTTCATAGTAGGCTCAAAACTCTCTGGACTTGCACCCTTAGGTACAAGCACATCTACACTATAATCACCACATACGATCTCCTCGACAAGACTCTTGAGCGGTGATATAGTTACACATATAGTCTTTTTACCATCTGTATCCGAACTACTACCACAGCCACATAGCAACGCTATAGATAATATAAATATAGTTATTCTCTGCATCATACTAACATCTATTGCACAATTATTGGGCAAAGGTATTAAAAAGTAGGTAAAAGTTTTGCTTTTATCTCTATTTTTTTAGATATTTGCCTCTTGGAATATAAAACATGTGCAAAATGATTAAGAATATAACCGAAAAGATAAAGTATATCGGCGTAGATGATACCGATATTGATCTATTTGAGAGTCAGTATGTAGTGCCTCATGGCGTATCGTACAACTCATACCTCATCATGGATGAGAAAGTAGCGATTATGGATACGGTAGATTACCGCAAGCATGAGGAGTGGCTTAATAATCTTGAAACAGCTTTGGAGGGTCGCACCCCTGATTACCTTGTTGTCCAGCACCTTGAGCCAGATCACGCAGGCTCTATTGCTAAGGTTTTGGAGCGTTACCCAACGCTACAGATTATTGCATCTGATAAGGCTGTTAAGATGTTGCCTCAGTTCTATTTCGATATCAATATCGAGGGCAAGACTATTGGTGTCAAGGAGGGTGGTACACTATCTCTTGGTGGCCGCACACTTCACTTCGCCATGGCACCTATGGTACACTGGCCAGAGGTTATGGTTACCTATGATAGCACAGACAAGGTTCTCTTCTCGGCTGATGGTTTCGGTAAGTTCGGAGCATTGTGCTACGATGATGAGTGGGAGTGTGAGGCTCGTCGCTACTATATAAATATATGTGGCAAGTATGGCGCGCCTGTACAGACTCTTCTAAAGAAGGCTGCCGCACTCGATATCGCTATCATCTGTCCATTGCATGGTCCAGTGCTTACAGAAAACTTGGGTCATTACATCAGTCTATACGACACATGGAGCAAGTACGAGCCAGAGGATGAGGGAATCTTTGTTGCCTACGCATCTATTCACGGCAATACTCGCGAGGTAGCCGAGAAGTTCGCTGACATCTTGCGTGCTAAGGGTGCAAAGAAGGTTGTTGTCTCAGACCTTGCGCGCGTAGACATGTCGGAGGCAGTAGAGGATGCCTTCCGTTATAGCCACTTGGTTGTAGCTGCAGCATCCTATGACTCAGATGTATTTCCCCCTATGCACGACTTCTTGCACCACCTTGCTATCAAGGGTTACTGCAAGCGCCGCATAGGCATTATCGAGAATGGCTCATGGGCACCTTCAGCAGGTCGTGCTATGCGTAATATTATCGACAGATTTAAGGATGTAGCTGTGGTAGAGGATATTGTAACAATCATATCACGCCTTAAACCAACTGATATTCCTGCCTTGGAGCAGTTGGCTGATGCGATGTTAGCAGCTAAGTGTGAGCGTTGCTCATAGTGCATACGACACATCAAGACATTAGAGCCACCAGCAGTTTTATCTGTTGGTGGTTTTTTATTGCAAAAAAGTTTTTACCAACCATGATTTTTTCATATCTTTGTGGGATATAATATACACTACTGATATGATAAAGTCAATGACAGGCTTCGGTAAGGGCGAGGCCGTTTGTAATGATAAGAAGTTTAGAGTAGAGCTAAGATCAGTAAACTCAAAGCAGCTCGACCTAAACATCAAGATTCCAGGCAAGTATCGTGCCGCAGAGGCAGAGGTGCGCGCTATTCTTACGCGTGAACTACAGCGCGGCAAGGTTGATTGTTTTATCTCTTTCGAGAGCAGTGTTGCAGAAACCTCAGCACACATCAACCGCGAGGCCTTTGCAGCCTATGCAAAGGAGCTTAAGGAGGTATGTGCAATGAACTCTGTAACTGCGGATGGTGACTATTTCCTTAGTGCTATTTTGCGCATGCCTGATGTTATCACTTCTGAGGAGCAGGAGGTTAGCGAGGATGAGCTAAAGGCAATTATTGTTGCAGCAGAGCAGGCAGCAGAGCAGCTTAACGCCTTCCGTATTCAGGAGGGTGCAATACTTATTGCTGATCTACTTAAGCGTATCGACCTTATTGAACAGTATCGCCACGAGGTTGAACCATACGAGACTGCGCGCGTGGATATTATAAAGAGCCGCATTCGCGAGAATATCGAGAAACTTGCTATCGAGGTTGACAACAACCGCTTGGAGCAGGAGATGATTTTCTATATCGAGAAGCTCGATATTACTGAGGAGAAGGTACGCCTCGACAACCACTGCTCATACTTCCGTGAGGTGGCAGCAGAAGAGGATGCTCCAGGTCGCAAACTTGGCTTTATTGCCCAGGAGCTTGGTCGCGAAATTAACACCATGGGCTCGAAGTCTAATGAGGCTAATATGCAGCGCTTGGTAGTTAAGATGAAGGATGAATTAGAGAAGATTAAAGAGCAAGTGCTCAATATTTTATAATTAGTCATAGAAATGGGTAAGTTAGTGATATTTTCAGCCCCAAGTGGCTCTGGTAAGACAACCATCGTCAAGGAGTTATTGAAGCGTTTCGACTGCTTCGAGTTCTCAATCTCGGCAACATCGCGTCAACCTCGCGGTGCTGAGCAGAATGGTGTAGACTACTATTTTCTCACAAACGAAGAGTTTAAGGAGCGTGTTGCGCGCAACGAATTCGTCGAGTGGGAGGAGGTATATCAGGGTGCATGCTATGGCACACTCAAGAGCGAGATGGAGCGCATCTGGAACAATGGCAAGGTAATCATCTTTGATGTTGATGTCATGGGAGGTATCAACCTTAAGCGTCTATTTGGAGAAGATGCATGTTCAATGTTTATCATGCCACCATCTATAGAGGAGCTTGAGCGCCGCTTGCGTGGTCGCGGCACCGATGCTGAGGAGGTAATCCAGAAGCGTGTTGCCAAGGCTGAATTTGAGATATCTAAGGCTCCAGAGTTTGACCATGTTGTTATCAACGACAAGCTCGATGTTGCCGTAGATGAGGCTACTGAAATTATCACTCGCTTTCTAAAGTAAGAATTGATATGAAAAAGCGCATGTTACTATACTTCGGCTCGTTTGACCCTGTACACAATGGTCATATTGCACTTGCCGAATATGCTATAGAGCGCAACCTTGCAGATGAGGTTGCACTCATTATCTCGCCGCAAAATCCATTCAAGGCAGATGTGCTTCAGACCCCTGAGTACACCCGCTATGAGATGACAGAAATGGCGTGTAAGGCATCTAAGTATCCAGAACAGATTAAGCCATCGGTTATTGAGTTCGTACTTGAAAAACCTTCATACACAATCAATACTCTCGATTACCTAAAGGAAAATTGTGGCGACACAATGGAGTTCGCCATCATCACCGGCAGTGATATCTGGGAGCGTTTTGATGAGTGGAAGGACTATGAACGCATACTCAATGAGTACAAAATATATGTATATCCTCGTAAGGGCTACGCTGTAGAGAAGTTCGCCGACCGCGTGACAGTACTTGAAGATGCGCCATACATGGAATTCTCCTCCACAGAGATCAGAGATATAAGTGGCCGTGGTGGAGATATCTCTAAGATGGTATGCAGTTCTGTTGCAGAATACATAACCAAAAACCAACTTTGGACACCTGCTGGTCGCATTGTTCGTCTCACATCACTAATCGAAGCGGGCGATGAGCGTGCAATGCTCTACATCGAGCGTGGTAAGTGCTATTTCCAATACAATGAGTGGGGTAAGGCTATCAACGACTTTAATAAGGCGATGACTATCGAGCCTGAGAATAAGGAGGCCAAGCAACTCCATGATATGGTATACGAGATTTTGTCATTCCGTTACAAAGATATCTATAATCCATAGTGCGATATGATAGAGATTGATGATAAGATTGTTAGCCTCGATCTACTAAGAGAGAGCTTTAGTTGCGACTTAGGTAAGTGCAAGGGTATCTGCTGCGTAGAGGGTGACTCTGGTGCACCCCTCGATATTGAGGAGGTTGATATTCTTGAAGAGGAGTGGGAGAACTACGCTCCATATATGACAGAAGAGGGCCGTAAAGCTGTCGAGGAACAGGGATTCATGGTTGTGGATGTTGACGGTGACTACACCACACCTTTAGTGGATAATGCAGCATGTGCATACGCATTTGAGGAGAATGGTATTACCTTCTGCGCCATTGAGCGTGCATATCGTGAGGGCAAATGCTCATTTATGAAGCCTATATCATGTCACTTATATCCAATCAGAGTTACGCATTTTAGAAATGGCTCTGCGGGATTGAATTACCACCGTTGGGCAGTATGTAGCTCAGCCAGAGAGTGTGGCAAGAAGTTGGGCATACCTGTATACAAGGGTCTCAAAGAACCTATTATCCGTGCTTTTGGCGAGGAGTTCTATCACCAGCTCGAACTCGCAGAAGAGATGATAAAAGAGATGAAATAAAAGTTTGAAAATAGATATGTTAAGAGTTATTATTTCAACTATATTTTTGTTAGTTTCAACCACACTATTTGCCCAAGACGCAGATAGCCTCGCAACAGAGCAGATCGACACGCTAAAAACAGAGAGCGCGGTCAATCACCGCGTAGCACCTGTTCGTACCTTGGGCGTCGTATCAGTGATTGACACACTACCTACACCCAGCGAGCAGATAAGCATTGTTTTGTTCAACGACAACACATGGCGATATGTTCTTGCTGAGGGATTTAGAAACGACACAACCGTATTTGATAACCACTGGGATACATCTGCTACACAAGCATATGCAGGCGTTGATATAAACTCTTTTCCAGATGCTACGCCCATACAGTTAGTAGACTCACTTCGAAGCTACCACTACCCATATATCGGACGCATAACATCTCGTTATGGCCCTCGCCGCGGTCGCGCACACCATGGTATGGACATTAGCCTTAAGGTTGGTGACCCTATATACGCTGTTTTTGATGGTAAGGTGCGCCTATCAAAGGCTGCAGGTAACTACGGTAACTTGGTGATTATCCGCCACAATAATGGTCTTGAGACCTATTATGCCCACCTCTCTGAGCGTAGTGTTCAGCCAGGTGAGTGGGTTGTTGCTGGACAGCAGATTGGACTTGGTGGCAACACAGGTAGAAGCACAGGTCCACACCTCCACTTTGAGGTTAGATATCGCGGACAATCATTTGATCCTGAGCGCATCATAGATTTTAAGACGGGCGAATTGCGTCGCGAGGAGCTACTACTTAAGCGTCGCCACTTCAGTATCTACGCTAAGTTTGAGCAGGACTTTGACGAGGAGGTTGAGATAGAGAAGATTGAGGAAGCAGAGCGCAAAGCAGCTCAGGCTATCCAGTATCATACAGTACGCTCAGGCGACACACTCGGTGCGTTAGCGCGCAAGTATGGCACTACGGTAACTCGTATCTGTCAGCTCAATAACATCAAGTCCACATCTATACTTCGTATCGGTCAGCGACTAAGAGTTAGATAGGATGCGTAAAATCATCACTATCCTGATAACACTGCTTTGTGCGGTGATGGTAGAGGCTCAAACAGTGAGCTTTATACCGTCACCCAGAAGCGTTGTGTACCATGGCGGAACATACACTATAACAACGCCTCTGCGTGTAGAATATTACGATATTGAGTTAGACGCTATCGTAGAATATTTATCTGCATATATACCTATCAATAAGAGAGATACAAATAGCAATCTAAAGCTAAATATAGATTACTCTCTTGATTATGAACAATACCGACTTGATATCTACCCCTTAGGTATCATAATCTCCGCGGGAGGCTATGGAGGTGTATTTAATGGCATCCAGACGCTTATGCAGCTAATGCCCTCATCTATATACCAAGGCGAGTGCGCCCAAAATATAGCGCTGCCATACTGCACCATTGAGGATGCTCCGCAATACCCACACCGAGGCTTTATGCTCGATGTCTGCCGCACATGGATGAATAAGCAGGCTATCTTGGATTTTATCGATCTTCTGGCATACCATAAGATAAACTCACTACGCCTACATCTTACAGATGATGAGGCGTGGCGTATTGAGATTGAGTCACACCCCGAACTTGCTGAGATAGGAGGCTTTCGTGGTGGTGAGAGCCCTATATGGCCACGATACGGCAAGTGGAACGAAAGATGGGGTGGCTATTACACCAAAGCAGATATGCGAGAGATTATCGAGTATGCTCGCGTGCGTAATATTGAGATAATCCCAGAGATAGATCTCCCAGGTCATAGTCTATGCATAGCAACATTACGCCCTGAGATACTATGCAACTACACACCACGCACCTCCGCATCCTTTGGCTACGATACACGCTCAGCCTTCTGCGCAGCACGCGAGGAGAACTACACACTCCTTGAGGATATCCTCGCTGAGGTATGTGAGTTATTTCCTTCGAAGTATATCCACATCGGCGGTGATGAGGTTGACATGACACAGTGGAGTAGATGCCCTGATTGCAAGCGTTTAATGGCTGAGCATAAGATGAGTAACACTGAACAACTACAGCAATACTTTATGTTGCGCCTTACAGATATACTTGCTAAATACAACAAGCTACCAGCTGTATGGAATGAGGCTATTAAGGGCGGAGCCTTAAGCAACACAACCCTTGTTTATGGTTGGGAGAGCGTAGCCGAGTGCCGCAATTCAGCAGCTAAGGGCTACAGCACCATTGTGATGCCTGGACAATACTTCTACTTCGACATGAAGCAGTCGCCACGCGAGGATGGTCATGACTGGGCTGCAATATTTGACTGGAGCAAGCTCTATAGCTTCTCACTCGACTCTGTAGGCTTCACACAACAGGAACAACGCCATGTAGCTGGCTTCGAAGCCTCGTTCTTTAGCGAACTCTACGCATCACACACGCCTGAGAAACCAGACTATCTGCACTACATGACCTTTCCACGCATCCTTGCTCTTGCTGAAATTGCATGGAGCGCCAGCGATGAGCGAAATAGTAAGCAGTTCTATAACAACATGATAGAGCACTACAATAGATTGGATGCTATGGGTGTAGCTTACCGTCTTAACACACCAGCGGTTAAATACGAAAATGGAGTGTTAACTGCAACCGTGGATGACGGAAGTGTGATATACTACCGCAGAGAGTCTTCTACAGCAGAACTACTCTACAAGGAGCCTATCGCAACGGCCAATCCTGCCGAGTAC